>NZ_JBQFPJ010000004.1:0-318724 GCF_056534475.1 Ruegeria sp. D4
AACCGCGTCGACAACGCATACGGCGACAGAAACCTCATCTGCACATGCCCTCCAATGTCAGAATACGAAGAAGCCGCTGAGTGAAAGATAATACCCCGCCAGCAAAATGGCGGGGTTTTTCGCCAATCGGAAACCTGCGTTCCAATTTGTGCCATTTTCAGATGTCGTTTTCACCCAATGAAGCGTCTTTTCTGCTTGCTGCGGGTGCAAACTGACCATACCTCTGTCCGTGGGACACCCCTCCCCAACGAGGGGCGTGTATCTGGAAGGGTAATACAGATGACTATCGAACAACCGGCGCCGCGCGACGCCGTGCGCAAACCCGAACTGCGGCCGGCGAACCCGCGTTTTTCTTCGGGCCCCTGCGCCAAACCCCCTACATTCGAACTGAACAAGCTGGCCGATGCCGCACTCGGTCGGTCGCACCGGGCCGCTGTCGGCAAGGACAAGCTCAAGGCGGCCATTGAAGGCACGCGCGAAATTCTGGGTATTCCGGCCGACTACAAGATCGGCATTGTTCCCGCTTCGGACACCGGCGCGGTTGAGATGGCGCTCTGGTCGCTGCTGGGCGAACGCAAGGTCGAGATGCTGGCGTGGGAGAGCTTTGGCGCGGGTTGGGTGACCGATGTGGTCAAGCAGCTGAAGATCGACGCCGAGGTCAAGACTGCGGATTACGGTCAGATTGTTGATCTGGCGACGGCCGATTTTGCCAATGATGTGGTGTTCACTTGGAACGGCACGACTTCGGGTGTGCGGGTTCCGAATGGCGACTGGATTGCTGATGACCGTCAGGGCCTGACGATCTGCGACGCGACTTCGGCAGCTTTCGCGATGGACCTGCCGTGGGACAAGCTGGATGTGACCACCTTCAGCTGGCAGAAAGTGCTGGGCGGTGAGGCGGCGCACGGTATGCTGATCCTGAGCCCTCGCGCTGTGGAGCGGCTGGAAAACTACACGCCGGCCTGGCCTCTGCCCAAGATTTTCCGCCTGACCAAGGGTGGCAAGCTGATCGAGGGCATCTTTACCGGCGCCACGATCAACACGCCGTCGATGCTGGCGGTCGAGGATTACCTGTTCGCGCTGGACTGGGCGCGCTCGGTCGGCGGGTTGCAGGGGCTGATGGCCCGTGCGGATGCCAATGCCGGTGCGGTGCACGCGTTCTGCAAACAGAATGACTGGATTGCCAATCTGGCCGAGGATGCGGCGACGCAGTCGAATACTTCGGTCTGTCTGAAGTTCACCGACGCGCGCATTCAGGACGGAGCGGGTTTCGCCAAGGCCGTGGCCAAGCGGCTTGAAGCCGAGAATATCGCGCTGGACATCGGGGCCTATCGCGACGCGCCTGCGGGCCTGCGCATCTGGTGCGGCGGCACGGTTGAAACCTCGGATATCGAGGCGATGCTGCCTTGGCTGGCGTGGGCCTTCGAGGCTGAAATCGTGGCGCAATCTGAAGCCGCCTGATCTTATTCACCGGGCCATATCCGGCCCGGACATCCAATACAATTCAAGGACCAGAGAATATGGCTCCCAAAGTACTCGTCTCTGACAAACTCAGCGAAACCGCCGTGCAGATCTTCCGTGATCGCGGCATCGACGTGGATTTCATGCCTGACCTGGGCAAGGACAAAGACAAACTGGCCGAGGTGATTGGCCAATATGACGGTCTTGCCATCCGGTCGGCCACCAAGGTCACACCGACAATTCTGGAGAAGGCGGACAAGCTGAAAGTCATCGGCCGCGCCGGGATCGGGACCGACAATATCGACAAGGAAGCGGCCTCGAAAAAGGGCGTGATCGTGATGAACACGCCTTTCGGCAACATGATCACCACCGCAGAACATGCGATTGCGATGATGTTCGCCGTGGCACGGCAAATTCCCGAGGCCAGCACCTCGACCCATGCGGGCAAGTGGGAAAAGTCCAAGTTCATGGGGATCGAGCTGACCAACAAGACCCTGGGCGTAATCGGTGCGGGCAATATCGGCGGCATCGTCTGCGAGCGCGCGCATGGGTTGAAAATGAAGGTCATCGCTTATGACCCCTATCTGAGCGAGGAAAAAGCCGACGCGATAGGAGTCGAAAAGGTCGACCTGGATCAGCTGCTGGCCCGCGCGGATTTCATTACTCTGCACGTGCCGCTGACCGACCAGACACGCAATATCCTGAGCCGCGAGAATCTGGCCAAGACCAAGAAGGGGGTACGCATCATCAACTGTGCCCGAGGTGGTCTGGTCGACGAAGAGGCGCTGGCCGAAATGCTGCAGTCGGGTCACGTCGCCGGGGCCGCGTTCGATGTGTTCAGTGCCGAGCCTGCGAAAGACAATCCATTGTTCAACCTGCCCAACGTGGTCTGCACACCGCACCTTGGGGCGGCGACGACAGAGGCTCAGGAAAACGTCGCGCTTCAGGTGGCCGAGCAGATCTCGAACTACCTGCTGACAGGTGCGGTCGAGAACGCGCTGAACATGCCCAGCGTCACCGCCGAAGAGGCCAAGATCATGGGACCGTGGATCAAGCTGGCGGGTCATTTGGGCAGCTTCATTGGCCAGATGACGGATGAACCGATCAAAGCGATCAACATCCTTTACGATGGTGTCGCGGCGGAAATGAACCTGGCGGCGCTGAACTGTTCGGTGATCGCTGGGATCATGAAGAAGTTCAACCCTGAGGTGAACATGGTGTCGGCACCTGTGGTTGCCAAAGAGCGTGGTATCAAGATCTCGACCACCAATCAGGACAAATCGGGTGCTTTTGACGGGTATATCAAGGTGACTGTCGTCACGGAAAAGCGCGAACGCTCGATCGGCGGAACCGTGTTCAGCGACGGCAAGCCGCGATTTATCCAGATCAAGGGCATCAATATCGATGCCGAGATCGGGTCGCACATGCTCTATACCACCAACGAGGACGTTCCGGGCATCATCGGTACGCTAGGACAGACCATGGGAGAGCATGGTGTGAACATCGCGAACTTTACGCTCGGCCGGTCCGAAGCTGGCGGCGAGGCGATCGCCTTGCTCTATGTTGACGAACCCGTCCCGGCCGAGGCACGGGCCAAACTGGCGGAGACCGGATTGTTCACGCAGATCAAGCCGCTGGAATTTGATGTGGCCTGAAGCCTGTTGAGAATCTGAGACGCTCGGATACCCGCAGGTGCATCCTTGCGGGTATCGGCTTTATGAAAGTCGTCAATTGCGCCAGAACGTTCCCTGTGGTCGTCACCGGAGGATACCAATGACAATGCCAGTTTACGCAGTCGGCGATCTGCATGGGCAAGTGGCCGAGTTTGAACGGGCGATGCAACTGGTCGAGCGCGATGGCGGGCCGGATGCGCGCATCGTGTTTCTGGGGGACTATGTCGATCGCGGCCGGGACAGTCGGGGTGTGATCGAAAGGCTCATTGCGGGCCGCGGTGAAGGCCGGGACTGGATCACGCTGCTGGGCAATCACGATCGCATGTTTGCCTGGTTCATGGAGGATGTTCCCCGCCACGACCCCCATCTGCTGGTCGGGTACCACTGGCTGCACGAGCGCCTTGGCGGTATCGAGACCTTGCGCAGCTACGGAGTGGAGTTCGAGGATCGCATCCGGCTTGAAGACCTGCACGCAATGGCCCGTGCGGCGGTTCCGAAGTCGCATGTGAATTTCCTGCGTGGTCTTCTTGCCATGTACCAGACCCAACAGGTTGCTTTCGTGCATGCCGGCGTCCGCCCCGGCGTGTCGCTGAGCGATCAGAACGAAAACGATCTGGTCTGGATCAGACAGGCCTTTCATGCGCACAAGAAGGCGTATTCAAAGCTGATTGTGCATGGCCACACACCGGTAGACAGGGCGACCCATTACGGAAACCGGGTCAATCTGGACAGCGGCGCGGGCTATGGAAAAAGCGTGAGTGTCGCGGTGTTCGAAGGTCGAAGATGCTGGTTGCTGACGGATCAGGGACGCGTGGAACTTAAGGCACCTGTCGGGTGACGGGCGGGCACGACCTGACCCAGCGGGGCGTGTTTTCGCAACGGCCTCTGGCCAAAATACTGTACCCGCGATTCTTCGCAGGTGAGCTTGCAGGAGATCGAATATGTACATTGCCACTCTGCTGACCAGCCCCGAGACACGGACGCTGGACCTGGCTTTGGTCGAGTCGTTGCGAAATGCCTGGGGCGGTGGCGATATTCTGTGGCTCAGCCCGGATGAGGCGGCGGAATTCCCGCTGTCAGAGATGCCCGGAAATCGCTGGGACGTCTGGGCGGATTTGCAGCAGATGGGGGTTGATCTGATCGTGCAGCCGGCGGAAGGACGGCGCAAAAGGATGCTGCTGGCGGACATGGACAGCACCATGATCCAGCAGGAGTGCATTGACGAACTGGCGGATGAGGCGGGTGTCGGCGAACGGGTCAAGGATATCACGGCTCGGGCCATGAACGGCGAACTGGATTTCGAAGGCGCGCTGACGGAACGGGTCGACCTTCTGAAAGGTCTTGATGTCGGCGTCATCGAGAAAGTTCTGGATGAGCGCATTACGCTGATGCCCGGTGGTAAGACCTTGTTGGGCACGATGCGGACAAATGGCGGTTATGCAGCGCTGGTCTCTGGCGGGTTCACCGCCTTCACCGCACGGGTCTCTGAGCTGTTGGGCTTTGACGAAAACCGGGCCAATACGCTGCTGTTCGAAAACGGCAAGCTGACCGGAAAAGTCCAGCACCCCATCCTGGGGCGTCAGGCCAAGATTGAAGCCCTGGAGCAGGTCACCAGCCGCCTGGGCCTGGCCGAGGCCGATGTTATTGCGGTGGGCGACGGGGCCAACGATCTGGGCATGCTGAGCCGCGCCGGAACCGGCGTCGCGCTGCACGCCAAACCGTCGGTCGCTGAGCAGTGCGAGGTTCGCGTCAACCATGGTGATCTGACGGCGCTGCTTTACCTGCAGGGCTATACCCGCGCGGAATTCGTCACGATCTGATCGAGGCTTCCCTTTATTTAACACATGTGTTAATTATTGGTCATGAACACGCTTCTGACCGCTTTTTCTGCCCTGTCCGACGCCACCCGCTTTTCGATCGTTGAACAACTGATGGAGAAAGGTGAGCTGCCCGCCGGTGATCTGATTGAAGGCCGGGGCATGTCCGGTGCCGCGATCTCTCGTCATCTCAAGGTTCTGCGGGAAGCCGGACTGGTGCGGCAACGGGTGAACGGCACTCAACGGATTTACTCAATCCAGCCCGATGGCCTGCGCGCGATTGCGGAATGGACCATTTCCAAGCGGCAGTTCTGGGAGGCCAGCCTCGACCGTTTGGGCGACATACTTGAACAGGAGAATTCATGGCCGACCTGAAACTCGAACGGGAATTTCCCGTCAGCCCCGAAACCCTGTTTGCCTGGATCAGCGACGGCGCAAAGCTGTTGCGATGGTGGGGGCCGGAAGGCGTACACGTGCCCGAGCATGATCTGGACTTTTCACGAACCGGACCATGGTTCTCGGTCATGCAGAACGATGAGGGCAAACAGTTCAAGGTGTCCGGTCACGTGACCCATGTTGATCCGCCGAAGTCGGTTGGCTTCACCTGGGCCTGGCATGACGATCAGGACAAGCGCGGAGCGGAAAGCCACGTGACCTTTTCCGTTGCAGCGACGCAAACCGGGGCGCGACTGACCGTGGATCACCGCGAGCTCGCGGATGCCGAGGCAGCGGCCAATCACGAGATGGGCTGGACTTCGTCCCTGCGCAAATTGCAGGCCCAGTGCACGTAGGTTTTCAAAAAGGGAGGAGCGATATGCCCCAATATTTGTTTGTCTATCACGGGGGGACAACCCCAACCGACCCCGCCGAGATTGAGGCGACCATGGCCGCATGGGGTGCCTGGTTTCAGGGCATGGGCGATTCGCTGGATATCCCCGGCAACCCGGTGGGTCAGTCCTATACGGTCAGCAACAATGGCGTTGCCGATAATGGCGGCGCCAACCCCGCCTCGGGGTTCACCGTCGTTCGGGCCGACAGCATCGATGCCGCGACCGAAATGGCCAAAGGCTGTCCAATGGTCGTCAATGGCTCGGGCTCGGTCGAAGTGGCCGAGGTGCATGAGATCGAGATGTAGCGGGCTTAGCCGGGAAACCCCGGTGCAGGTCTGATCACGCCGCATTCCAGCCCACGGCGGCTGTATTGAATGGCGTTCATGAACTTGCGGGTGGCCGGGTGATCGGCCTCCAGCACACCGAGGCTGACCAGAATAGCAGCGATAGCGCACTCACTGGCGCGGGTTGTGCCATCAGTGATTTTCAGCGCAACGCCCATTCGTTTCTCGGGGATGATGGCGACAAACACCGCCTCGGCCCCGGTTTTGATTGCAGCGCGACCATTCATGGCGCGCATCAGTTCGGTACAGGCCCGGGTTTCCCCGGCAACCAGCTCAGGATGCGCGAGCATGGCTTCGGTCAGTTGGCGCGCGGCATCGCTGGCCCGGCCAGATCGGTCCGCCGCCGAGGCGAACCAGGCCATCGACCGCGCCAGACCCGAAAGTGTTGTCGCGAAATTTGGGGCGGAACACCCATCAATTCCATAGGTCGGGCTGGTTTCACCTGTGGTTTCTTCAAAGGCCGCCAGGCAGGCCTGCTGAACCGGGTGATCGATTTCAAGATATTCCGGCCCGGCGCCCATATGCTGCGCCACCGAAAGGAACCCGCAATGTTTGCCCGAGCAGTTGTTGTGGATCTGGCAGGGCGTATCATCGGCCAGGATCAACCCATCCCGCGCGGCCATGTCCTGCGGCTCTTGCGGGCCGCAGCGCAGGTCAGGCTCGGCCAGACCTAGATGATCCAACCACGTCGACACACGATCAGTGTGAGTCGCGGCACCGCTATGTGACGCGCAGGCCAACGCCAGATGTTCGCTGTTCAACCCGTATCTGGCTGAAGCACCCGAGGTGAGCAGCGGCAGAGCCTGGATCATCTTGGCCGACGACCGCGGATAGATAACCGCCTGCGGATCGCCCCAGCTTTTTACGATCTGGCCACTGTCGTCACAGATCACTGCATGGCCCAGATGCAGGCTTTCCAGCAGCGAGCCGCGCCACAGTTCTGTCATTGCCACGGGCTGCGTCATGTTATCCTCCGAAATTATGCGCAAATTTCTGCCAATCGCCCTTTCGCCTGTGGCGAAACCTGCGTTAGTGTGTGTATGTCGGCAATTATCGGAATGCGCAACATACGAGAGACGGACCATAAGGGTTCGCGGGCGCGTCCGATCGGTTTGGGGTATGGGTCGGGCTAGGAGGCTGGACAAATGGGATCAAGACTAGTCCGCGCAGTTGCGGGCTTGTGCATGGCCGGGATGGCAACAACCGCAACGGCCCAACAGGCAAGCAGCACCAACAGGGTTGCGGCAAAAACCGACTGGAGCGTTTTTGTCGAAAGCGATCCGACGGAATGCTGGAGCGTTTCTGCGCCAAGGGAAACGGTCAACACACGCGGTGGCCGAGTGGTTTCGGTGCGCCGCAGCGATATTCTGCTGTTTGTGTTCTTCCGCCCCAATGCCGAGGTTAAAGGGCAGGTCACGTTTACCGGCGGCTATCCCTTTGCGCCTGGATCGACGGTCAATCTGAATGTCGACGGGACCGAGTTTGAACTGATCACCGAGGGCGAATGGGCCTGGCCAGCAACTGAAGGCGAAGACCTTAAGGTGGTTGCAGCAATGAAGCGCGGCACCGAAGCAGTTCTGACGGCGCGCTCAGAACGCGGAACTCAGACCAAAGACACGTTCTCGCTGCTGGGGTTCACCGCAGCGATCGAAGACGCCGAGAAGCGCTGCACCAACTAAGCGCTCATTTCAAGTTCATGCGGCCCCGTCATCCGGCGGGGCTTTTTCGTGAAAAGGCGCAATGCAGTCTTTTCCTTGACGCAACGTTCGATCCTGAACTTGATCCGCATCAAGGCAGGCTACCCGCTTTTTCTGAACTAATCGGTTCAGGAATTCAGAAGGAACCTGCCAATGCTGAACAAATCACTTGCCGCGCTGATGATGGCCGCGATGTTGCTGAGCGCGTGTGAAAAGACCGCCGAAACATACCCTGTGACCGGTGAACAATGTGGCCCGGAAGATCCCGTACAAACCCTGGACGCTGCGGATTGCAATATCCTTCCCCCGGGCGTTTGACGTATTCGCCTGATCTGAAACCCTGAAAGCGAAATGTACTTGTTTCGGTCGCATCGACTTGGTCTTTGCGACCGAACTGCGATTGGGACGCCGGAAAACACGTGCTACTGTGACCTGATGTAAGGGTTCACATGTGGAAACGATGATGCGTTACGTCTTGATCGCACTGCTATTCTCATCCGCAGCGTTGGCCGACCCCAGCCTGGAATGCTCTGACGCGGGTTCGCAGGTTGAGATCGGGTCTTGCGTCGGGAAAATGGAAGAACGCGTAAACATGGCAGTGAAGGCCAGTTACGATTTTGCCATGCAGACAGCAGCAGAGTTGGATGAGGTTACAGGCCGCATGGCCGCGCAACCCGCACTTGAGGCCGCACAAAAAGCTTGGACCACGTATCGCGATACGCAGTGTGACGCCGTAGGTGCGTCGTATGGCGGCGGGTCTGGAACCGGGATTGCCATCACGTCCTGCCGCATTGATCTGGGTCGGGCGCGCGTGGACGAATTGCTGCGCATGGCAAATTAAGTCGCACGATTCCTTTTGATCTTTGCGTGCAATCCTATATAGAGGCGCATCCCAAGCCAGAATTCTTCGAGATAACCACATGTCGCCCAAAGCGCCGATCACTCAGGATGTCATGACCATCCCCCGCAAATTGCCCGAGGGGAAGGTGAACCTTGTCGGTCTGACCCGTGACCGCTTGCGCGAGGTTCTGATCGAACACGGGACGCCGGAAAAGCAGGCCAAGATGCGCACCGGCCAGATCTGGCAGTGGATCTATCAGTGGGGCGTGCGCGACTTTGCCGAGATGACAAATCTGGCCAAAGCCTATCGCGCGCAACTGGCCGAGCATTTCGTCATAGAGGTTCCCGAGGTTGTGACCCGTCAGGTGTCCGAAGACGGCACCCGCAAGTACCTGTGTCGCATCGCCGGCGGGCATGAGGTCGAAGTGGTCTATATCCCCGAAGAAGACCGGGGGACACTGTGCATCTCGTCTCAGGTCGGCTGCACGCTGACCTGTTCGTTCTGTCATACGGGCACTCAGAAACTTGTGCGAAACCTGACGGCGGCCGAGATTGTAGGTCAGATTATGATGGCCCGCGACGACCTTGAGGAATGGCCCGTCCCCGGCGCGCCCAAGGACGAAACCCGTCTGCTGTCAAACATCGTTCTGATGGGCATGGGCGAGCCGCTGTATAACTTCGACAACGTCCGCGATGCGATGAAGATTGCCATGGACCCTGAAGGGATTTCCCTGTCGCGCCGCCGCATCACGTTGTCCACATCCGGCGTGGTGCCGGAAATTGCACGGACTGCCGAAGAAATCGGGTGTCTGCTTGCGATCTCTTTCCACGCGACCACGGATGAAACGCGCGATGTGCTGGTGCCGATCAACAAGCGCTGGAACATCGAAGAGTTGCTGCAGGCGCTGGCCAGCTATCCAAACGCGTCGAACTCGGAACGGATCACGTTCGAATACGTAATGCTGGATGGCGTGAACGACAGTGACGAAGACGCGCACCGCCTGATCGACCACATCAAGCGCCATAACATTCCGGCAAAGATCAACCTGATCCCGTTCAACGAATGGCCCGGCGCGCCGTACAAGCGCAGCTCGAACAACCGCATTCGGGCCTTTGCCAACATCATCTATCAGGCCGGATACGCCTCACCCATCCGCAAGACGCGGGGTGAGGACATCATGGCGGCCTGTGGGCAGCTGAAATCGGCGACCGAACGCGCGCGGAAGTCCCGTAAGCAGATCGAGGCCGAGGCCGGTCTGGGAACCTGACCCTGACCCTTGCAACCCTGCCGGTCGCGAGAATTAATGTTCCCGCGCCTGTTCTTTATATGCGCGATTTGTTATGTTTCATCTTGTCGGCGCCCGGGGGGTTCACGCGTGTGCACAAGGCGGTGAAAGCCATGGACCGGTTGTGGCAGGTTTTTTTGCGCCTGTTATTATCGAATCTGACGCAGGTGCGCTGAAACAAGGCAAGCCTTTTTCAACTCAGGTGGGTCATCCAGTATGATTGCACGTTACCAGATTCAGCTTTTGAAACCCCTCGTTTTCCTGATCATGGCAACGGCCCTGCCGTCCTTCTCTGCGGCTCAGTCCAGTGATGAAGACGCGCATCTGGCCATCGAGAACCCGGCGGATTTGTCGAAAAAGGATGCGCGCAAGTTCTATAAGTCCCTGCAAAAGCGTCTGGCGCGCGGGTACGCGGCTGCGCAGATGGATTTGATCCGGAACTATCAAAGCTGGCCGCTGTTCAACGATGCGCCTTATATCTCGGCCACACACGGTCAGCGCTACGTGAACAGTTACGCCAATCGCATGGCGCATAATTACGGAACCCTGCAAGAGGGCGAAGAGTTGCCGATGGGGTCTGTTCTGGCCAAAGACAGCATGACGGTGACCGATACCGGCAATCTGCACCCGGGTGCCATGTTCGTAATGGAAAAGCTGGCCAAAGGCGCCAGCCCTGAAACCGGTGACTGGCGCTATATCATGGTTATGCCGGACGGATCGCTCTTTGGGGACACGATGGGCGCTCGGTCAGAAGCTGTTTCCTATTGTCACGACTGCCACGAGGTCGTGGCGGATCGGGATTACACGTTTTTCGTGCCGGAAGACTACCTTGTGAACAACTGATCGCAGATTATCTGCGACCAAACCGGGCCGACCCGATGACCTCGATCAGGGTTTGGCGCACCGGTTCGGGCTGGGTATCGACGGCATTCAGAACCTCGCGCAGTTCGGCGCGCAGACAATGCATCTGGTCGATCAGGGAAATCATCATCGACAGCGCGTCGGGCTCCATCTCGTATTGATCATGCAGTTCGCAGGCCAGTTCCAGACGGGCGACGTCGATGCTTTGGTAGACAAGCCCTTGCTCCGTTTGTTCGGGGATCACAATTTCGGCGGCCAGATAAACGGACAGCCGGTCCGGGGTCAGGCGGGCAATAGTTGCGAGCACTTCGTCTTCGGTCAGGTGTCGGGTCATGACGGTATCCCTTCGCGAGGATCGTAGCGATGCGTTTCACGCCAGGTTTCCATGAAGGCCCTGAGGTCATCATCGACCTTGTCCGGCAGGGTCACGATCAGTTCGATCAGCTGATCCCCGCGCTCGGACGCACCCCGCTTTTTGACACCCTTGCCGCGCAGGCGCAGGGTCTTGCCGCTGCTGGTCCCCGCCGGGACGCTGACGTTCACGCCACCGTCTATGGTGGGGGCGGGAACCTTGCCGCCCAGAATCGCCTCGTCGATCGAGATCGGCAGAGTGATGTGGATGTCGTCGCCCTGCCGGTCAAAGACCGGATGCTTGGCGACCGAGATGGTGACAAGCGCATCGCCCGCAGGCCCCTGTCCATATCCGGGCGCACCCTTGCCGCGCAGCCGGATGGTCTGACCATCGGTGATGCCAGCGGGGATTTTGACCTCGATTCGATCACCATCGGGCAGGGTTAACTTCTGACTGGCCCCGAACACCGCGTCCAGAAAGCTGACCTGAAGCGAATAGTTCAGGTTGTGACCGGGCGCGTGAAATTCATGGCTGCGGTGCCGGCCGCGCCCGCCACGCCCACGCATGAACTCGGCAAAGATGTCGGACATATCCTCGGGGTCGCCATAAGACGCACCTGAACGATAGGGATTTCCTGCCGCCTCGGCATAGTCGCGGTAATATTGCTGCTGCGGTCTCTCCTGACCCGATGCATCAATTTCGCCATTGTCATAGCGCGCCCGCGTTTCGGGGTCTTTCAGCAGATCATAGGCTGCTGCGGCAGCTTTGAACTTTGCCTCGGCTTTGGCGTCACCCGGTTTCAGGTCCGGGTGGCAATCCTTGGCAATGCGCCGGTAGGCTTTCTTGATATCAGCGGCGCTTGCGTCTTTCTGGACGCCA
Organism: Ruegeria sp. D4; assembly: GCF_056534475.1. Lineage (NCBI taxonomy): Bacteria > Pseudomonadati > Pseudomonadota > Alphaproteobacteria > Rhodobacterales > Roseobacteraceae > Ruegeria > Ruegeria sp. D4. The sequence continues at coordinate 12,041 of NZ_JBQFPJ010000004.1, forward strand.
AGGACCGAATATGGATCGTCGCTCATCTCACTCTCGCGGGTCACGTCTGATCGTTGGGCATGTTTTTTATCATGCGATTTCAATGCCCCGATTGGAAGAGGCTTTTGAAACCGCTCGCAAATTCCCGCAGGTCTGATAACATATGCATATTTCAGCTTGTTTTCTGACGGAGCCCCCATGACACGCAGAATTAAATCCGCACTGGCCCTTCTGGCGGGGAATGCCATCGGGTTGTTGATCGCCTCACTTCTGTTGTCCGGTTTCGCGATCCGGCCAATCTCGTTCATTGTCGTGGTGATCGTATTCACCCTTGTTCAGGTCGTGGCCGAACCGCTGATCCTGAAGCTGGGAGAGAAGAAAGCGCCCGCGCTGAAAGGCGGGATTGCGCTGATCGTGTCCTTTGTAGGCCTTTTGGTAACTGATCTGGTGACGACGGGCCTGACCGTCGGCGGCATCTCCAATCTGCTGGCTGCAACTTTGCTGGTCTGGTTGGGGGCTTTGATCGCCAGCGTGGTGCTGCCGATCTACGTGTTCACAGAACTGCGTGAGCCCAAGAAGTAATCACAGCGCGTTCAGGCTTGCCTCGATGGCCTGCCACAGTTCCTCCACCGGCTCGCATCCGACCGACAGGCGGATGAAGGCAGGATCGACGGCGTCGCCCCACCGTGCGCGACGCTCGGCCGAACTGTGGATGCCTCCGAACGAGGTGGCCGGGCGCAGCAATGGGCAGGCGTTGATGAAGGATTCGGCGTTGGCCTCGCTGTCCAGTGTCAGAGACAGCAGAAAGCCGAACCGCGCTGTTTGGGCATGTGCCAGTGCATATGACGGATCATCGGGCAGACCGAGGTAACGGACTTTTTTCACGGCCGGGTGCGCCGCTAGCCGTTCTGCCAGAACCTGTGCCGACGCGCACATGCGGTCGAACCGCACGTCCAGCGTTTCCAGCCCGCGGTGCAACAGCCATGCCTCATGAGGTCCGGGGATCGAGCCGGAGATCTTCCGCCATTCCTCGACCCGCTCCATGATCTTGGCGTCGCGGCTGGCCACATGGCCCATCAGCATGTCGGAATGCCCACCCATCGCCTTGGTGTCCGAAGACACGACGACGTCGATGCCCAGATCCAGCGGGCGCTGGCCCAATGGTGTCAGGGTCGTATTGTCGGCAATGGTCAGCCCCCCGGCGGTGCGCACATGTCCGGCTACGGCTGCCAGATTGATCATGTCCAGTCCGGGGTTCGAAGGGCTTTCGACAAAGACCACATCGAACCCGTCAAAGCCGCCTTCGGCAAAGGCGGTGGTGGGACGTTCCTCGATCTTCACGCCAAGGCGTGAGAGGAACCTGTCCGCCAGCAGGCGCGTGACGTAATATCCGTCCGATGGGATCAGCAGGCGCGATCCGGCTTGCACGGTCGCAAACAACGCCGCTGATATTGCCGCCATGCCGGACGGAAAGCTGAGGCAGGGCGCGTCTTCCAGATGTGCCAGCACGTTCTCAAGATGTACCCATGTTGGATTGTCGACGCGTCCGTAGGTCGCGTGACCATCCGGCGGGCCCGGCAAGTGGAACATGCTGCTTTGCGTCAGCGGCAGCGCCACCGGCTCGCCCATTTTCAGGGCATTCCCGCGCAGGTGAAGCATTTCTCCGGTCTTTGGCGCCGTCATCCGTCAGCGCCCCGGGATTTCGTCGCGGGGCGGGGCGGGTTCCCAGTTTTCGATGATCCCGACCGCCTCTTGTGCCGTGTCGACGAAACGGAAAAGGTCCAGGTCTTCGTCCGAAATGGTGCCAGCGTCCGCCAAAGCTTCCCAGTTGATGACCTTTTCCCAGAATGCGCGGCCAAACAGCAAGAAGGGGACGCGTTCCATACGACCGGTCTGGATCAGGGTCAGCGACTCGAACAGTTCATCCATCGTGCCGAAGCCGCCGGGGAAGATGGTGATGGCGCGGGCGCGCATCAGGAAATGCATCTTGCGGATCGCGAAATAGTGGAAATTGAAGCTCAGGTCCGGTGTCACGTAAAGGTTTGGTGCCTGTTCGTGCGGCAGCACGATGTTCAGACCGATCGAGTAACCTTCGGCATCCTGTGCACCGCGGTTTCCGGCCTCCATCACGCCGGGACCGCCGCCGGTGACGATCACGTTTTCACGGCAGCCGGTTTCCTTCGACTTCAGGGTCATCAGCCGGGCAAATTCCCGCGCTTCGTCGTAATACTGCGACAGACCGGCCAGCGTTTCGGTCCGGGCGGTGTGCTTTTGTGACGGTTCGGGAATGCGGGCCCCTCCGAACATCACGATGGTCGAGGTGATCTCGCGCTCGGTCATGATCATCTCGGGTTTCAGCAATTCCAGTTGCAGGCGCACCGGTCGCAGTTCTTCCCGGCACATGAAGTCCTCGTCGGCAAAGGCCAGACGATAGGCGGGCGACCGTGTCTGTGGCGTGTCCGGCACCTCGCTTGCGGTCGACCGGTCGGTCTGCGCGTCGCGGAAGGGGCTGAGTCGGTCTTCTCTCATGGGTGAACGATCCCTGCTTGCGTGTTTTTCAAACAGCTATAGGGTTCGCGGACAGAGTGCCAGCCACGGAAAGACAAGAATGAACTGGAAGAGTGAAATATCGGCGGCGCGGGATCGCATTGCCGGCTATGCACAGGTCACGCCGGTGATGGAAAGCCGCATTCCGGGGTTTCCGGTTGAAATGAAGCTGGAGCATTTGCAGCACACCGGCAGTTTCAAGGCACGCGGGGCCTTCAACACGCTGCTCAGCCTGGATGTGCCCGAGGCGGGCGTTGTTGCGGCATCAGGCGGCAACCACGGTGCGGCGGCGGCCTATGCGGCGCAGTCGCTGGGCCACCCGGCCAAGATTTTTGTGCCGGAACTGGCGGGGCCGTCCAAAATTGCGCTGATCGAGCAGACCGGCGCCGACCTGAGCGTTGTTCCCGGCGAATACGCCAATGCGCTGACCCAGGCCCGTTCTCATGAAGAAGAAACCGGGGCAATGCAGATCCATGCTTACGACGCACCGGCGACGGTGGCCGGGCAGGGCACCTGTTTCGCCGAGTGGGAGGCGCAGGGCTTGCAGGCGGATACCGTTCTTGTCGCGGTCGGTGGCGGCGGTCTGATTGCCGGGGCTTTGGCCTGGTTTCAGGGTGCGCGCAAAGTTGTGGCGGTCGAACCGGAAACCTCCTGCGCGCTGCACGCCGCGTTGCAGGCCGGGGAACCGGTGGATGTGTCCGTATCAGGGGTTGCGGCAAACGCATTAGGCGCGAGGCGGATCGGATCGATCTGTTTCGATCTGGCACGCGGCATGTCATCGGTTCTGGTCCCGGATGCGGCCATCACCAAGGCGCAGCGCGCATTGTGGCAGGCCCATAGGCTTCTGGTGGAACCGGCGGGGGCAACGGCTTTGGCGGCCTTGATGTCGGGTGCCTATCGGCCGGAACCGGGCGAGAAAGTGGCCGTTCTGATTTGCGGCGGCAATATTGCCCCGGACCCGTTCGCGGGCTGAATTATCTGCTTGTGGAAGGCGGGCTTCATTTTTATCTACAATCTATGACCGCGACCATTGCCGATACGATCTATCAGAAACTCAGCCAGCAAATCGTCACCGGCGACCTGATCGCCGGTGAAAAACTGCGTCAGGACCATATCGCCCGCGCATTCGAGACCAGCCATGTTCCGGTGCGCGAAGCTCTGCTGAGGCTGGAGGCGCATGGGCTGGCCAAAAGCGAGCCGCGGCGGGGGATGCGGGTCACTGCGCTGGACCCATCCGAAGTGCGCGAGGTCATCGAAATGCGCGTGGCGCTGGAATCGCTGGCGATGCAGCACGCGGTTCAGAACCTGACGCCAGCCGCCTTGCGGAAAATTGACGAAGCACGGCTGGCCTGCGACGCGGCCCGGACCATGCCGGAGTGGGAGGCGGGAAACCGTGCTTTTCACCGGGCCATCCTGACACCCTGCGGGTTGCCGCGCCTGCTTCACACGATTGACGATCTGCATATCGCCAGCGCGCGCCATCTGTTTGCCTATTGGCGTCCCCGGTGGAAGCAACGCGCAGACACTGATCACGCCGCCATCGTGCGCGCGATGAAAGGCAGGGACGCTGCCGCCGCTGTCTCGATACTGGTTCGGCACATACGCCGGGCCAGCTGACAAAAGCCGCGAAAGGCTGCGGATAATCACCCGGGCGATGGTCTTTGTCCCACGAGTGACGCAAAACCGCCCGCCTACGCCGCATTGCGCCCTGTGTGTGGCTTGCTTATAGGCAAAAACAACGTGAACAGATTCAGCAGGGAGTGATCTCATGTCCAATGCGCAACTGGAAGCCGCAATCGAAGCCGCCTGGGAGGTTCGCGACACGATCTCGCCCGCCAGCACCGGCGAGCAGAGAGAGGCGATTGAGGAAACACTGAACGCGCTGGACAGCGGATCGCTGCGCGTTGCCGAGAAGCTGGAAAGTGGCGATTGGCACGTGAACCAGTGGGCCAAAAAGGCAGTTCTGCTGGGCTTTCGCATCAAGGACATGGAAATCCACGCTGGCGGACCGCAGGCCGGTGGCTGGTGGGACAAGGTCGACAGCAAGTTTGCCGGTTGGGGTGAGAGCCAGTGGCGCGCCGCCGGCTTCCGCGCCGTGCCCAACTGTGTTGTCCGCAAATCAGCCTATATCGCACCGGGTGCGGTTCTGATGCCGTCCTTTGTGAACCTTGGCGCCTATGTTGACGAAGGTACCATGGTCGACACCTGGGCCACCGTCGGATCCTGCGCGCAGATCGGCAAGAACGTGCACCTGTCAGGTGGCGTCGGCATCGGCGGGGTACTTGAACCCATGCAGGCTGGTCCGACCATCATCGAAGACAACTGCTTTATCGGTGCCCGCTCGGAAGTGGTCGAAGGCTGCATCATCCGCGAAGGTTCGGTTCTGGGGATGGGTGTTTTCATCGGTAAATCCACAAAGATCGTGGATCGCGAAACCGGCGAGGTCATGTATGGCGAGGTTCCGCCCTATTCGGTGGTCGTTGCGGGTTCGATGCCGTCGAAGAACAATATCAGCCTCTATTGCGCCGTAATCGTGAAGCGTGTGGACGAAAGAACCCGTTCGAAAACCAGCATCAACGAGCTGCTGCGCGACTGAAGATATCGTACAGAGTTGAAAGGCCGGTGCGGGACAGCACCGGCCTTTTTTATTGAACTTTCCCGAAGGATTTTGATCCTGAGCTTTCAAAGCTCTGATCAATCGGCTTTTCGGGTAATACCAACCGTGTTTGGTTAGCGATCTTCGCCCGGCCGTTCTACGTCATTCTCGGTTGACCCTTCGTCATCTCCCGAATTGCCTTCGGTGTCTCCATCGTCTTCGGTGTCGCTGCCGCCTTCATCACCGCCCGAGTTGCCATCGGTTTCACCACCGCCTTCGGTCTCGCCACCGCCTTCGGTCTCGCCACCGCCTTCGGTTTCACCACCGCCTTCGGTTTCACCACCGCCTTCGGTCTCGCCACCGCCTTCGGTCTCGCCACCGCCCTCGGTCTCGCCACCGCCTTCGGTTTCGCCACCGCCCTCGGTTTCACCACCACCCTCAGTCTCGCCTTCGCCTTCCTGGGCATAAGCGGAGGTTGCGACAAAGCCGGTCAAAACAGCCGCCGCCGGGGTCATTGACAATACAAGAACACTTGCAGTGGTAGTCAGCAGTTTGGACAAAATGCTCATTTGATTCCCCTTTTGATGAAATTTCGGATGCAGTGCCGTCATTCTAGGGACGGGGGTGCTGGCTTCGTAACGGCTTGACCCTGTCTCATTCTGATAGGCCATTACCCGCGTGACTCAGCGCGGGTTGTTGGCAGTTTGATGCTCAATACAACCAGGTAGAGACTCGCCAATGAGCGCGACACTTTTCAGGTGTGGATTCGATTCGCCCTGCCAGTGAACTGCTCCAAAGTACCAAGGACGGTTTCAAGCTTTCTGACTGGCCGGGCAATGTCGCACAGACAGAACTAGTGACGCTCGATGAGGTGTAGCGCTGTGGCTCGTTGGCCTGCGATGGTCCAGTCGAACAGGCCTCCGGTCTTGCGGCTTTTGCGCGATCTGAACTTTTGCTGGCAAGGCCGCCGCAGGTTGCGACGGGTGAAAATCCACGCGCACCAAACCCGCCCTAGTTCAAGGGCGGGCCGGGTCCGCTATGAAATCCTGTGTCTTTGGGGTCAGCCCATCATCTGATAACTGACGGGGACAAACCGGAACCCTTCACCCCGGGTTTCGACATATCCCGCTGCGGGAAATGGCATGTGATAACCGATCATCGGCACCTTGTCGGCGGCCAGAAGCCCAAGCACATTGCGCCGTGCCGCGGTGGCTGCCGCCTTGTCCATGTCGAACCGGACTTCCCATTCCGGATGGGCGAACGACCAAACATAGTGGTTTGCCAGATCCGCAGTCAGGATCAGACGCCGGCCGTTGCTTTCCAGATGATAGACCGTATGGCCGGGCGTGTGGCCAAAGGCAGACATGGCCGTGATGCCGGACGCAACATCGCCGCCGTCTTCGACAAAGGTCATCTTGTCCGCCAGTGGCGTCACCTTGGCCGCAACCAGATCGCCGACCCGGTTTCCTGCCTCCTGCGCGGCCCAGAAATCGTATTCGTTCGAGGCGGTCACATAGCGTGCATTCGGAAAGGTCGGTGCGTCACTGTTTGTCATGCCGCCGATGTGATCGGGGTGCATGTGGGTGATGACCACCACGTCGATCTGATCGGGTGTCACACCGGCATCGGCCAGTGCCGCCTGAATCCCGCCTTTTCCGAGGCCTGTGTCGAACAGCACCATTTCGGACCCGGTATTGACCAGCGTTGGCGTGAAGAAGAACTGGGCCATGTCGTCTGGAATAAAGTTCTCGGCGGAAACCCTCGCGAATTCCTCGTCCGATGCACCGCCGCCGAAAATTTCCTTGGCGCCGTCGCGCGGCAGACTGCCATCCAGCAATGTTGTAACAGTGAAATCACCAAGCGCGAACGATCTGGCGGTTGTCGGGTTTGCGCCGGTTTCAGCATCATTGGCCAGAACCGGAGCTGCAGCCGACGCAAATGGCATTGCTGCGGCAGCGCCGAGCGCTGCTCTTCTTGTCAAATTGATGGTCACTATGTTTCTCCCTGTCAGGACACCAGTCTTGGAACTAGCCCGCTGTGGGTCATTTCCCATATCTTACCCGCCTGACATGGGCTGCATGGATAAACATTACGTGTTAATTTTTGCTCATGTCCCGATCCGAAAACAAAACACAGCCGACAGGGCAGCCGGTCGACGGGTTTTTGTCATCCGTCCTGCCTCCGCGAAAGGGCGACGAGGCGCGTGTGCTGGATGCGCTGTTTCGCGAAGCAACCGGATTTGAACCGATGATGTGGGGACCGTCGATCATCGGGTATGGCCGCTATCACTATCGCTACAAATCCGGGCGCGAAGGAGACTTTCTGGCAACCGGGTTTTCCCCGCGCAAGGCGGCGCATTCCATCTACATCATGCCCGGTTATGCTGATTTCGGTGACATCCTGTCCCGGCTGGGAAAACACAAACTTGGGAAATCCTGTCTTTACGTGAACAAGCTGGCGGATATCGATCCTTCGGTTCTGTCCGAGCTGATCGTCGCGGGGCTTGAAGATCTGGGCCGACATTGGCAAGTCGAGCCGACCTGAGCCTTTCCTGGCGCGCTCAATCTTGCCCGGGGCCTCATTCGCTTGCTGGACAAAACGCCCCTCATGTGACAAGAGCCGCGCCAACAGGAGATATCCATGACCACCACCCGCTTCGCCCCGTCGCCCACCGGTTACATACACGTGGGCAACCTGCGCACTGCCCTGATGAACTATCTGATTGCCCGCAAAAACGGGGGTACGTTCATCCTGCGCATCGACGACACCGATCCTGAGCGGTCGAAGGAAGAATATGTCGATGCCATCAAGCAGGACCTTGAATGGCTGGGCCTGCACTGGGATCGGGTCGAGCGTCAGTCCGAGCGTCTGGACCGTTATGCCGAGGCCGCCGACAAGCTGCGCGAGATGGGGCGGTTCTACGAGGCTTTCGAGACGCCGACCGAACTGGACCTGAAGCGTAAGAAGCAACTGAACATGGGCAAACCGCCGGTCTATGACCGCGCCGCGCTGAACCTCAGCGAGGCCGAGAAAGACGCGCTGCGCGCCGAACGTGGCAACGGGGTCTGGCGCTTCAAGCTGGATCACGAGCGGATCGAGTGGACCGACGGTATTCTGGGCGACATCTCGATCGATGCAGCCTCGGTTTCCGATCCGGTGCTGATCCGTGGTGACGGTCAGGTTCTTTATACGATCGCTTCCGTTGTGGATGACACTGAGATGGGCGTGACCGACGTGGTCCGCGGCTCGGACCATGTAACCAACACGGCGACCCAGATTCAGATCATCAGGGCACTGGGCGGCACCTGCCCGCGCTTTGCCCACCATTCTTTGCTGACCGGTCCGCAGGGCGAGGCGCTGTCAAAACGTCTGGGCACGTTGGCGCTGCGGGATCTGCGTGAACAGGGCGTGCAGCCGATGGCCTTGCTGAGCCTGATGGCACGTCTGGGATCGTCCGACCCGGTCGAACTGCGCGCGGATATGGCCGAATTGATTGACGGGTTCGACGTAAGCCGCTTTGGTGCCGCGCCCACCAAGTTTGACGTGCAGGACCTGTTCCCGCTGACCGCGAAGTATTTGCAATCACTGCCGCTTGCCGATGTGGCTGATGCTGTTGCCGATGCCGGTGTTCCGGCAGATCTGGCCGAGCCGTTCTGGGCCATGGCGCGCGAGAACATCACCACGCTGGGCGATTTGAAAGCCTGGTGGGAGCTGTGCCGCGTAGGCGCGGAACCACTGATCGCCGATGAGGATTGCGCGTTCATCGTTGAGGCGATGGCGCTGCTGCCGGAGGGCCCGTTTGACGGCGAAACCTGGGGTAAATGGACCAGCGCCGTGAAAGAAGCGACCGGCCGCAAGGGCAAAGGTCTGTTCATGCCGTTGCGCAAGGCGCTGACGGGGATGGAACGCGGGCCCGAGATGGCGGCCCTGTTGCCCCTGTTGCAGGTGATCCGCGCGCGGGGGTGATGAAACGCGCCTTGCGGCGCGTGCCTTCGGCGAGAGTATTTTGAAAAAGATGAAGAGGGCTGGTTGAATCCGGCCCCTTTTTTATGCGTTTTGAACGATGTTTGCCGAGATACTGCGCAGGCGGTCGTCGACGAAGTCTGTTTCGTCGGTGCGGAGCTGTTGATGGCGCGGATAGCGGGGTTCGGAGCGGTCATTCAGGATCGGTGCATCCCACCCGTCCGTGGTGGCGAAGAAACGATCTGCTCCGTCCAGACCGAAAGCGCGCAGATAACCCTGCACCACCACGTCGATATAGCTGAGCAGCAGCGGATGTTTGTTGCTTGGCGCATTGTGCCGATCCTGCGGAACGGCATAGACGGCGATTTCAACTTCATGCGCCAGGGGGTGGGTCACTGATTGCGTCGCAGTCACGCGATCGTAGGCCCATTCGCGCTGATCCAGCGCTGCCCGGTCGTTCTTTGGAACATGCGCGATCATGCCTTCGATTTCGGCATCGGGGTCAGGTACGGCTGTCAGAAACGCCACCTCGCGCAGGTCGGTATGTCGCCATGCGCGCCGCCAGCCCTTCAGCCGGGCCGGATGCGGATCGGGAAAGTCATGGGTGGCCAGATTGACCAGGCTGCCATAACCGAAGAAATACGGGTCTTTCATGCGCTGTGCCGTCCTGGATCTCGATTGATGTATGTCAAACCGCTTTTTTGCGGAACATGCAATAAGACTGCATCTTGATATTTGGGAGGCCTGTGATGCGGATTACCAAACGGACGAATATTGCAGTGCGCCTGCTGATGTATTGCGCGGCGCATCAGGATCGGCTGGTGACAAAGGCCGAGATTGCCGAAGTGTGCAACATCTCGGAAAACCATCTGGCGCAGGTGATCAACCAGCTCAGCCAGCTGAACTATCTGAACACGCAACGCGGGCGCAACGGCGGCATGATGCTGGCCCGTCCGGCGGAACAGATCCGGATCGGATCGGTGTTTCGCCATGTGGAAGGCAATCTGCCGATTACGGAGTGCTTTGCCGATGCGGACAACACGTGCCCGCTGACCGATGCCTGTCGATTGCGGTTGGCCCTGCGCGATGCAGCCGAAGTGTTTTATGCGTCGCTGGATGAAATCACACTGGACGCGCTGGTCTGTGATAATGATCGCTTGTTGCAGATTTTGCAGCCGGTGGCCTGTGTTCGCTGAGACCTAACCGGCGGCGCGCAGGATGCGCGCCGGTCTGACAGCCAGAGGGCGCAGGGCAAAGACCAGGCCGGCTCCTGTGGTCACGGCGATTCCGGCCAGAACGATGGCAAGCGCGGATGGCCAGATGATCGTGAAGCCGGTGTCAAAAATGAACGTTGCCACGGCCCAACCGCCGGTGATGCCGGCCAGCAGGGCCACGCCTCCGGCTGCCGTGCCAAGAAGTACGGCGCGCAATGCAAAGCTGAGAAGAATGCGGCGGCGGCCAGCCCCGAGCGTTTTCAGGATCGCGGCCTCGTAGCGGCGCGCGGGCTCTCCGGCGGCGGCCGCGCCGATCAGCACGAGAAACCCGGTCAGCAGTGACACCCCGGCCCCGTAAGACGTGGCGGATGCCAACCCGGCTAGCAGGCCGGAAACCCGGTCGATCGCGTCCCGCACACGGATTGCGGTGATGTTGGGAAATTGCCCTGCGAGATCGCGTAGTATGGCGGCCTCGGCCTGTTCTTCGGCATAGACCGTTGCGATGAAACTGTGCGGTGCCCCGGCCAGCGCGCCGGGGTTCATGGACATGACAAACCCCATTCCGGCGGTTGAGAAGTCAACCTCACGCAGAGAGGTCAGCCGGGCCGTGATGTCCCGGCCGAGAATGTTAACCGTCAACTCATCGCCCAGCTTGAGACCCATCTCAGCAGCTTCTTCCGCGGCAAAACTGACCTGCGGCGCGCCGGAATAGTCATCTGACCACCATTCCCCTTTGGTGATGCGCGCGTTCTTGGGGGGACGTTCGGAATAGGTGATACCCCGGTCTCCGTCCAGCACCCAGTGATCGCCAGCCACCTCGCGTGCAGGCTGTCCGTTGATCCCGGTTATGATTCCGCGCAGCATTGGCGCACTTTCGATGCGGCTGACCGCCGGGTCGGTTTCCAGCCGTTCCATGAACCCGGGCATCTGGTCTTTCTGGATGTCGACAAAGAAGTAAGACGGCGCCACGTCCGGCAGATTGCCCGAGATTGCGTTGCGCAATGTTCCGTCAATCTGCCCGACGGCCGCCAGCACCGACAGCCCCAACCCAAGCGACAGCACGACGGGACCAGCACCTTCGCGCGGGTCAGAGATGGCCGACAGGGCCCAGCGCAAGGCGGGCCGCCCGCGTGTCGCCGAGGCGCCGGCTCGGGCAACCCGTCTTATGATCCACGCGGTTGCGGCCAGCAAAGCCATCGCTCCGGCCAGGCCGCCGCTGGTCCACAGGGTCAGGCGGGCGGAGCCGCTGAACCATGCGGCGGCTGAGATCAGGAGAGCAAGGCCCACTGCGGTGGCGATCACGTAAGCAGGACGGGGAAAGAACCGCGCCGATGTCAGGGCGTCGCGAAACAAGGTTGCGGCGCGGACCTCTTCGGTTCGGGCCAGCGGCCAGAGAGTGGACAGGAACGCCGTCAGAACGCCGTAGAGGGCAGCCTCGGCCAATGGCTGGGGATAGATCGAGAATACAGCGGGAACAGGCAACCGGCTTTCGATCAGCGATGAAAGCACCAGGGGGGCAGCGCCGCCCAGGGCTAGGCCCAGCGCGATGCCGATGACAGACAAAATGCCGATCTGGAACATGTATGTCTGAAAAATCGTGGCACGGTCGGCACCAAGGGTGCGCAATGTGGCAACCGTTTCCGTCTTTTGTGACAGGTACGCCCGCACCGCTGCCGAGATGCCGATGCCGCCTACGGCCAGACCCGACAGACCTACAAGCACCAGAAAGGCGCTGAGCCTTGCGACGAACTCAGCGATGCCAGGGGCACCGTTGCGAGCATCTGTCCAGCGCATGCCGGTGCCGTCAAAGGCTTCTTTTGCTTCGGTCGACAGGGTGGCAAGATCTGCGGCGGGCGGCAGGTCCAGCCGGTATTTCGTGGAGAACAGCGTGCCGGGTTCCAGCAAACCCGATTTGCTCAGGTCTTGAGTGCGCACCAAGGTACGCGGCCCCAATCCGAATCCGTCAGCGGCCCCGTCCGGCTCGAACATCAGCGCGGCCATTACGACAAACTCCTGCGTCCCGAGCGTGACGGTGTCCCCTGCCTCCAGGTTCAGCCGATCCATCAGGGCGGGGTCCATCACCGCTCCGGGCAGATCGTCCTGACCGTTCAACGCAACTGGCAGGGGCATCGCGGGCTCCAGCGTGACAGAGCCAAGCAATGGGTAGGCGTCATCGACCGCCTTCACCTGTGTCAACGCGCGATCCGGACCGTCATCCTGTTGCGTGACAGCCATGGACCGGAAGTCGACGATTTCGGATACCTGTCGGGCTGACGCGTTCATCCAACGACGTTCTTCGTCGCTGGCATAGCGGTAGGTGAATTCCAGCTGCGCGTCCCCGCCCAAAAGGGCGGCGCCCTCTTGGGCCAAGCCAGCCTGAATCGCATGCCGGACTGAACCCACAGCGGCAATCGCGGCGACACCCAGCGCAAGGCAGGCCAGAAACACGCGAAATCCCTGCAATCCGCCGCGCAGTTCACGGCGCGCCAACCGTCCGGCCAGCCGCAGGCTCATTCAGCGGCCTCCTGTTGGGCATCCCCGGCAATGCGGCCATCCCGCAAGCGCACGACTCGGTCGCATTTCCGGGCCAGTGCGTGGCTGTGCGTTACCAGAACAAGGGTGGCACCGTGTTTGTCCCGCAACCCGAACAACAGCTCGACAATGGCGGCGCCATTGCTTTCGTCCAGATTGCCGGTCGGTTCATCCGCCAGCAGGATCTGAGGCCGGGGGGCCGATGCGCGGGCAAGGGCAACGCGCTGCTGTTCCCCGCCCGACAACTGCGCCGGGTAGTGATTGCGCCGGTGCGACAGTCCAACGGCTTCAAGCTCGGCCTCGGCGCGGGTGAACGCATCCTTGTGACCAGCCAGTTCCAGTGGCGTGGCGACGTTTTCAAGCGCGGTCATTGTCGGGATCAGGTGAAAGTTCTGAAACACAACACCCATGTAGTCGCGCCTGAAACGCGCCAAAGTATCTTCGTCCAGCCCTGTCAGATCGCGCCCAAGCGCCGAGACGGTCCCACGGGTCGCCTGTTCAAGCCCACCCATCAGCATCAGAAGTGAGGATTTGCCTGACCCGGACGGTCCGACCAGGCCTATCGTTTCACCCTGCCGCACAGTCAGGTTGATACCATGCAGGATATTCACCCGACCGGCATTGCCATCCAGCGACAATGAGGCATCTTGGAGCGTAAGAACTGGTGACGTCATCAGTCTTTCCGAAAAGGAGCGGTCATTTGGGATATGGAGCGGTTGGGACCTTGCGCAAGACCTTGATGTCGGGCCTGTTTGTCTTTTGCGGCTTTGCGGCCACAGCCGAACCGGTGGTCATCGCGGCGGTAGGGGATTCTCTGACGCATGGCTATGGCTTGCCCGAGCAGGAGGGATTTGTCCCTCAGCTCGGCCGCTGGCTTGAAGATCGCGGCGCCGAGGTGACGCTGATCAACGCAGGTGTGTCGGGGGACACAACAGCCGGTGGCGCGGCGCGTATCGAATGGACGCTGACACCGGAAGTCGATGGCGTAATCGTTGCCCTCGGGGCCAATGATCTGTTGCGCGGTGTTGATCCTGCGGTGTCGCGTGAGAACCTCGATACCATCCTGCAGACAGCCAAAGCGGCCGATGTCGAGGTCTTGCTGATCGGGATGGAAGCGCCGGGAAACTTTGGCCCTGACTACAAACAGGCCTTTGACGCCATCTATCCTGAATTGGCGCAGAAACACGGAGCGCTTTATGCAGAAAGCTTTTTCGCCGGCCTTGATGCCGGTGGCGATCCGACTGCCGCGCTTGGGTTCATGCAGGCTGACGGCATTCATCCCAATGCACAGGGCGTGGCCCTGATTATCGAGGCGCTTGGGCCAGATGTTCTCAAGCTGGTCGGGAACGCAAACCGATAGGAGCGCATCATGCCGGGGCGGTTTTTTCTGACGCGGCCCATTTCCGAGATTGCCCGGTTTCTGGGTGTGCCCGCTGAGGTGGCCGCTCAGCCGCCGCGTCATAACATTCAGCCGGGGCAGGAGGTGATGACCCTGACAAGCGCGGGGCTGGCGCCGATGCGCTGGGGCATGATCCCGGTGGGGCGGGTCAACGCGCGGGGCCGCCCGGTGATGGAGACGATCATCAACGCAAGATCCGAAACGGTGTTTGATAAGACGGCGTTTCAGGGTGTGGGCAGGGCTGTGATTCCTGTCGACGGCTGGTACGAATGGACCGGAGAGAAACGGCGCAAGACAGCGTGGCGCATTTCCTCGGTTGACGGCGCGCCGCTGATATTTGCGGCGATTACGGACACCTGGCAGGCCCCCGGCGGACTATGCGTCAATCAGGTTGCCGCAGTGACCTGCGAACCGAACGCCGACGTCCGGCCGATCCATCATCGCATGGGGGTTTTGCTGAACCTGTCCGATGTGCCGGGATGGCTGACCGGAACCGAGGCTGAAGCGCAAAGCCTTGCACGCCCGTGGCCAGAAGGGCGGTTAAGGATCGAGCAGGCTGCGGATGTGGATTGGTCAGCGCCCTGATCGGATTAAACCACACTGACCACCGTGCCCAATGGTACGCGCTGGTAAAGGTCGATCACATGCTCGTTCAGCATTCGGATGCAGCCGTTTGACACCGCCCGTCCAATGGTCTGCGGCTGTGTTGTACCGTGAATGCGGAAATAGGTGTCGACGCCGTTTTGGAACAGATAGAGCGCCCGGGCCCCCAGTGGATTGTCTCCTCCGCCGGGCTGGACATAATCGTTGTCCTTGAACTTGGCGTAAGTCACCGGTTCCCGCTCGATCATTTCGTCCGTTGGCCGCCACGTCGGCCATTCCTTCTTCACGTCGATTGTCGCGGTGCCGGTGAATTCCAATCCGGCTTTGCCGACCCCGCAGCCATAGCGGATCGCCTTGCGCGGCTCGGTCACGAAATACAGATAGAACGAGCGTGGCACGACCAGCAACTGACCAGGCTGAAACTGTTTCTTGATCCGGACCACCTGCGGCGTGGGGTCGTATTCGACGCCTTTCTTCTTGGCCAGGCTCATTCCCGGTGTGAGGCTGGCTGCTGCTGTCGATGCAAGAAATACACGGCGCGTGAACATGGTGGGCTCACCTATCCTTCATGAAAAACATGAATTCAGTCTCGGAAGGATACACCATCCGGTCAATCGCTGCGCACTGATAAAGGGATTGTGATGTATTTTGCGCGCCACAGTTCAAGGGCGCGGCAAGAAAAAGGGCGGAGAGATTCTCCGCCCTTTTTAACTGGTCAGGCCAGTTCGATATTGTCCGCGCTTTCGCGGCCGTCACGACCCGAGCGCAGCTCGTACGTGACTTTCTGGTTGTCGGCCAGACCGGTCAGGCCGGAACGTTCCACGGCCGAGATGTGTACGAAGATGTCTTTGCCGCCATCTTCGGGTGCGATAAAGCCGTAGCCTTTGGTGGTGTTGAACCATTTTACGGTGCCTGCTGGCATGTCCGTTGTCTCCTGTTTTGATGCTGCCCACGGGGTTGCGGCAGCCTGGCGTCGTCGGTCTGGATCGATAGACTGAGCGCCGGAAACGGAGACAGTAGGTCGAAATAGAAAAACGTAAGCAACCGGGATATGGCACCGCGCAGGGCGTGTGACAAGGGAGTTTGTGTTCTTTGTACAACGGTTTAAGGGCCTGCAGCGCGTTTTGAACGGTTTCCCGCCGAAGGGTTCGGCCCGAATCCCGCGCATGTCGAACCTGATACGGGGACCGCGATTTCAACAACCTGAGCAGGATTGACAGAAGCGCCTACCACCATGGACCGTGCCCGGGCAATCGTCAGTTGTGTCCCGAGTCGCAGAGCACCCGAAAAACTATAGGGTAGAGAAGCAGGGTTGCCCACAACCCTCAGATTTTATTCAGATATTACGATGTTTTGAAAAGCAGGTTTTTGGTGCTATAGTAACGCACATAACCGTGGGGGCGGATATGAGACTTGTTTGTACATTTGCGGTCCTTTGCTGGGCTGGTTCTACCGATGCATTGACTGTTACAGTTGATTGGGAAAGCCCGTTGCCTGATGGTATCGAACGGGAAACCAACCGGTTGTCCACGTATTCGAGCGAAAAATCCCGTGAGGATATGGAATGGGACATGTTCCGAATCATCCAGTCGGCAGCAACCTCTGATCGCCACCTCGAAGAAATTCGGCATCTTGAAGAGCTGGAGTTGGAGCAGGAGCAGGACCCAATCGAACAGGATCCCATCGAACAGGATGAGGAATTGACGGAAGTTACAGAGCCCGACTTCTGTGAATTGTGGTGCGAAGAGCCCGGGTCGGAAGGTACCGTGACAGAAGTGAATGTCTCTGCCGTCCCAATTCCGGCCACTGGGTTGTTGCTGATCGCTGCTTTGGCGGGATTGTTCGGGTTCAGACGGATGGGTGGCAGCCGGTCCGGTTAGGTTCGGCAACGAACGACCCCTTGGTATTTCGAAAGTGAATTGTGTAATCCGATGGAGCGGTGCTTTGGCGTCGCGCGGTCGCGTATGCAATGAGTCGCTGGATGGGTGGAACCGCCCGTCCTTCCGGTCCTTTACCGTTTCAGTCCACCCCTTTACGAGTTGGTAGTCATAGCTGCCGTAAACCGGATGTTTGTCCAACTATCGACGCGCGCGTATCCCCGGAGCCAGGTATTTATTCACCGTGTCCTTGGCTGATCGTTCGCCGGGCCTGTTGACGCGCGCGGTGGCGCATCTGAGGGCGGCCTTTGCGATGACGCAGAGGGAGCGGCCATTCTGGTGCGATGCGTTTGTTGTGTTGCCGGATCATTTGCACGCGATTTGGACCTTGCCGCCGGGGGATGCGGATTATTCGACGCGGTGGAGTGCGATCAAGTCGCGGTTTACGCGCGGGGTGAAATCCGGGGAAATGATGGAGTGAAACCCCATCTTACGCACGGAATCGAAAGTTGCGAAGGAAGATGCCGGGATTTGGCAACGCCGGTTTTGGGAGCATGTCATTCGGGATGAAACGGATTACCGCAATCACATGGCGTATTGTTGGGGGTGAGTGCCGATCCACCGCAGGTGGCGAAACATCCAGTGGACATTTCGAGGCGCGAACGGGCGGAGCCCCGGTCAATCATGGGTTGGTGGAGTATCCAACCGATTGGCCGTATTCGTCGATCCATCGTGATATCCGCGCAGGTCAGGTTGATCCGGAGTGGAGTGGCGTGGTCACCGATGGCACGTTCGGAGAGCCGTAGGATGGGGTTCCACCCCATCATTTGGGACGTCGGGTATGGAAGTGGTTTGATACGCAGGAATAGATTGTACCGGTGTTTGGGGATGATTGTTGAGTGAGAGATGGGGTGGAACACCATCCAATGTTTGCTAAGCTTGCCAAATTACACCGAAATGTGCTCAGATAGGCGATATTCAGCGTACGGAGAGCGCAAAATTGGTTTCGTTTGCTACTGTTGTTGGTCACAAGCTTTTTTGAATTTTGGGGTGCCACTGATTGCTGTGGCGGTGTCCATATTCGTAAAATCTGTATCAAGAAATGATGCTCACACGTTTGTTAAGAAAGAAGATTTTGCATTCGGTTTCGATCTGATGATCTCTTCGATGCTGATCTTTGTAACAAGTATGTCAGCAATGGCGAGCAGATTGGCCCTAGATCCCAAAAATACCGCGCTAAGTGAGAAGCTGGAAGGAGCCCCCTGGCTGATAGCTTCGTTCTTGATTGTGCTCTGGGGACTATCTACCCTTGTGCGAAAAATTGGCTGGGATGGTGAAGATCGTTTAAACTACCCTTGGGGGATCTTTATGCCATGCTTATTTGGTGTGTCGTAGGATGGACGCAAATATGAAGACGCAACTTCATGGCATTGACGCCCGGACCCTCTTGGCAATAGCTGCTTTATCGATTGGATCGGTTTCACTGTTGATGTTGGCCCAACCATTTCAGCTGTCGGTGAGCAGTCTTTTACTCGTAGTTGCAGGTTCTGCGGTCGGCGTCGCAGTCGCTGGCGGAGCGTTGGAGGTGCGAAAACTCCTGGCTAAACACAATTCCACACGAACTGTCCTTCTGGACCGCCTGGACAATGAAGAATCAAAATCTTTATTGTTCTCATATCACGACAAGGATCAGGAGGTGGCTGGCAAAGTTACTGAATTTTTGAAGCTAATGGAGTTTGAAGTACACCAACCCTCTAGCTCGTTGTTTTTATGGGACGACTCTATTGCGGAAAAACCAGTCGTTTTGTGTTCCTGCTATCGGAAAACTCGCTGCGTTCAAATTCTTTGGTGCATCAGTTGCACGATGTTTTGGGTTCAGGCAAAGAGGTTGTTTCCCTGAATCTGCAGCCGCTACCTACGTCAAACGAGCTCATAGCCAAAATTGTTGCGGATTTAGCTGGTACGAAAGCCGATCTTGGAAAGGGCGAGGTCGCTAAATATCACGTTAAGCATGTGGACTTCACTGGAGATATCCTCAGTTCTTTTACCGAGCTTCGCGAAATTCTGAACGTTGAAAAGCCTAGGCCAATCAAGACAATTGAGGCAAAGGTGGAAAGTTAAGTGCCAAACCCTTTGTTTGGCACTTAACTCAGTTTGAAAACCTACCGCGCAAACTTCTTATGCTTCAACCGCTTGGGCTCCAGCGCGTCTGGTCCCAGACGGCGCTTTTTGTCCTCTTCGTAATCCTCGAAGTTGCCCTCGAACCACTCCACATGGGCATCGCCCTCAAAGGCCAGAATATGGGTGCAAATCCGGTCGAGGAAGAAACGGTCGTGCGAGATGACCACAGCGCAGCCGGCGAAATCGACCAGCGCGTCTTCCAGCGCGCGTAGGGTTTCGACGTCGAGGTCGTTGGTGGGTTCGTCCAGCAGCAGGACGTTGCCGCCCTCTTTCAACAGGCGGGCCATGTGGACGCGGTTGCGCTCACCCCCTGATAGCAGAGAGACCTTCTTCTGCTGGTCGCCGCCCTTGAAGTTGAAGGACGAGCAATAGGCGCGGGAATTGACCTGTGCGTCGCCCAGCTGGATGATCTCGGCGCCGCCGGTGATCGCCTCCCACACGGTGTCGTTGTCTTTCAGGTCGTCGCGGGACTGGTCGACATAAGACAGCTCGACCGTGTCGCCCAGCGTGATGGTGCCGCTGTCGGGCTGTTCCTGACCGGTGAGCATCTTGAAGAGGGTCGATTTACCGGCACCGTTGGGGCCGATGACGCCGACGATACCGCCGGGGGGCAGGGCAAAGTCCAGCCCTTCGATCAGTTGCTTGTCGCCCATGTGTTTCGACAGGCCTTCGACCTCGATCACCTTGCCGCCAAGGCGCTGGCCGTTGGGTATGACGATCTGGGCGCGGGTCAGCTTTTCGCGTTCGGACTGTTCGGCCAGCTCGTTATAGGCGTTGATCCGGGCCTTGGATTTGGCCTGGCGGGCCTTTTGACCCTGACGCATCCATTCCAGTTCGCGCTGCAGGGTCTTTTGCTTAGACTTGTCCTCGCGGGCTTCCTGCTCGAGCCGTTTGGCCTTTTGTTCCAGCCATGCGGAGTAGTTGCCCTCGTACGGAATGCCGCGGCCGCGGTCGAGCTCCAGAATCCAGCCAGTAATGTCATCCAGGAAATACCGGTCGTGGGTGACGATCAGGATGGTGCCTTTGTAGTCGATCAGGTGCTGTTGCAGCCAGGCGATCGTTTCGGCGTCCAGGTGGTTGGTCGGTTCGTCCAGCAGCAGCATGTCGGGCGCTTCGAGCAGCAGCTTGCACAGCGCCACGCGGCGTTTCTCACCACCCGAGAGGTTTGCGATGTTGGCATCGTCCGGCGGGCAGCGCAGCGCCTCCATGCTGACGTCGATCTGGCTGTCGAGGTCCCACAGGTTTTCCGCGTCGATGGCGTCCTGCAGGGTGGTCATTTCCTCCATCAGCTCGTCCGAATAGTTCTCGGCGATCTCCATCGCGATCTCGTTGAAGCGGTCGACCTTGGCCTTTTTCGCGGCCACGCCCAGCATGACGTTTTCGCGGACAGTCAGGGATTCGTCCAGCTGCGGTTCCTGCGGCAGATAGCCGACCTTGGCACCTTCGGCGGCCCAGGCCTCACCGGTGAAGTCGGTGTCGAGACCGGCCATGATCTTCATCAGCGTCGATTTACCTGCGCCGTTGACGCCGACGACACCGATTTTCACGCCGGGCAGAAAACTCAGGTGGATGTTTTCAAAGCACTTCTTGCCACCGGGATAGGTCTTGGAGACACCCTGCATGTGGTAGACATATTGATAGGCGGCCATGTCGCGTCCTCTGGGTCGGGAAATTGGGTTGGAACGGTAGATATCCAAGCGGGACGGGCGGGGCAAGCTGGTGGTTTCGTGAATTTCGTTCACGGATCGCGACGGGTATCGTGGCCATGGTTGAAGGGGAGAGTGTTTTGTCGGAACTGGCAGGTTTGATAGCTGGATGGGCGCAGCCCGGGCATGTTGATTGGATCGGCTTGCGCCCTGACCAGCGGGCCGCGATGATCCCTGTGAAACAGGTTCTGGTATCCGAGGCCGGACCCGAGGGCGATCGGAGCCGTGCAGGTAAACGCGCGGTGTCGCTGATCCAGCAGGAGCATCTGGCGGCGATTGGTGCGTATCTGAGACAGGGGCCTGTTTCGCCGGACATTCTGCGGCGCAATCTGGTGGTGTCGGGGATCAATTTGGCCGCGCTCAAGGGGCGCGAAGTGCAGGTGGGTGAGGCCATTTTGCGGTTCACCCTGATTTGTGCGCCTTGCAGCCGAATGGAGGAGGCGCTGGGCAAAGGTGGCTACTCAGCCGTGCGCGGACATGGCGGCTGGTGTGCCGAAGTGGTGCGATCCGGGCAGGTCCGCCTGGGCGACGCGGTGCAACCAGTTGATTGACAAGCCCGACCGAATTTGAACATCAGCAAAGAATGAAGCGGCATTCGATCCCTTTTGCGCGGCCCGGGCAGGTCGTGGGGCTGTTCGGTGGATCCTTTGATCCGCCGCATCGCGGTCATGTGCATGTGACGCTTGAGGCGATGAAGGCGTTCGGGTTGGATCGTGTGTGGTGGCTGGTTTCGCCGGGCAATCCGCTGAAAGAGCGCGGCCCTGCGCCGCTGGAACGGCGGGTTCGGGCGGCAAGGGCGGTCATGCGGAACCCAAGGGTCGAAGTCACGGATATCGAGGCGCAGACGGGAACGCGGGCGACGGCGGATACTCTGGCGGCGTTGCGGAGGCGCTATCCGCAGGTCAGGTTTGTCTGGCTGATGGGTGCGGATAATCTGGCGCAGTTTCACCGCTGGAAAGACTGGCGGAAGATCATGGACAGTGTACCTGTGGGTGTGGTCGCGCGGCCCGGTGACCGGATATCGGCGCGGATGTCTCCGGCAGCGCGGGCTTACGCAAGCTATAGGATTGACGGGCAGGCGCGGCATTTGCTGGGGCGGGCCAGCGCCCCGGCCTGGTGTTTCGTGAATGTGCCGATGGTCGATGTCAGCTCGACCGAAATACGCGGGCGCGGTGAATGGGCAAATCAGGTGTTGCCGGAATAGCCCCCATGGCTACATAATCCAGTGCGGGCGGTTGTTTGGGCGAAAACTCTGGGATTTTAATTGACCTATGGTTGATCGTTATTCGCGTCGATTCATTCTTGGCGGGCTTGGGGCCGCGCTGATCCCCGCTACCGGACTGGCTGGGGCGCCGCTGGTGTCACTGCGCCCACAGATGCGCGGGCCGGAGCTGAACGGTGTCGAACGTGTTGTCCGCGCAGCCGGACTGCAGGGTGAGGTCGTCTTTGCCGTCGCCGATGCGGAATCCGGGGCGCAGCTGGAAGGATATGGCGCGCAGGACGGATTGCCGCCAGCCAGCGTGGCCAAGGCGCTGACGGCATTGTATGCGCTGGATGTACTGGGGCCAAAGCATCGGTTTGAAACCAGATTGATGGCGGACGGACCGGTCGAGAACGGTATTCTGAAGGGCGACCTGATCCTTGTGGGCGGCGGCGATCCGCTGCTGGATACGGATGCGCTGGCCAGCATGGCGGCCAATCTGCGCGAGGCCGGGATCACCGAGGTGCGCGGCGCGTTCAAAGTGTATGATGGCGCGCTGCCCTACGTGAACAGCATCGACCCGGGCCAGCCGGATCATCTGGGCTACAGCCCGGCGATCAGTGGCATATCGCTGAATTTCAACCGGGTTCATTTCGAATGGAAGCGCGACGGCAAGGGCTATGATGTGGCCATGGATGCGCGCAGTGCACGGTATAACCCGGCCGTCGACATGGCGACGATGCAGGTCGAAGCCCGCAGTTTGCCGATTTACACCTACCAGCCCAGTGCGCGGCAGGACCGGTGGACTGTTGCCAAGGCGGCGTTGGGCAATGGCGGCGCGCGGTGGCTGCCCGTTCGAAAGCCGGCGCTATATGCGGGCGATGTGTTCCGCACGCTGGCGCGGGTCAACGGCATCGTTCTGGGCCGGGTTCAGGTCACACGGCAGGCGCCTGAGGGCACGATTCTGGTGGTGCACCAGAGTGACTCGCTGGAGAGCATCCTGCGGGGAATGCTGAAATACTCGACCAACCTGACGGCCGAGATGGTCGGGTTGGCGGCCTCACGGGCGCGGGGCGCGCGGCCGCAGACTCTGGCTGAATCCGCGTCCGAGATGAACCGATGGGCGGCTGAAACCTATGGTGTCGAGCGGATCGCCATGGTGGATCATTCGGGTCTGGGCGATGCCTCGCGCATGGCACCCGGCGATCTGGTCAAGGCGCTGGTTGCGGCGCGCAAGACAAATGTGCTGCGCCCGTTGTTGAAGCCCTTCACCCTGACCGACAGCAAAGGACGCGCCGTGCGGGATCACCCCGTCAAGGTAGCCGCCAAAACCGGAACGCTGAATTTCGTTTCCGGCCTGGGCGGGTTTTTGACAACGGTTGACGGAACCGATCTGGCCTTTGCCATCTTTACCGCCGACGTGGACCGGCGCGCCACAATTCCACGTGCGCTGCGCGAACGCCCCGAGGGTGCGCGCAACTGGAACAGGCGCTCGCGAAAGCTGCAGCGCACGCTGATCGAGCGCTGGGGGTCACTTTACGGCAGTTGAACTCAGACGGTGTGGCGGGCGCGGGCCCCCCGCTCGATTGCGGCGGCGTGCAGACGGTCAACGTCCAGTTCGTACCGGATTTCCTCGAGCAGGCGCAGTTCGGTTTCCGCAAGGGTGCCATCGGCGGCTGCAACATCGCAGGCCAGCGCGTAGGCGGTTTCGTTCAGCCGCTCGGGCAGGTTTTCCCGGATCAGGCCAAACAGGGCGTCCAGGCCGTCTTCCTGTTCGAACAGGTCAAACACGATCTGTGACACCCGGCGGGTACGGTCGATGTCGTAATCGGCAAAGACCGGCAGCATGTTGACGGCGGTTTCTATCTTGACCAATTCGGCAGTGCGGATGTTTTCGTCCGAGGCCGAGACCGCAACCATGATCGCCACGAGGCAATCCTGCGGGGACATGGGATGTGCAATTTGGTCGGTCATGGCCTGTTCCTGACTGGTTTTTCTGAGTGGGCACGATAGGAGGGCACGCAGGCAGGTTCAACACCTTGTTTTCTGTGACTTGGTCGGGGAATGCCCGCGGTTCGTATCCGGAATGCCGCTCCGGACGGATCAGCTTGTGTTCACCCGGCCGCCGACATCCTGAGGTGCCAGAGCCACGGTTTTGATTACGGCGTAACAGGTGCGTCCCGGGGCCAGGCCCAGGGCCGACACCGACCGGCGTGTGACGCGGGCCAGAACCGGGCCCGCGGGGGTTTGCACCGATACGATTGCCCCCGGACCGTCACCGGCGCGGATCGTATCGACCGTGCCTTCCAGGACGTTCAGGGCCGACAGACCTTCGGGTTTTCGGTCTGACAGGATGACTTCCTGCGCCGGGATGCGAATGCGCAGGTTTTCCCCGACCCGGTGCGGGATGCGAGGCAGGAACAGGCGTGCACCGCCCGCGTCCAGTTCGCTCAGCCCGTCGGCGTGGTGATCGTGGACCCGAACCCGCAGCACCGCGCCGACCGCGCGCACACCGGCAGGTGCAACAGAAGGGTCTGCCAGCACGTCCGAGGCGGGACCGTGCCGCACGACCTTGCCGTCCTGCAAGGCCACAACCGAGGTCGCCAACCGGGCCACCTCGGCGGCGGAATGCGTGACATAGAGGATCGGCACCGATACTTCGTCCCGCAGCCGCTCGAAGTAGGGCAGGATTTCCGCCTTACGGGCTTCATCCAGCGCGGCGAGCGGTTCGTCGGCCAGTATCAGGCGGGGGCTGGCCAATAGCGCCCTGCCGATGGCAACACGCTGCTTTTCGCCACCCGACAGGCCCGAGGGGCGGCGATCTAGCAGATGACCAACGCCCAGCATTTCGATCACTTTGCCGGGATCTTCACGGTGCGCCCTGCGGGGCGCAAACCAGCGGCCGTAAGCCAAATTCTGGCGGACGGTCAGATGCGGAAACAGTCGGCCTTCCTGAAAGATATAGCCAAGACGTCGCCGGTGAGGTGGCAGCCACAGTCCCTGATCCGTGTCGAACAGAACCCAGTCATCCACGGCCACCCGCCCCGCCCGGGGACGCAGCAGACCGGCCACCGCATTCACAACGGTGGTCTTGCCGGAACCCGATCGCCCGAACAGGACGGTCACACCGGGCGGTGCGTCAAAGCTGAGGTCCAGATCGATCCCCGGCAGTTCCTGTTGCAAGCGGACAGAAAGGCTCATGACCCGGCCACCCGTTCCGCCGCGCGGCGGCCGACATATTCGGACAGGAGCAGCGCGCCCATGGCAATGATGATGGACACGATGACCAGCCGGGTTGCGGCGGCCTCACCGCCGGGAACCTGCAGAAAGGCATAGACTGCGGATGGCAGCGTCTGTGTCTGACCGGGGATGTTGGACACGAATGTTATGGTGGCCCCAAACTCACCCATTGCCTTGGCAAAGGCCAGAATGGCCCCGGCGATGACGCCCGGAAGGATCATCGGCAGGGTCACGGTGGCAAACACCATGGGCCGTGAGGCCCCCAAGGTCGCACCTGCCTGTTCCAGTTTGGGGTCCACCGCCTCAATCGACAATCGGATGGCGCGAACCATTAAGGGAAAGGCCATGATGCCGGCGGCCAGCGCCGCGCCGGTCCAGCGAAAGGCAAACACGATGCCGAACTCGGCCAGGAAGCTGCCTAGTGGTCCCTGAATGCCGAAGGTCAGCAACAACAGATATCCGGTCACGACAGGTGGCAGGATCAGGGGCAGATGCACCAGCCCGTTCAGCACCTGCCGCCCCGGAAAGCGCCAGCGTGCCAAGGCGTAGGCCACAAAAATGCCAAACGGCAGCGTGGCCAGTGTGGCCCAGAACGACACCCGCAGGGACAGTTTCAGCGCCTCAAGCTCTTCTGGTCCCAACCAGCCCATCGGCGTTACCCGTTCGGCAGGGAAAAACCCTGCGCGGCAAAAACGCCCTGAGATGGCGTAGATTGCAAGTGTTCGAGAAAGGCCCGACCTGCCGGATTGGCGGTTGCGGTCAGGGCGGCGGGATAAATGATTGGGGGGTGCAGGTCACCCGGTATCGCGGCGACCACGCTGACCCGGGTTTCGGCCTGCGCATCGGATCGGTAGACAATGCCCAGCGGGGCTGCGCCGCTTGCGACCAGCGCAAGTGCGGCGCGCACGTTGTCGGACTGTGCAACCTGTTCCTGCACATCGTCCCACAGGCCGAGGCTTTGCAACGCGGCCTTGGCATAGACGCCCGCAGGGACGGCATCGACCAGCGCCGTGGCCAGATACCCGCCGTCCAGCGCGGTCATCAGATCGAATTCAGCGGACAGGTCCTGCGCGGGTGCCTGACGGGAAGGGCCTATCAGCACAAGACCGTTGCCCAGAAGATCGATACGGGAATCGGGCGCAATCAGCCCCATGTTCTGCAACTGATCCATCCAGTCCTGATTGGCCGAGATGAAAAGATCCGCCGGTGCGCCCTGCTGAATTTGCCGCGCCAGAACTGAGGATGCGGCATAAGACACCGTCACCTGATGCCCGGTCCGGTCTTCGAAAGCAGGGACGATTTCATCCAGCGCCGTCTTGAGGCTGGCCGCCGCAAAGACCAGAACACCCTCGGCCGTGGCCCGCACCGGAGCCAGCGTCAGGGTGCCAAGGACCAGGGCCGCAATAAGAAAACGGCAGGCGCGGGTCAGGATCATGCGCATTCCTGTGGTTTCAGTCCTTTCGGGAATATCGGAGGCAGCAGGGAACACGCAAGCGCCTTTCCCTGCGGCGAAGGAATTTGTGGGCCAGTGGTCTGACGAAATCGCTGATCTGATCCGGTCCGTTCCTGTCCTTTGGCGCAAGAATTTGTTCCGGACCCTCTTGCGCCCGCGCGCAGGCTTGGCTACATGCACCGTCACGGGTGATTAGCTCAGTTGGTAGAGCGCTTCGTTTACACCGAAGATGTCGGGAGTTCGAGTCTCTCATCACCCACCATCCTTCAGCCCTGATGTTCTGGCGTATTTTCAAATAAAGACGCGACAACGCCACTTTGCGTTCATCGCGGGTGTTTGTTGTTGGTCTAACGTGAATAGAACCCGTCACGAAGCTCTTGTCGCAAACGCAGACGCTCGGGGTATTCTTTCAGAAACTGTTTGGGCGGCTTGCCTTCCCAGACCTGCGCGTAGACCCTCATCTTGTTGCCGCCATAGATCTTTTCGAGATCCTCGTTGGAATAGCCGCGCGCCCAAAGATCATCCGTGATGGCCGCCAGGATCTTGGCGAGTTCACCGTTGCCGGTGGCTCCTTTGTTGAAGGCGTCGATCATGTATCCGCCATCATCGTACATGCTTGCATTTGCAGTTGCGAACTGCACGACGAGTTCGAGCGAGAACATGTCATCCGTTGCGATCCCGACATGGTCGACACCCACAAGCTGGACGTAATAATCGATCATATCTGCGGCCTGTTTGGGCGAGATATCCTCGGGCCAGACGCCGTCCATCATCCATTCGGTGAACGTCGGCGATACGTATCCGCCCGACTTGGCCGCGCGCAGCGCCTCGTCGTCGGGAATGGCCCTATAACACCCGCGTGCCGTGGCATTGGGTTCGTTTGCGTAAAGTCCGGCAGGCACAGAATGCGTGTAGACATAAGGCACGCCGGGGTAATTCTCGTCCATATAGTCCATGGCGTCGTTGGCGGTCTTGGAACCAGTATGGCTGAGGTCCAGCAGGATGCCGAACCGCACCATTTCATCGATGACGGATTTGCCCCAGGGCGTAAGGCCGATGTCACGTCCGTTGTAGGCTGCTAATTGTCCCGAACCCGTTCGGAAAATATCGTTGTAGGCCAGGATCATGCTCTTGACCCCCATATCCTTCAGCAACGCCATCTTCCTGAGATCGCCATCCAGGATCGTTGCCGTTTGGCTATTCCAGATGACCGCCGTCTTGCCTTGGATATGGGCGGCCTCGATGTCGCGTGTCTCGTTCACGATCAGGTAGTTTTCAGGCTGTTGCGCCATGGCTGCGCGGAAATGGTAGTGCTGCTCAAGCAGGGATTCAAAGGACATGCCAGCGGCTGCCAGCGTCATCTCATGCCCCGTGATGCCATTGTCCCGAGCACGTTCAAAGTAGGTGTGCAGCTGTTCGTACTCGGTCCAGCCGGTGCCATAGGGGCTGGCCAGCATGCCCAGAACGATTGTGTCCTTCACGAACTGCCTGGCTTCATCTGACGCGTCCCATGTCTTGCTTTCTTCACTGGCAAGCAACGCGCCACCAAAGATTATTGCCAGGGCGCTTGCGGCCAACAGGGTCTTCATTACGGAATCTCCCTTGTTATTTGTTGTTCAGGACGTCGGGCGAGCCTCAGAAAACGATCCGGGTTCGCAGACTGAACAGCGTGATATTATCCTGATTTGGGTTCAGCAACGGATTGGAAATGAACTGCACCGATGGCGTGATCTGCAGGCCGGGCGAAATCGAAAAGCGATAGAAGGCCTCGACTGTGAACTGGTCTCCGTCGATGCCGCGGGCTTCGGCCCAGTTCAGGCCCAACCCGGCCAGATCGGTGTTTCGGCCGTAATATCCCATGCCGGCCGAGACCGACCGTTTGTACAGCGCGGCCGTCCCTTTCGCGGCCCCGGCACGCAGGAACGGCATCCATTTGTTGTCCACAAACCAAGCGGCGGAGAACGCACCGCCATAGTCTTCGGGGCGGCTGCCGTCGTCGGCGGCATCCGCGTGCCAGAGGGTAAG
Organism: Ruegeria sp. D4; assembly: GCF_056534475.1. Classification (NCBI taxonomy): domain Bacteria; kingdom Pseudomonadati; phylum Pseudomonadota; class Alphaproteobacteria; order Rhodobacterales; family Roseobacteraceae; genus Ruegeria; species Ruegeria sp. D4. The sequence goes on from NZ_JBQFPJ010000004.1 coordinate 40,557, forward strand.
ATGGACATTGTCAAAATAGATGCGGTCGAAGCCGGATGTGTAACCAAGTTCGAGCGATTTGAAGAGATTGCCATCGCTGAAAACATCAAAATCCGGGTCGGACGGGTCGGCATTGGCATCGGCGACACTGGCGACCAAATAAAGGTTGCTGTTGAGCTTGAGGCCCCCGGCAATACCAAGCCCTGGATTTGGGGCATTGATGGTTGGATTGGTGTTGAATGCCAGGTTTTGAAAACCGCTATAGGGGCTGACCAGACCGTAGACATCAACGAAGTCGGTCACATCGATCTGACCAAACTGTAAGGTCCACGCCCCGTCGTCGGCCCTTTGCGTCCAGAACAGATTGGTCAGCAGCAGGCCTGTGTCATTGAATGCCGTCCCGGTGATCGACAGGGCGCCGCCGTCCAGTCCAAGAAACTGCGGCGCAACATCCGTATAGCTGTGCCGGTGCTCGATCTTAAATGTCAGAGAGCCACGCTCGGTCGCTTGCCAGTTTCCGTAAAAGCGCGCGATGCCGCTGGCCGCCTCGCCGGTTCCCAGATCGGCATTCGTGGTTTGGCCCAACGCCAGATAATCCAGGTTGAACCGAACCCCGTTCTCGGCCAGCCGATCTTTCCAATTGAACCAACCCGGCGCGATGTTGCGCGGAAAATCCGAACGGTATTGCGGGTCGGTCAACCCGTCCCCGGGTTCAAGATCGGCCTCAACGGATGAAGGTCCTGACAGCCCCTGCGCATTGGCTGCAGCAGCGGTCGCGATGACAAAAACGGCGGCAATCAGGTGCCTGATCATTCGGAAATCCTTGCCCCTCCGGTCTTGCGGTCGCCCGCCGCGCGGAGACGATCTGCTGCCTGCTTTTTCCACTCCAGCCTGTCTGCCTCTGTTTCCAAAGTTTCGACGCTGTCCGTCTCCAACTGGAAAGTTGCGCGCATGGGCACAAGTCCATCGACAACCATCAGTTCCTGATCCGAAGGATCAATTGTCAGCTTTCCGGTTAGTCGCACAGGTTCATGAACATAGCTGGGCGTCCAGTCGCCGTTCAGCCGCACCCGGATCATCTGGTTGGGCACAGGAGGGGGCATGTGGCTGCACATTCCGCGTTCCGGCACCAAATAGGCCACGGGCTGGCCGTCCGGGTCGCTGGGTGCGGGAATTGCAAAACCCGCCAGCGTAATTGTCTGACCGTCGAATTGCGGGTTGCCGGCAGTCCCCGCCTTTCTTCGGCGTTCAGTCACGACTTCCCGCTGATCCAGCAGCCAGTCGACATCCACACCACCGGCCAGCAAGGCATCCTCGGTCTCGGTCAGAAGCTCTTGCCAGTTCTGCCGTTCTTCGGCGCTGCCTTTGTCCTGCTGCAGCCTGCCGCGCAACCGCACAACAAACAGAACGTCGTCGAATTGTTCGGGGCTGAGGTCCCGGTACGGGTCCTCGAATTCCTGCACGGACGGGTCGGGCAAATCAGCCCAGTCCAGCGCTGTGCCCGACATCGCCACCGCAGATTGAGCGCACCAGGACATGGCTGCGACGACAGCGAAGAAAAACCAGTGACGCATTAAGAACCTCCGGGTGATTTCTGCGTTCAATCCAGCGTGTTTTTGTAAATTACACCGTCCTTCATGATCACGCGAATGGTTTCCGGGCTGTCGGGTCTGGGATCAGCACCGAACCATTGATCCCCGGTACCAACCACCGAGAAATCCTCGAGCGGGTTGCCATCGATCAGCAGAATGTCGGCATAGGCGCCTTCTTCGATCACACCCAGCTTGCCGGCGGTATACGGGTTCATGAAGTCGCCCGACAGCGCCACAACCTCGCCGCCGGTCGACGTCAGCGTCACCAATGACGTGTAGGGACCGAAGAATTCGTTATTGAGGTGCTTCTCGTAGGCGATCTGGATGTTGCACGCCTCGACCGAGCCGACGCAATCTGTCTGGAACCCACGCTTGACCGGGCATTCTTTCATGTTGTCGATGTAGCCGGCGAAAGTGGCCGAGGCCGATTTCGCCTTGGCGAGGCTGGAGGGCACATTGGCAACCGCCGGAATATCCAGCAGGCCGGGGTCGAAGGCTGTCAGGTTCGTGGTGATGTAGGCCCCTTTCTCGTTCATGAGCTGGGCAATTTCGCAGTCAAACGAGAAGCCATGTTCTATCGACATCACACCTGCGTCGAGCGCACCCAGGATCGCTTCCTTACGATAGGAATGCGCCATGACGTAGCTGCCGTACTCATTTGCCACCTGCACTGCGGCTTTGATCTCTTCAGGGGATCCCGCCAGCAATTGCCAGGGGTCGAATGCCGAAACCACACCGCCGGACTGCATGAATTTCAGTTGCGTCGCACCCATGCGAAAATTGTTGCGCGCGAATTTGTAGACGTCGTCAACGCCGCTGACCTCCTGCGCCAGGTTCAGGCGGCTCATGTTGGTTTCCGAACCCGGCGGCGCGGTGAAATTCGCAAAGTCGGCGTGGCCACCCCGGGTTCCGATGAACGCACCGGACGGATAGTAACGCGGGCCCTCGATTTGACCCGAGTCGATTGCCCTGCGAAGCCCCCCATTGGCCCCGCCCGCATCCCTCACAGTGGTGAAGCCCTGCATCAGGTACATCTCGGCCATCCGGGCGCCGTGAATGGCGAAGTCTTCCCACGTCGTGTTGGCCTCCATCGCCGGAAGCGTTGGGCCCATCAGCATGAGATGCGCATGCAGCTCGATAAAGCCGGGGGTTAGAGTTCGTCCTCCGCCATCGATCACGGTGGCATCCGGTGCCTCGATCGCATCGGTCGAAACGGATTTAATGAGGTTTCCCTCGACCAGAACGCTGGCATTCTCGATGCGCTGCTCATTCACACCGTCGAAGACATGGACATTGGTAAACAGCGTCTGGGGCGCTTTTTCGTCTTGCGCCTGTGCGGCCAGAGAAGAGGAAAACGTTACCGTGACAACGGCCGCTGAAAGAAGGAAGTTTTGTAAGCCGGACATGAGAAACCTCGTCATATTCAGATCCTTTTAGACTAGCCCGAAAGGGCTTGGACCGGTTGCCACTTTTTCAGTAGGATGTTCGAATGTGGCAGGAAAAGTGGCTACTCGCCTAAACTTGCCGCATGAGCCGAAGGGGACGATCGTGCCTGTCAATTCTACCGCCGGGGACCATAGCGAGGGCTTTATTCGGCTGGCATTGGCCGCGCCGTTTCTACGGTACCTCACCGACCGCAGGATCGACCCGCGGCCGGCCCTGGATCAGGTGGGCCTCAAGGCCGAATTGTTGTCCGATCCATCCGTCTATGTGCATTCCGAGCTGGTTTTCGGACTTCTGAATGTGTTTTCGGAATTGGCGGGCGATCGGTATCTCGGGCTTCATGTTGGCGAAACCTTCGATCTGCAAGGCTGGCCGCCTTTTGCGCAGGCGCAGCAATCCTCAAAGACGTTGTTCGAGTTTTTCGCCCATTTCGTGCGGCTTGTGCCGCAGGAATCCAGCTCGGTTCGGCACAGGCTGATCGTGGATGCGGACAAAGCGACCTATCGGGTCGAGCGGCAACAAGAGCCCGCGGTTCCACCGATCCAAGTCACCGGTTTCGGCGCCGCAATCTATGTGAGGCTTCTGCAAACCGTTGTTGGCAACTCGTGGGATCCAACTGTCGTGCGATGGGAAAGCCGATACATCAATGGCTTGCCGATCGCCTACAAAGGGATCGAGGTTGGTCTTGGGGCCGACCCCGGAATGCAGCTAAGTTTCCCTGTTGAATGGTTGTTTTTGCACCATGTTTCAGTGGGTTATGTCGCCCCCAAAGTCTCGGCACGACAAGAGGAAGAAGTGACCGTGGTGGCCGCATTGCGATCCGTCTTGCGCGACAAACTGGATGAAACGGATTTGGGACCAGAGGTGGTGGCCGGGTTGCTTGGCATACAGCCGGATCGGTTTCTGAAGGCACTTCAGCAACAAAGCACAACGCTGCCGCGCGAAATCAAACGGCTGCGCATCAATGTAGCAAAGGAACACCTGAAGGACGACAAAAAGACAATCGCAGAGATTGGTCTGATGCTGGGTTACTCGGACAAGTCCCATTTCACGCGGTTTTTTCGAAGCCAGACTGGAGTGACACCAACCAAATTCCGGCTTGGATCTGGCTGAAGCACAAAAGTCCGGACTGGCGGTTCGCGGCCTTTCATAGGCATGTCCGTCAAAAGCCGACAAGAATTCGTAACACATTCTCTCAGAAGGCATCTTAGGGTTGTGAGGTCTCGAGTTCTGCTCGCTATCCCGTCAGAAACCGCCCCCCAACAGGACCAAAGCTGTTTGCGCCGGAGAAATTGAACTTTGTATTTGTGCGATTTGACTGCGGGCCAGATACCTGTCGGTCAAAAGGCCAACGGCATCCGGATCTGAGAATTGAGACAGATCGTCGGAACCGGTCAGGCGGGACAACTTGTCTTTGAAAACCTGAAGCTGTTTGTCGATATCAAGCTGTGCGAAACTTGCTGGCAGGCCCAGCGCCGTTTCCATCATCTTGCGCAGGGGCGGCAGGCTCATCAGATCAAACCACTTGGTGTCCGCGCTCCCGCCGCTTGCCGCCAGATCGGCCAGCGCGTGCTGCGCATAAAGCGAGATTCGCAACGTTTCGTCGCTTTCGCCCACCGCAATCTCGAACCGGGAAACCACGTTGTTGCGTGCTATTTCTTCCATCTTCGCGATTAGGCCGGTTTTTCTGATTTCTCCTGGCCCCAGGCCAAAGGCTTCGGAGAACGCGCGATACCTTTTGTCGGACAAGCGATTGGACAGCGCATCATCGGCCTGGGTGCCGTCTGACAGGATCTTCTGAATGAAAAACCGATTGTTCAGGTCGTTCTCCAGCCCAAACGCCCCCAGCGCAACCTGTAACAGGCGGCGGTCAGACACCAAATCTTCTGCCGCTTTCACTTTGCCGATGTTGTCCAGAAAATACCGGGCCTCGCGGTCATTGACGTTGGACGTGCCGAAGCTTTGCATCTGCGCGTCATAGGTACGCTGCAGGAAGCGCCAACCGACCAGTCCGCCCGATGGTATGACCGGCTGAAAGCTCATCACTGATACGCCATCAGCCGCGCTTCCCGCGGCAGCAGGGATCTGAGCGCTTTCAGGCATTTATAGTGCTGTCCGGCGACAAGGGCCTGCGTTGCCTCGGCCAGAACCCGTCGGCTGTCGGCGTCGGTGAACACCTGGCTCAACTCCTCGACCCGGCGCAGCAATTGTTGGCGGGCCTGATCCGGATCCATATCTCCGGACAAAACAAGCTGAGCCGCGTAGCATACCCGTCGGACAGGTGTATTGACCTCGTCCGGATGAATGGCGTCCCGCAACCGCAATACATTTGCCTCCGGCGTCATGATCGAGAACCGGCTGCGCCGGTCTCCGTTTTCGATCACCACCCCGTTGATTAGCACCCGTTCCTTTGGGGCAAGCTTCAGAACCAGCCCGCTCATCTTGGGTCTCCGTTTTGGCGAAGACCGCGCAGGACGGCCATGTTGATCTCAAGCAAAGGGTCCACCATTGCGTCGTTGCTTAGCACTTTGCTGCTGTGCTGTTCCGTGAACTCGGCCAGATAGAATATCCGGGCACGCAGTTCGGCGGGCAACGCGTTTTCTGAATCTGAAACACCGCTGGCAAGCACCGACCACAACCGCCGGTTTTCGTGCAGCGCATGAACAAACCCGCCATAATCCGCATTACGGCGCGCGGATGCGGCCTTCAGCCTGTGAGTGATCTTGGAAATCGCCTCGTATTCCGTGTCGCGCGGCGTTCGTGTCGGTGCAGCGGTTTGAGCATAAGCGCGTTGGGCTAGAGTGAGAGGGGTCACATGAAATCCTTCCAGCAGGTCGTCTTCAGGCTGTCTTTGCCGGGGCGGATCGCGCCCGCCCCGACAAGGTTTGGATATTACCGGAACAGCGACAGGATCGACTGCGGTGCCTGGTTGGCGATCGAAAGCGACTGGGTGGCCAACTGCTGCTGTACCTGCAGCGCCTGCAGGCGCGCCGAGGTCTCTTCCATGTCGGCGTCGACCAGCGAGCCGATCCCAGATTTGAACGAGTCCGCAAGGTTCGAAATGAACGCTTTTTGGGTTTCGATTCGACCCTGCGATGAGCCAAATGCCGCAGATGCGTCAATCGAAGTGTCGATCAGCGATTCGACTGCTGCCAGGGCGGCGGTCGCTCCTGCTCCGGTGGAGACATCGATCCCCGCCAGCGCGCCCAGGCCGCCGGATCCGGCGTTCACGTACTGGGCCGAGAACGAGATATCCTCGCCGGTGCCATTGGTCACGGACAGTGTCCCCGCAGTGCCTGAATCGTAATCGACGGTCAGGCCGGTAATGCCCAATTCCTCAATCTTTGCTTTCAGGCCTACGGCGACCAGATCGCCGGTAGTGGTCGCAGCGGCATCCGCTGCCGACACCGTGTAGGATACAATCTGATCGTCAATCGCGACGACAACCTTGTCACCGGCGGCGAAGGCGCCGCTGGATTCATCCGTCACCAGGGCGGTGGCGGACGTGGCGCCATTGTCAATTGTGGCCCCCACGCGGTCGTTGCCGGTCGACGCGCCGGTCGAGCCATCGAACACCTGCGCCGCCACATAGCCGCCCGTTGAAAGGTTCTGGCCTGCAACCGTGATGGACGACGCCGTTACCGCACCGGTATTGTCGCGATCCAGAGAGGCCAGGATTGACGCCGACCCGGCTGATCCGTTCACCAGATTCAGGCCGTTGAACTGGGCTGCGCTGACCACAGACGCGATCTGGTCCTTCAATGCGGTCACGTCGTCATTGATCTTGCTGCGATCAACGTTGTCTTCCTGCGCGGCAACGATCTTGGCCTTCATTTGGGTCAGCAGATCCGTCACCGTCTCGGACGCATTGCGCGCCACGGCGACCGTCGATTCACCCAGTGCGAGGCTGTCCTTGATGGCGTTGAACCCCTTGACGTCCGACTCCATCACCTTGGAAATTGCCCAGACGGCAGAGTTGTCCTTGGCAGTCGCAACGTCTTTGCCTGTCGAGATCGCGTTCTGGGTCTGTGCTAGGTTCTTGTTGACCGACTTCAAGGTTTGCAGCGCCACCATTGCGCCGTTGTTTGTCAGAATACTGGACATGTCATTCATCCTTCTCCGTTCGGGCATTTCGGGCCCATGCTGTCCCGCCAAATTGGGCGGGCTTTGATGTCTTTCTGACGGATGCGATGCGCCGTTCGGTCGTTCGCGCCACCTGCTGTTTCCAGATGCAGGCTCACTATTGGTGCCGATCCCCTAACGGAGTGCTAAAGCGAAATGCCGCTAAAATTCCGATTTGAATCAAACCTGCGGCTATGCCCGTTTTTCCAGCTTTGCACTGCGCCGAACGGAAAAGCCGCTGCGTTGCCCGTCTGCCCCATAGGTGCTGAACTCCTGCTGAACACGGCGCAGCTCGGCGATGCGGCCAGCCACCGACCGGATACCTTCGGCCGCGCTTTTCAGCAGATCCTGATTCCGCGAAACCTTGCCTTGAACCCGCATCAGTTCATCCCGGCGAAATACCTGCAGGTCATTGATCGCGTTAATCAGTTTCTCTTTCTCGGGCTCCAGATGCGCCACGCGATTCAGATCACCTTCGGTAAGCGCGTTGCGCTCAAGCTCCAGGACGTTTTCCAGTGATTTCAGCAGGTCAACGTTTCGTTCAGTCGGCATCGGTGTTCTCCATCATGGCTTTCAACAGGATCTCGGACAGGCCCACACCGCCCGACAGGGCCAGTTGCTTTGCCTGATGTTGGACCAGAAAGGTCGAAAACTGATCTTCCCCTGCTCCGCCACCAAAGGTCTTTCGTGTTTCGCCCAACCCGGCGGATTTCAACATCTCGGCCAGAAACGTGGCCTCGAGCTCGACCGCGGCGGCCTGCAACCTGGTCAGAGGCGAAGACGGCTGAGGTGAGGCGGAAGGGGCGGCGATCTTCATGGCTTTCTCCGAAAATTCGATCGAACTTTCCTGATCAAAGGGGAAAGCGGTTAAAATAAACCTAACTTCCGCAAGGCAGGTTTCCGGATACGCAAACGGAGCCCGGAGCAAAATGCCCAACCCGATTCTGATGTCCACCCCGTCAAAATCTGTGCCCGCCAAAGCGAACGCGAACCCGCACCCGCGTGGTGACGTCAAAAAGGAGGCGACCTTCCAGGACATTCTGGAAGGGGAGATCGACACGACCGAGACCGGGGTTGATCCCGAAGCCCCTGAGGTGACTGACGCGGTGCCAGAGCTCGAAAATCAATTGCCGAGGGAACAGGCCGAACCGCAAGCGACGCCGGAACAGCCCGCTCGCCCGGCACCTTCGGATGTGCTGGCGGCCGACGCTCCAGAAGTTGGTGGGGGACCGGATGACTGGACGGGGATTTCCGTGCCGCCGGACGGGGGGACAGACTTCAACGCATCAGTAGAACCTCGGGCGGAAACCGCTCAGGCTTTGAGTCACCCCGTGCAGAGGGTGGAAATGGCTGATCAGGTCGGGCGCAAACCGTCATACTCTCCCATGCCCGCAAACCCTGAAGCTGCGCCGATCCAAGCGGCTATGTCTTCCCTGATAGACAAGCACGTGGTGGTGACTACCACTACCGGGTCTGAACCGAAACAGCAGGGGGTCAGTGCCAACCTTGCGGAGATACCTCAGGGGGATAGTTCGGTCGCTTCAGAATTCAGGCCCGCACCCGCCCGTACCAACGGCGCGGCAGCTGCACCGGGCTTTGCTCAGATGCAATTGCTCGCGTCAGCCAAATCGGATTCCAAGACCGAGCAGTCAGCGGTTCAGGAACTCGACATTTCACAATCGCCGGGTGACACCCGTTCACCTGTCGCGACGCGCGAAGCATCACTTATGAGCAGTCCACCGCCCACTCCCCGCGCAGATATCGCGCGAGCCATCGCAGGACAGATGGCCGCCGTCCTCTCGTCAAGGCCCGGCACCGGAGCCGTTGAGGTCGCCCTGAACCCAGAAGAATTGGGACGGGTCTCGATTGTGTTGAACGGACGCGAGGACGGGTTGCACATGAGCATTACCGCTGAGCGTCCGGAAACGCTGGACCTGATGCGCCGGCATATCTCGGTTCTGGAAAGCGAGTTTCAGAAACTCGGTTTTGGGGGGCTGTCCTTCGAGTTCGGTACATCCCCCGATGCAGGACACGGCGGGTCGGACGCCCATCGCCCTGCAAGCGTGGACAACGGATTGGCCGAGGCCGACCAGATCCTTGACCCGTCCGTTCCAAAAACAGGCCCTTCAAGGGGCATCGACATAAGGCTTTGACGCATGATCACACCCGCCCAATCCGTCACGCAGTCTACGGCTCAGCCGCCTACTGCGGCAAAATCCCGGGCATCTGCCCTGACATCAGATTTTGAAACCTTCCTTTTGATGCTGACAGCACAGGCCCGCAATCAGGATCCTTTGGAACCCCTGGATTCGTCCGAATACGCATCCCAGCTGGCGCAGTTTTTAATGGTTGAGCAACAGGTCCAGACCAATGATTTGCTGACCAGCCTTGCCATGGCGATGACAGGAGCCAATCCCGAGCAACTTGCCAACTGGGTCGGAATGGACGTCCGGTCTGCTTCGGCGTTTCAGTTCGATGGCCAGCCTGTCACCCTGTTTGTCGAACCGGAGCCGGCTGCAGACCAAACCTTGCTGGTCATCCAGAATGCCGAAGGCGCTGTTCTGCAGCGGAAAACTCTGCCCGTTACCGAAACCGAACTGGACTGGGCCGGGGTGGAACCGTCCGGCAATCCTCTGCCTTCGGGCAGCTATTCCGCTACACTGGAAAGCTACAAAAGCGGCGAGTTGATATCGCGCAAGCTGGCCTCGGCCTACACGCGCGTTGTCGAGGCTCAGGTCGCGGAAGGAACGGTTCTTTTGATTCTGGAAAGCGGTGCGGCGGTTCCCGCCGGCGATGTCACCGGTATCCGAACCGGCGCTTGATCTGCCGGGCCGTACAGGCCAAAGGTTGGCAAAGCCCGACTCGTTATTAATCCCGGTAAAGCCCCTGTCCCGTCCGCTTCTTCCTCCGACCGACCTTGTCGATCACCTCTGCCGTCAGAAGCTGATCGCGACCGATGCACAGTTTGAGACGCTTTATGGTGGTCGCACCAATCAGGTGTGGAAGGTGCTGGGCGAGGAGTACGACAGGGTGCTTAAGCTATATCGCACGGCACTACGAAACCCTCTGTTCCGCAACGACGCGGGTCTGGAAGCCGGTTGTCTGCAAGCGCTGGCGCATACCGGGTTCGTACCGCGCCTGCGTGGTTCGGGGCAGTACGGAATGGATCGATGGGTTTTTTATGACCACGCCCCCGGATCGCCCTGGCAATCCGGGCCGGAAGAGGTCGCGTCGCTGCTGAACAGGCTGCATTGCCTGCCTCCGGCGGTCGAGGCCCCGGACGGTTGCAACGGCAGCGCCGATCTGGCCCGTCATGGCCAGCAAATCCTTGAAGCCTGCACGTCCGCAGACCGGTCCCGGCTTGAGGGTTTGAAGCCGGTCGGGCAGGTCGCTGCTTTGCCCCATCGCTGCCTGATCCACGGGGACCCGGTTCCGGGCAATATCCTTGTTGCATCATCGGGCTTGACCCTGATCGACTGGCAATGCCCGGCTTTGGGGGATCCGTGCGAAGACCTTGCCCTGTTTCTGTCGCCCGCAATGCAGGTTCTGTATCGCGGAGCAGCTTTGACGCGGGATGAAGAAGACCGGTTCCTGTCAGCCTACCAAAACGCAGCGGTTACGGATCGGTACCGGAGCCTGCGCCGCTGGTACACGTGGCGCATGGCGGCCTATTGCCTGTGGCGCAAGGAAAATGGCGCACCGGATTACGCAAAAGGGTTCGAATTGGAACTGGCCGCGCTTTGATCTGTGCTCAGAGATCGTCCAGCGCCAGCAGCGCATAGGCGGGGGGCATCAGGGCACGCCGCCAGGGCCCAAGCGGGAAACGACGCGGCGCGCGGGTCATTGGCGGCGGAAGATCGTCAGGCTGTCCCAGGGCAAGCCGGGCCAAGGCGCGGCCGCTATAGGTCCCCATGGCGACCCCGTTGCCATGGTAGGCAAAGCCGGCGAACATCCCGGTCTGCCCGGGAACAGCCCCGACAAATGGAACCAGATCGCGGGCCAGGCACACCATTCCGGACCATGTGTGCGTTACGTCCACTCCGGCCCAGCCCGGGAACATTCGCCTGAAATCCTGTTCCACTTTCCGGCGAATGGCCGCCTCGGCGCGGGCCGAGGACAGCAACCCGCCGCGCATTCCGAACAAAAACCGCCGGTCCGGCATCAGCCGGAAATAGTGCAACAGGTTCCGGCTATCGTATGACATCTGATCCGTGGTCCAGCCCTGCGCCTGCAATTCGGCTTCGGACATGGGCCGGGTGACCAGAACCGTCGACTGGGCGGGCATGTAGCGGCCCGCCATCCAGGGCGGGATATTTTCACTGGAATATCCGTTGGTGCAGACCAGCACGTAATCCGCACGCAAGTTGCCGTTCGGTGTTTTGAGTTCGAAGCCACTGCGGGTCTTTTCTATGCTTGAAACCGGACTGGACTGAAAGAACTGTGCACCGGACGATCCGGCGGCGGCCGCCAGACCGAACAGGTATTTCCGGGGATTCAGGGCAAAACCAACGGGAGTTGTGTAACCGCCGTAAAACGGACCGCCGAACCCCAAGTGCAACAATTCTTCCCGCTCGTGCAAGACACCGGACGCGTCCGCCTTTTTGCGCAGTGCATCCATCGCGCGTTTTGAATGGGCAAGCTGTGTCTCGCCGCCCGAATGGGTATCGGCCTCAATGCCGTGGGCCGAGAGCAGGTCGGCAACAAGCGCCACGGCGTCCTGTTCGGCCTGTTCATAACGCTCGGCTGCGGGTTCCCCGAAACGGCGGGCCAATCCGGTGTGGCTCAGTTTCGATCCCCCCAGACAGCAGAACCCGCCATTGCGCCCCGAGGCGCCCCAACCGGGCGTTGCCGCTTCGAGCACGGCGACCGAAACTCCATTCCGGGCCAGGTGCAAGGCGGCGGAAACGCCTGTGAAGCCGCCCCCGATGATGGCGACGTCAACCTGCGACCCGCCAGGAAACGTGGGCCAGTCCGGTGCTGCGATGGTTTCGTCCCACCAGCACCCCTGCCGGGGGGCGGGGCCGTAGGTATAATCAGGAAACAGGCGCTTCATTCAGTGCGCGCCGCCGCCGTCTCGTCCTGACGTTGCCGTACCATGGCCCGCTTTGTCACCAGTGACGCGGTGATCACCCCGACCGTCACCGCCGCAATCATGAGCGTGGACAGCGCATTGATCTCAGGGCTGACGCCCAGCCTGACGGCCGAGAATATCTTGATCGGCAAGGTCGTGGCCGACGGCCCCGAGGTGAAAGATGCGATCACCAGATCGTCCAGTGACAGGGTGAAAGCCAGCAGCCAGCCGGAGATCACCGCAGGCGCGATGATCGGCAACGTGACCAGCCGGAACGCCTGCGCCGGAGAGCAGCCCAGATCAAGCGCTGCCTCTTCCAGAGACTGATCGAACGTCACCAGCCGCGAGGAGACCACGACCGAAACGAAGCACATCGAAAAGGTTGTGTGGGCCAGAACGATGGTCAGGATGCCCCGGTCCAGACCGATGCCGATGAACAGCAGCAGCAGGGACAGGCCGGTGATCACTTCGGGCATGACCAGCGGCGCGTAGATCATGCCGGAGAACAGCGTACGGCCAAAGAACCGCCCGCCGCGCACCAGCACATAAGCCGCCGCCGTGCCCAGAATGGTGGCCAGCGTTGATGAGAACACCGCAACCCGGATCGTGACCCAGGCGGCATCCAGAAATGCTTCGTTCTGGACCAGTTCCCCATACCATTTGGTCGAGAACCCGGCCCAGACCGTGACCAGTTTGCTTTCGTTGAAGCTGAAGATGATCAGGATGATCATCGGAATGTAAAGGAAAGCGAAGCCCAGTGTCAGGGAAACCGCGTTGAACCAGCTTAGCCTGTTCATTTCTCGGCCTCCGTCTGTTTCTGCTGATTGCGCTGGAACAGCACGATCGGAATGATCAGGATCAGCAGCAGAACCACCGCCACGGCGCTTGCCACAGGCCAGTCGCGGTTCGAGAAGAACTCTTCCCACAACACCTTGCCGATCATCAGTGTCCCGGATCCGCCCAGAAGCGACGGGATCACGAACTCACCAATCACGGGGATCATCACAAGGAAGCATCCGGCGATGATGCCGGGCCGCGACAGCGGGATTGTCACCAGCCAGAACGCCTGCAGACGTGAACATCCCAGATCTTCGGCGGCTTCGATCAGCGATCCGTCCATCCGTTCCAGCGCCGAATAGACCGGCAGGATCATGAAGGGCAGATAGGTATAGACGATGCCGATATAGACCGCCGTGTTGGTGTTCAGGATGGTCAGCGGGGTCGAAATGATCCCGGTCCACAGCAGAAACTGGTTCAGATAGCCTTCGTTGCTCAGGATGCCCATCCAGGCGTAGACCCGGATCAGGAACGAGGTCCAGAACGGCAGGATCACCAGCATCATCAGCGTCGGGCGCCATTCCTCGGGCGCGCGGGCCATGCCGTAGGCAATGGGGTAGCCTACGATCAGCGTCAGAACGGTCGAGATCAGGGCGATTTTGACGCTGGACAGGTAAGCCTTCCAGTAAAGGTCATCCTCGGTCAGCCAGACGAAATTCTCCAGATCCAGTTCACTGAAGAAGGCCTTGATGCCGGCCCACCCTTCGGACAGGTCCAGCGTCGGCGTATAGGGCGGGATGGCAAGGGCTGTGTCCGACAGCGAAATCTTCAGGACAATGAAGAATGGCACCATGAACAGCGCCAGCAGCCAGACATAGGGAAGTGCGATCAGCAGGGCCCGGCGCATCAGCGATCCAGCAGAACCGCGGCGGTCGCTGTCCAGGACAGCCAGACCGGGTCTTCCCATGTGAAGGATCGGCGCGAGATGCGGCGCGTATTGGCCGTTTGCGCCTTGATGATCGTGCCGTTCGGCAGTTCCACGTGATAGGTGGACAGATTGCCCAGATAGGCAATGTCATGCACCTTGCCCTGCACCGCGTTGATCGCGTCGGCGGGGCGTTCGGCCGAAATTGTCACTTTTTCGGGGCGGATCGCCAGATGACAGGTCTGCCCGTTTGAAAATCCGCTTCTTGACTGTGCCGTCAGCGGTGCCTGCCCTTCGGCCCAGTCGATCTTGTACGTCTCTTCGCCATTTGCGGTCGCCCGGCCCTCGATGATGTTCACATCCCCGATGAAGTCTGCCACGTAGACCGAGTTTGGCGTCTCGTATATCCGGTCGGGGGTGGCCACCTGCTTGAGCTGCCCCTGATCCATGACGGCGACGCGGCTGGCGACGGTCATGGCTTCTTCCTGGTCGTGTGTCACGATTACGAAAGTGGTGCCCGTCTTTTCCTGAATATCCATCAGTTCGAACTGCGTGTCCTGCCGCAGTTTCTTGTCCAGCGCGCCCAAAGGCTCGTCCAGCAGCAACAGTTTGGGCGCTTTTGCCAGCGAGCGTGCAAGCGCGACCCGCTGCCGCTGACCACCCGAGATCTGATGCGGCTTGCGGCGGGCAAACTGCTCCAGCCGGGTCAGACGCAACATTTCTTCGACCCGGTTTTCTAGATCACGCTTTGGCATGTTGTCCCGACGCAGGCCAAAGGCGATGTTGTCCCAGATGCTCAGGTGAGGAAACAGGGCATAGGACTGGAACATCATGTTTACCGCCCTTTTGTTGGGCGGGATCGGATCGATGTCCTGACCGCCAAGCATGATGTGCCCTTCGGTCGGGGTTTCGAACCCCGCCAGCATCCGCATCATGGTGGTCTTGCCACATCCGGACGGCCCGAGCAGAGCAAAGAACTCCTTCTCGAAGATATCCAGAGACAGATTGTCGATGGCGGTAAAGGCCCCAAAACGTTTGGTCACGTTCTGAAACTGGATCAGCGGTTTCGCCTGTGGGTCATCCCATGGCGCAAAGACGTCAGAAGTCACTGTGGCCCCCGTGTTGCCGGACTGGAAACAGGCGCAGGGCAGCCATGGCCGCCCTGCGCCGATAAATCGGTCAGGTGCCCGATTTGATCTTGGTCCAAAGACGAGTCACAACCCGCTGGGTCTTCGACGGATAGGGTGTCGTGATGTACAGGTTCTGCATGGTCGCCTCATCCGGATAGATCGCCGGATCATCGATCACGTCTTCCTCGAGGAACTCCTGTGACGCCTTGTTGCCGTTGGCGTAGTAGACATAGTTCGAGGCGGCGGCCATGTTGTTGGCATCCAGAATGAAGTTCAGGAACTTGTGCGCGCCTTCCGGGTTCGGAGCATCCGCAGGAACCGCCATCTGGTCGAACCACATCAGCGAACCTTCGGCAAATGGGTGGTATTCGATTTCCACACCGTTTTCGGCCTCGGCCGCGCGATCCCGCGCCTGCAGGATGTCGCCGGACCATCCAACGGCCACACAGATGTCACCGTTTGCCAGCGCGTTGATGTACTCGGAGCTGTGGAATTTCTGAATATACGGACGTACACCCATCAGAACTTCCTCGGTCTTGCCGATTACATCCTTGTCGTGGCTGTCCGGGTCCTCACCTATATACTGCAGCGCCATCGGGATGATTTCGGCAGGTGCATCCAGGAAGTGCACGCCGCATGAGGCCAGCTTCTCCATGTTCTCCGGCTTGAGAACCAGATCCATGCTGTTCAGGGCAACGTCCTCGCCCAGCACTTCTTTGACCTTGCCGACATTCACGCCGATACCTGTGGTGCCCCACATATAGTTGATCGAATAGGCATTGTCCGGGTCATACCCTGCGGTACGGTTCTGAATGACATCCCAAAGGTTGCCCGCGTTGGACAGCTTTGAAGTATCCAGCTTCTGGAACGCGCCGGCCTGGATCTGACGCTGAAGGAATGTGCCGGATGGCACCACCACATCATAGCCCGAGCCGCCCGCCAGCATTTTGGTTTCCAGAACCTCGTTGCTGTCGAACACGTCGTAGATCAGGGTCAGGCCCGTTTCTTCCTCGAACTTATTCAACAGTTCTTCGTCGATATAGTCTGACCAGTTGTAGACACGCACCTCTTCGGCAAATGCTGCCGAAGTCCCCAGTGCGACCACCGCTGTCAGTGTCAGCGTTTTGATGTTCATTTTCTTCTCCCTGCTTATTCACGCGTATTTTCACTTTTTTTGAGATTTGATCAAGTTTTGTGTTTTCTTGCAAGACCGACTAAGGTTCACCCCGAACCAAAAGCTGCTGGTTCTGATCCAGACAAACAGGGTGAAGCAATTGGATTTGATCAAAAATAAGCCATCCGGAACTTCGGCGGACAATGAAAAAAGTCCGGCACACGCGCAGGTCTACCACAGGCTGAAGTCGCAGATCCTGTTCGGTGAACTGGTCCCCGGTCAACCGGTGACGATCCAGGGTCTGACCGAATCTCTCGGTGTCGGCATGACCCCGGTGCGCGAGGCAATCCGCCGGCTGATCTCGGACGGTGCGCTGGTGTTTCAGGGCAACCGCCGTGTCAGTGTGCCTCTCTTGTCAAACGAGGATGTCGAGCAGGTGATATTCGCCAGAATATCAATAGAATCAGAGCTTTCCCGCCGTGCTGCGGCGCGTATTAACCCTGCGGACATTGATCGGCTGGAAGAGATCGATCAGCGGCTGGACCGCACCATCGCGGATGGTGATGTCAGTGGTTACCTGCGTCTGAACCATGAATTTCACGAGACGCTTTATTCACACGCAGACGCCCCGATTCTCAGCGATCTGGCCGAGCGTCTGTGGTTGCGATTCGGTCCGTCCCTGCGGGTTGTCTGCGGTCGGTTCGGCACACAGAGCCTGCCCGACCGGCACAAAGACATTATTGACGCGCTTCGCCGTGGGGATGCGGAAAGTGCCGGAAAGGCGGCCGCGCAGGACATCGAGCAAGGCATGGCACTGATGGCTGACACGCTGACTGACGCATAATGTGAAGTGATTCGATTGACAGCGTAGAATTTGATCATATTGTGTGACGCAACCATCGTTGCAGGGGATTCTCGGATGTCCATCATAACCAATCACATGCCCACCGCCGAACTTCAGGCCCTGGATGCGGCCCATCACATACACCCGTTTTCCGCAAACGGCTCACTCGGAAAGGAAGGGGCCCGCGTCATCACCCGCGCCAGCGGCGTTTACCTGACTGACAGCGAAGGCGAAGAGATTCTTGACGCCATGGCCGGACTGTGGTGTGTCAATATCGGCTATGGCCGTGATGAACTGGCCGACGTGGCCGCGCGTCAGATGCGTGAACTGCCCTATTACAACACCTTCTTCAAAACGACCCACGTGCCCGCCATTGCACTGGCCGCCAAGATCGCCGAACTGGCCCCGGGCGACCTGAACCACGTCTTCTTCGCCGCCGGCGGGTCCGAGGCCAACGACACCAATATCCGCCTCGTGCGGACCTATTGGGCCGAAAAAGGCCAGCCCGACAAGAACATCATAATCAGCCGCCACAACGCCTATCACGGCTCGTCTGTGGGTTCGGCTTCGCTGGGCGGTATGGCAGGCATGCATGCGCAGGGCGGCATCCCGATCCCGAACATCCACCACATCAACCAACCCAACTGGTGGGCCGAAGGCGGCGACATGTCGCCGGAGGAGTTTGGCCTGGCCCGCGCACGAGAGCTGGAAGAAGCCATTCAGGAACTGGGCGAAGACCGGGTCGCGGCCTTTATTGCCGAACCGGTTCAGGGTGCAGGCGGGGTCATCGTCGCGCCCGACACATACTGGCCCGAGATCCAGAGGATCTGCGACAAATACGATATCCTGCTCATCGCCGATGAGGTGATCTGCGGTTTTGGCAGAACCGGAAACTGGTTCGGATCGCAAACCGTTGGCATCAAACCGCATATCATGACCATCGCCAAGGGCCTCAGCTCGGGCTATGCGCCAATCGGCGGCTCGATTGTGAACGATGAGACTGCCGAGGTCATCGGCGGCACTGAATTCAACCACGGCTACACCTACTCTGGTCATCCGGTCGCCGCAGCCGTCGCGCTGGAAAACCTGCGTATCCTCGAAGAGGAAAAGATCGTCGAACATGTCCGCGATGTGGCCGCGCCTTATCTGAAGGAAAAGTGGGAGGCTCTGGCCGATCACCCATTGGTGGGTGAGGCGAAGATCGTCGGCATGATGGCATCGATCGCGCTGACCCCGGACAAGGCCAGCCGTGCCAAGTTCGCTTCCGAACCGGGCACGATCGGGTATATCTGCCGCGACCGCTGCTTTGCCAACAATTTGATTATGCGCCACGTGGGTGACCGCATGATCATTTCGCCGCCGCTGATCCTGACCCCGGCGGACATCGATGAGATGTTCGTGCGCATCTACAAGTCACTGGATGAGGCGCAGGCCGAGATCATCAAGCAGGGGCTGATGAAGGCGGCATCCTGACGCCATTGCGCCGCGCCGCGTGATTGGGCCCCGAAATCCTGACAGGATTTCGGGGTCGTTTTCTTTCAGGAAAGCTGAGAATTTCGGGCATGCCTAAACCAGAGCGGCCGGTCAGGGTTATTTCAAAATTAACACGCGCCGCATATTGCCACGTCTCACCCGGACCGGCACTGTCATCGGGATGACCCGCGATGAATTCAACACCTTCTGCGCCTCGCTCACAGCCACCAGACATGTGGTGCAGTGGGGCAACGCGGATGTGTGGAAAGTGGGCGGCAAGGTGTTTGCGATCTGCGGCTGGAACGAAGGGCGCGATGCGTTCACCTTCAAGGCTACCGATCTGGCTTTCGAGGTGCTGGGCGACGAACCCGGCATCCGCCCCGCGCCCTATTTGGCGTCGCGCGGGATGAAATGGCTGCAGGTCTATGAGCCGCGCGGGATGAGCGATGCCTCGCTGCGCGAGCATATCGTCACCTCATACGAAATGGTCGTGTCCAAGCTGACCAAGAAGGTAAGGGTGGAGTTGGGGCTGCAGGGTCGATGACCCATTCCGCCCGCCGACCGATCAGGACAGCTGAGCCCCAGCGCAGTCTCGAAAGATACGAACTTGCGGTGCCGCGCCGTCCAATGGAAACTCGGTCAGCTTGTCCTGCGTAAAGGCATAGGCGGTCTGATTGTATTCCAACCCATCCAGAACATTGCCAAACCCGGTATCCGTGACGGTCAGAGATTCGGCGTTTTCGGACAGAACATGGCGCGGTGTCGCGATTTCGATGGGGTTCGGGCCGTCAAAGCGCATGGCGAACCACGGCGCCTGCGTCCAACCCTCGGTCTTGCGGGTGATGGTCAGCGTATAAAGCGGTTGCGCCGGGTCATAGGTCAGAAAGATTTCGGCCGTGCTTGTGTCGTGCGACAAGGTGCAAATCGACCCGACCGTGGCCTCCCATGCGGTGGCTGGCGTGGCTAAGAGAAGAGACAAAAAAACAAAGCGCATCCTTTGGTAACTAGCCGCTGACGGCGTTGAGGCAAGTGTGACTATCCCTTCATCGCGTTCAACAGGTCCAGCAACCGTTTCCGATCATCGTCATCCGCATAGTCGCCGGTGGCCAGACGTTCCGCGATGCTCAGGCGCAAACGTTCCCGCTGGGTGCGTACCTCTTCACCAGCGGTTTCGGCCAGCGTCTTCATGATCATCGCTACTGCCTGTTGCCGCTTGGTGGTGGGGTTGGCGATATAATCGACGAGGCTTTGCTGACCGGAATCTAGGATGTTTTCGGCCAGAGCCCTCAACTGATCGCCATTCGGCAGCAGCGGGGCGGGGGTGCCCTCGGGTGGCAGGATTTCCGGCACGCTGCGCGGGGTTTCGGCCAAAGCGTTTGCGCCGTCGACAAAAGCCTCAGTAATCATCCGGGTGATCCTGATCGCGCGGGTCCTTGAACAGGGCCGAGGCGATGGCCACGCCGTAATCGGTATAGACCCACGGATTGACCCGCCGCCCGCCGCGGCCCTTGGGTTTTGAGATCACATTCTGTGATTGCAAATCGGCGACCTCGGCATCGGTCAGCTGAAAGCGGTAGCCCTCGAACAGGTCCTTGTTGCGCGACACGGCCTGATTGAAGGCGCTGACGGACTTTCCGTAGAACTGCGCCAGATCCTCGGCCAGCACGACGCGAGTGCCGCGCACCCGGTGAATGGCGCTTTGGACTTCATGCGTTGAGGGCAGTGCGTTTGGGCTCGTCATGGCAACCGTTTGGAATCACAATTTGTGATTTCAAACGTGAAGCAGCGGGCGCTGGGCTGCAACCTTGAAGTGTTAGCCGTCCGGATACGGTCAGGCGTATAGTTGAAAACGCCCACAAATCCCTCGTATCAATGCGAGATTTCGCACTGTCGTGCTAGGGTGCGCCCGGCGAGGTCGCTCCGGCCCCGCTACATTGCAATTTCGCCAGACGAGGGAGGAAAGTGATGTTTGCGCGAATTACTCAATACAAAATGAAGCCCGGCACGCGGGAGGCGGCGACGGCGAAGATGAATGCGATGAAAGCGGAAATCATGGGGATGCCGGGGATGCATTGCTTTACCAATGTGATGAACGAGGATGGTTCGGGCTATGTGATCTCGGTCGTGGAAAGCGAGGCGACCTCGAACGCAAACGCGCCCAAAGTGGCCGAACTGTGGGGCCATTTCGCCGAATTCATGGAAGGCCCGCCCTCACCGGTGGGATACGATGTGATTGCGCATTGGGACAAGGGGTAAAGGTTTGGGCGGGGTTACCCGCCCTCATTTTCTAAGTCCTAGTGGGATGTGCAAGCGTTTCCCGCACCAACGCGGAGAACTGCGACGCGCGCACATCGCGCTGGGCGGTAATCTGGTAGCGCGCGGCGCTTTTGGCGGCATAACATTGATCGCTTGCTGAAGTGCTATAGTAAGACTTCTCAGCAACGAAGTCGGCCATTCTTTTGGCAGTGAGGCTGGAAAATCTCTATATTGCATAGCTTTACAAATTCACTATCAATCCTCGTATGATAGGATTACTGCTTCTTCTAATTGTTTCTATTTTTTTCGCATTTTTGTTGGTCGTGATCTTCGGCCCAATAATAACTTTGCCGCTGTTGGCTGGAGCGGTAGGAACCGTTCTCGCTGTTGTCCTGCTGGCCAGGCACTGGCATCGAAAACGAATAGAGTGGGTCGTTATCGATGGGTCGAACGTGCTTTATTGGGAAAACGATAAACCAGCTTTGCATTCGGTCAAATTAGTCATTGAAAAGTTGGTTTCGGACGGGTTTGAACCCATAGTCTGGTTTGATGCTAACATTGGTTATTTGGTTTCAGGCCGGTACATGAACCCCACTAACCTTTCCAAAGCTCTTCGATATCCAGCACGACGAATTTCAGTGGCCCCAAAAAGGACGCCTGCAGATCCTTTGTTGATCACCGACGCGGAACAATTGAATGCGCGCATAGTGACAAATGATCGTTTCAGAGATTGGGAAGAGCACTTCCCTCACATAACTCATCAAGACTTGTTTTTGCGAGGCCAGATCCGAAACAATCAAGTTCAATTCAAGTAGATTTCTACCGCTTCCTCCGCTTCACATTTCCGCCCCGCTGCCCCGGCCTGCCAGCCGTTGACCGTCCGCGTGATTTCACCGCGTCTTCTGAGGCTTTCTCGACCGCCCATTGGCGCGCCATTGGGTCGTCGGCGACGGCCAGATCGACTGCTTCCAGACGTTTGATCTCATCCCGGATGTTGGCGGCCTCTTCGAATTCCAGGTTCTCGGCGGCTTTGCGCATTTGCTCGCGCAGTCCGTCCAGATGGGCCTCGAGGTTCGCGCCGTGCATCGGTTTGTCGATGGTGGCGGTGACGCGGTTCATATCCACGTCGCCTTCGTAGAGACCGGCCAGAACGTCCTCGACATTCTTCTTCACCGTCTCCGGCGTGATGCCGTGTTCCTGATTATAGGCGAGCTGTTTGGCGCGACGGCGGTTGGTCTCGCCCAAGGCGCGCTCCATGGAACCGGTGATCTTGTCGGCATACATGATCACGCGGCCATCGGCGTTCCGCGCGGCGCGGCCGATGGTCTGGATCAGCGAGGTTTCCGAGCGCAGGAACCCCTCTTTGTCTGCATCCAGAATGGCGACCAGCCCGCATTCGGGGATGTCGAGCCCTTCGCGCAGCAGGTTGATGCCGACCAGTACGTCAAACGCCCCCAGTCGCAGGTCGCGAAGGATTTCGATGCGTTCCAGCGTGTCGATGTCCGAGTGCATGTAGCGGACCTTGATGCCCTGTTCGTGCAGGTATTCGGTCAGGTCCTCAGCCATGCGTTTGGTCAGCGTGGTGACCAGCGTACGGTAGCCATTGGCGGCGACCTTGCGTACCTCGTCCAGTAGATCGTCTACCTGCATCGAGACGGGGCGGATTTCGACCTCCGGGTCCAAGAGGCCCGTGGGGCGGATCACCTGTTCGGTGAAGATGCCGCCGGTCTGTTCGATCTCCCACTTCGCCGGGGTGGCCGAGACAAAGACGGATTGCGGGCGCATGGCGTCCCATTCCTCGAACTTCAGCGGGCGGTTGTCCATGCAGGACGGCAGGCGGAACCCGTGTTCGGCCAGCGTGAACTTGCGTCGGTAGTCGCCCCGGTACATGCCGCCAATTTGCGGGACGCTGACATGGGATTCGTCGGCAAAGACGATAGCGTTGTCGGGGATGAATTCGAACAGGGTCGGGGGCGGTTCACCCGGCGCGCGGCCCGTCAAGTAACGTGAGTAGTTCTCGATCCCGTTGCAGACGCCCGTGGCCTCGAGCATCTCAAGGTCAAAGTTGGTGCGCTGTTCCAGACGTTGGGCTTCCAGCAGTTTGCCTTCGCCGACGAGTTGGTCCAGCTGGATGCGGAGTTCTTTCTTAATCCCAATAATCGCCTGCCGCATCGTCGGTTTCGGCGTCACGTAATGCGAATTCGCATAAACGCGCACCTGTTCCATCGTGGCGGCGCGCTCGCCGGTCAGGGGGTCGAATTCAGTAATCTGTTCCAGTTCCTCGCCGAAGAACGAGAGCTTCCACGCGCGATCCTCAAGGTGGGCAGGCCAGATTTCCAGACTGTCGCCGCGCACCCGGAACGACCCGCGCTGAAAGGCCTGATCGTTGCGCCGGTATTGCTGGGCCACCAGATCGGCCATCACCTGCCGTTGGTCGTATTCGTGGCCCACCTTCAGGTCCTGCGTCATTGCCCCATAGGTTTCGACCGAGCCGATACCGTAGATGCAGGAGACCGAGGCGACGATGATCACGTCATCGCGCTCCAGCAGCGCCCGCGTGGCCGAGTGGCGCATCCGGTCGATCTGTTCGTTGATCTGGGATTCTTTTTCTATGTAAGTGTCCGATCGCGGCACGTAGGCCTCGGGCTGGTAATAGTCGTAGTAGGACACGAAATACTCGACCGAGTTTTCGGGAAAGAATCCTTTGAACTCTCCATAAAGCTGCGCCGCCAGCGTCTTGTTCGGCGCAAGAATGATGGCAGGGCGTTGGGTTTCCTCGATGACCTTGGCCATGGTGAAAGTCTTGCCCGTCCCGGTCGCGCCCAACAACACCTGATCGCGTTCGCCGTCCAGAACACCCCCGGCCAGTTCCTTGATGGCCGTGGGCTGGTCACCCGCCGGCGCAAATTCGGTGTGCATGACAAACCGCTTGCCGCCCTCGAGTTTCAGGCGCGCGCGCACGTCCTCTGCGGTCAGTTGGGTCTTGTCGGAATGGGCATAGGGCATAGGCAGGCTCCGGGTCAGACCCCTACATTTGTTCTTATTTTGTCCAACTGCAAGGGCTGATCCGGATTGGAGTGCGCAGTTCTAATAATAGGCAAACTGCAGGTAAGGAATGTGGTCCGACTGCACTTTCTCAGCGAGCGCTTTCAGGTTGCGGTCCAAAACCCGCCCGATCATCGGCTTCAGTAGCATCTGCCCCAACAGCCAACCCAGAGGCCCATATTTCATTTGAAAGTCCATGCTCCAGACCACCCTTGAGCGGTTGTTCGCAAGTGGTTCGATAGCAATCGCTGCGTGCGCTTCGGTCAAAGGCATGGCAGACATGTCCGACAGTTGAACACGATAGCCCCGGTTGATTTGCCAGTCCGTGACTTCTTCT
Organism: Ruegeria sp. D4; assembly: GCF_056534475.1. Taxonomy (NCBI): domain Bacteria; kingdom Pseudomonadati; phylum Pseudomonadota; class Alphaproteobacteria; order Rhodobacterales; family Roseobacteraceae; genus Ruegeria; species Ruegeria sp. D4. The sequence continues at coordinate 64,665 of NZ_JBQFPJ010000004.1, forward strand.
ACCAATGAGGTGCCGTTTTCAAAGTGGCAGCGCCGTTTTGATCCCACGCCATTCTGGCCTCGTGTCAAGGCATCCACGGATTTTACCTGAGGAGCGAATTCGTCGATATTCATGAACCGGCTCAGTACAGACCAGATGGCCTCGGGCCGGGCATCGATTTCCAGGGTTCTTTCGTGATGGATCATCTGTCTATCCTCGTCATGGGGTTCAACAATATTTAGATGACCATGATGACAGTTTCTGGCATCAGCAGAGCCGTGCGATGCCGAAAGCCTACGGGCGCGCCGCGACAATTGCGGACTTGTCCCCGTGCGCGCTCTGACGCATAACATCCAAAGCCAAGTGAGTACGGAGAGGCGACATGCGCGCACGGATTTACCAGCCTGCAAGGAATGCGATGACCTCGGGGATGGCCAAGACCCGCAAGTGGGTTCTGGAATACGCCCCTGCATCCGCGCGTGAGGTTGATCCGTTGATGGGCTGGACCTCATCCAGTGACACACAGACCCAGGTGCGTCTCAAGTTCGACACCAAGGAAGAAGCGTTGGACTATGCCAAGAGCAATGGGATTGATGCGGTTGTCAGCGAACCGCACAAGCGCAAACCGAACCTGCGCGCCCGTGGCTATGGCGAGAATTTCGCAACCGACCGGCGCGGTCCCTGGACCCATTGAATGATCGAAATCCGCGAGGCCGACCCAACCTCGGACGCATTGCGCCCGGTGGTCGAGGCGCATTTTGCCCATAGCGAAACGGCAGGGCCTGCAGAAAGCAACCACACCATGGACGCCGAGTCGCTGGCAGGGCCGGGCATTCGGTTCTGGGCGATGTATGAGGCCGGCAAGCCGGTCGGGTGCGGTGCGCTTAAGACCCTGCCGGACGGTACGGCCGAGGTGAAATCCGTGCATATCATCTCAGAAGTGCGCGGGCGCGGGCTGGCGCGCACCATGATGAACCACCTGGCAATTCTGGCGCAGAGCGAAGGGGTTTCCGCCCTGGTTCTGGAAACCGGTGCCGACCACCTGCCCGAATATGACGCGGCCCGAAAGCTGTATGAGGCGCTGGGATATGCGTATTGCGGGCCGATCTACGGTTATGAAGACGACCTCAACAGCGCCTTCATGCGCTTGGCCCTTGAACCCCGCCCGTAAAAACCGCAAGAAGGGCGCAGCGGTCCCTTAGCTCAACTGGATAGAGCAGCTGACTTCTAATCAGCAGGTTGAGGGTTCGAGTCCTTCAGGGATCGCCATTTTACAACAACAGGTTAACACCCTGAGCTTGCAAACGCGTGGTTTTATTTTCGTTTGGGCGAAGATTTTCAACGGATCTTTTTAAAAGGCCTGTTCGAAATTTGGCGAATGGCCATACTCTGCCATCTCTTAGGCCCAACGATTTCCCGCTCCGTAACGAAAAAGTGGTAATCGAACGCGACGTGGGGCAGTCTGGAAACCTGCGCCCAGCCAGGAGGTTCCGAAATGCCCCGCTACAACGACATGTTCGAACTGTCGGTCAAGGACATCGACCTGATCGAAAGCTCTCTCCGGATCGCTTTGGCATCGCAGTCTCACGCATCTGCGCAAGAGGATGAAGACGAGAAATCGAAGCGGGAAGAAACGCTTCGCGACATTCAGGAACTGTTGGGGCGGCTTCACGACCAGAAGATATTCTACCGGCCCAAAAGCGGCGTTTACGTCGGGGGCTAGTCTGGGGACACGCGGCCCGGACTTGGACGGTGTTCTGTGCGCTTCGTGAATACGTCACAGACGGATTAGCCCGATCAATGTACCTTTCGAGTATTTTTAGAAAGGTCATTGTTATGCGAACATACAAAATCTCGACACAAAAGCTGAGCGTTGCGCCCGGAATCACGGTGAAATTTCACGGAAAAGTCTATGTGGATTTCCCCAAAGCCAGGATTGAGATTCCAACAAGCGTAACAGGCTGCAAGGACCACACCTACCGCATCACTCTGGACCCGGCCAAAGGTCATTGGGGCGGTCAGGACAGCCACAAATGGACGCTTGCAAACTACGAGGTGGTCGTTCGGCTGAGTATCGATCCAATCAGGCCGAGATTTGTCAACGCCGAAGTCTTTCACACGGTCAACGGGAAGCGCCACCGGTTGTGGCACGATGAGTTCGACATCTATGACCCTTACAAAGAGCGCAAGGTCGAGATGTTCGCGCAGGGCGCTTTTATCGATCCGATCAAGTCGAATGCCGACCATACATATGCGGTTGGATACGATGATGCCGGTAAGCGGAACTACCTGTGGCCTTGCGGGGGCGATCACGACGAAAACCAGCGGTCCATCGGTCATGGAATGGCCTTTCAACCCGAATGTGATTGCCTGTCGCAAATGCGAACCGATCCGCTGACAAAGGGTCTGGCCGGAATCCGGTACGGTCTCGACGGTGTCTGCCATCAGGCGACCAACAGGATCATGTGTACGGCCGGGCTGGAGGTGAATGACGCAAAAGGTTATAAATCAAAGGGTTGGACAAATCTGACGTACACGCTTTACGGGCGGTTGGGTCTGTTGGCACCTCATGGAGAGGGTGTCAGGAGGTGGAAAAGCATCTGCGACGGCTGCCTGACTAAGCGCTACCCGCGGTGTTCGGAAGAAACAGAGTTTTTGGTATCTCCAAACGAACATCCGGGACTGATGCAATCGCACGTGGATTTGCATCAGGAAATGATCGTCCAGTTGCGTCATGACCTGCTGGATGCCTACACGAAGCTTGCTGCCGGAATGCTGACGCCAACGGAATACGCGGATGTGCTGAACGCATCCATCAATGGCCACAAGGCGCAGATGCAGGACGTTCTGGGTGACACCCTGCATGCAGAGATTTTTGAGGATATCGCCACTGTCGACGTGGTCGTCGTTGACCCCAAAATCGCCGAAGCTGTTTTTGCAAACGGTGTGTCGTAGGCACGCTTCAAGTGCAGTCAGGCAGCAGATCCGGCAACGAAGAACACGGCAAAGCCGGGCCTGCCACATCGGGTCTGACAGGCTCATGCGACCGGATTCTGCACCAATTTTCAGCACTGCGCAAAAACATCTTGCAACCGGTTGCAAAGCGAAACATTCTGTCACGCGAATAAAGGATTCGGGAGAATTGAATGCTGAGGATCGGATTGCTGGGGGCCGGACGTATCGGCCGCGTGCATGCGCAGGCGATCACCGCCCACCCAAAAAGCCAGCTATGTGCTGTGTCCGACGCGGTGGCAGAGGCGGCTGAAGGCCTTGCCTCGGACACCGGGGCCGAGGCCCGCAGTTCTGACGACATCATCGCGGACCCGGCAATCGATGCGGTGCTGATCGCCACGCCAACGGACACTCATTCCGGCCTGATCGAAGCGGCAACCCGTGCCGGAAAGGCGGTTCTGTGTGAAAAACCTGTTGATCTGAACCTCGAACGCGCCATCGCCTGTCAAAAGGCCACGGCGGACAGTGGCCAACCTGTCATGATCGGGTTCAACCGCCGGTTCGACCCCAATTTTTCCGCGCTTAAGGCTGCGTTGGACGCAGGGGAAATCGGCAAATCCGAAATGTTGTCGATCACCTCATTCGACCCCGCTCCACCGCCGGTCGGTTATATCAAGGTGTCCGGCGGCTTGTTCCGGGACATGATGATCCACGATTTCGACATGGCGAATTATCTGATGGGTCAGCTGCCAAAAACCATCTCCGCCGTGGGGACATCGGTTGTGGACCCCGAAATCGGCAAGGCCGGAGACGTGGATACCGCTGTTGTTACAATGACTTATGATGATGGTCGGATAGCCGTCATCAAGAACTCCCGCCGGGCGGCCTACGGATATGATCAGCGCGTCGAACTGCTGGGTTCTGAGGGTTTGTTGCAGGCTCACAATATGCTGGAAAACACGGTGGTCAAATCCACCGACAAAGGCGTTGTCGGGGCGAAACCAACCTATTTCTTCCTGGAGCGTTACATGCCGGCCTATCAGGCGGAATGGGATGCGTTTGTACAGGCGGCCCTGACGGGTGCCGCGCTGCCGGTGACGCTGGAAGACGGGGTTGCCGCGCTTGCAATGGCCGAGGCCGCGACGCGGTCGACGCAGTCCGGAAGGCCGGTTGACATGTCTGAAATTTTGAAACCGGTTGCAAAATGACCGGAATGCTTCAAACTGACATCAGCTCCGTATCAGATCGGAGTCGCAGAGATTCGGCGCTGCCGAATGATTGGGGCTGACACCCCGACACCAAAATAGACTGTTCTAATGGGAGGAAACAGAATGAATAAGTTCGTAAAGGGCGCACTGGCAGCAGGGGCTCTGGCGCTGGCGACACCTGCATTCGCGCAGGAGATTGTTGTCGTTTCGCACGGCCAGGCCAATGATGCCTTCTGGAACGTCGTCAAGAACGGTGTTGAGCAGGCCGGCAAGGACGTGGGCGTGAACGTCGAATATCGCGCGCCTGAAACTTTCGACATGGTGGCCATGTCGCAGCTGATCGACGCTGCCGTGAACCAGGAACCCGATGGTCTGATCGTTTCTATCCCGGATGCGGATGCGCTTGGCCCGTCAATCGAACGCGCAGTTGCAGCCGGTATCCCGGTGATCTCGATAAACTCGGGTTCTGACGTTTCCAAGGAACTGGGCGCCTTGCTGCATGTCGGTCAGGACGAGTTCGACGCGGGCAAGGCCGCTGGCGAAAAACTGGCGTCGATGGGCGGCAGCACGGCGATCTGCGTCAACCACGAGGTGGGCAACGTCGCGCTTGACCTGCGGTGCGCGGGCTTCACCGAAGGTTTTGGCGGCAATGTCGAAGTTCTGCCGACCTCGAATGATCCGTCGGAAATCGAATCGAAGGTGGCTGCTGCGCTCGCCGCTAACGAAGCCATCGACACCGTCATGGCGCTGGGTGCCAGCTCGGCTGGTGAGCCTGCTGTTGCAGCCGTCAAAGGGTCTGGCCGCGACGTGAACGTCGCCTCGTTCGACCTGTCGGCAAACTTCCTGCAGTCGATCGCGGATGGCGACGCGGCCTTTGCCATCGACCAGCAGCAGTACCTGCAGGGCTACCTGTCGGTGAACTTCATGGGTCTGCACGCCAAATACGGCCTGATGCCGGGCGGCAACGTGCCTTCGGGTCCGAACCTGATCACGCAGGAAAAGGCGGCGCAGGTGATCGACCTGTCCGCGCAGGGCATCCGCTAATCCCGGAAAGTTCCGGCAAACAACAGGATCGGCGCCAGCGCGCCGATCTCACCGAATTGGGAGGAAACCATGAGTGAGTCAGCGCCCGTCGTATCGGACGAAAGGGTCAAGAAAGAACCGTTCCTAACCAAACTCATGAAACGGCCTGAGTTGGGCGCGATGGCAGGTGCCGTCCTGGTTTTCGTGTTCTTTGCGATCACTGCGGATGAGTCGATGTTTACCCTTGCCGGCGTCATGAACTTCATGACCCCCGCCGCGCAGCTGGGGATTCTGGCCATCGGGGCCGCGCTGCTGATGATCGGCGGAGAGTTCGACTTGTCGATCGGGTCGATGGTCGCGTTCTCGGGGCTGTTTTTCGGCGTCTGCGTCGTGACCTGGCAATTGCCGCTGATCTTCGCCATCCCAATGACATTCCTGTTCGCGGCCTGTGTCGGTGCGATCAACGGCAATATCGTGATCCGCTCGGGCCTGCCATCGTTCATCGTGACGCTGGCGTTTCTGTTCATTCTGCGCGGCCTGTCCCTGGTTGGTTTGAAAATGGCGACAGGCGGCTCGACCCAGTTGCGCGGTGTGCGCGATGCGGTCGAAAACGACTGGCTGGCACCATTCTTTTCGGGCGAAGCGTTCGGCGGCCTGTTCGCCTGGTTGGCGGCCAACGGCATGATCGACACGTTCAAAAGCGGTGCGCCCAAGGTGCCGGGTATCCCGGTCGAAATCCTGTGGTTCATCGTCATCACGCTGGCGGCGACTTATGTGCTGCTGCGCACTCCGGTCGGAAACTGGATCTTCGCCTCGGGCGGGGATAGGGTTGCGGCTTCGAACTCGGGTGTTCCGGTCAACCGCGTCAAGGTTTCGCTGTTCATGCTGACCGCCTGCTGCGCCGCATTGGTTGCGATCATCACGGTGATGGACGCTGGTTCGACCGATGCGCGCCGGGGCTTCCAGAAAGAATTCGAGGCGATTATCGCCGCGGTTATCGGCGGCTGTCTGCTGACCGGCGGATATGGCTCGGCCATCGGGGCGTTCTTTGGCTCGATCATCTTCGGCATGGTTGTCATCGGCCTCACTTATACCGACTTCGATCAGGACTGGTTTCAGGTCTTCCTGGGCGCCATGCTGCTGATCGCCGTTCTGTTCAACAACGCGATCCGTAAACGCGTAACCGGGGAGCGCTGATATGACCGAAGACACCAAGTTTCACCACGGCGACGCGACCGATGCCGCCCCGATTGTGGAAATGAAAAATATCGAAAAGCACTTTGGCAATATCATCGCCCTTGCTGGCGTCAGCTTTGACGTCAAGCCCGGGGAATGCCACTGTCTGCTGGGCGACAACGGTGCGGGTAAATCCACTTTCATCAAGACCATGTCCGGCGTGCACAAACCCACCAAGGGCGAGATCTTTTTCGAAGGTCGGCCCCTGCATTTCGACACGCCGCGCGATGCGATGGAGGCGGGCATTGCGACCGTGTTCCAGGATTTGGCAATGATCCCGCTGATGAGCGTGACGCGCAATTTCTTCATGGGCCGCGAGCCTACCAAGGGCAAAGGTCTGCTCAAGCGGTTCGACGTCGATCAGGCAAACGATGTCTGCATGGAAGAGATGCGCAAGATGGGCATCAACCTGCGTGGGCCGGATCAGGCCGTGGGCACCCTGTCCGGGGGGGAGCGTCAAACCGTCGCCATCGCCCGTGCGGTCTATTTCGGTGCCAAGATCCTGATCCTGGACGAACCGACTTCAGCGTTAGGCGTGCGCCAGACCTCGAACGTGCTGGCCACCATCGACAAGGTGCGCAGCCAGGGCGTCGGCGTTGTGTTCATCAGCCACAACGTGCGCCACGCGCTGGCGGTGGGCGACCGCTTTACCGTGCTGAACCGCGGCAAGACACTGGGCACTGCAAGGCGTGGCGAGATTACGCCGGAAGAGTTGCAGGACCTGATGGCAGGCGGTCAGGAGATGGCCCAGCTCGAAGGATCGCTCGGCGGGACCGTCTGAGCGACGAACGACAGGATGTTCCGCCGCAACGGGTGGGCCATCCAAACCCCGTGGCACCAGACGGCCGCACCCTGATCAGGCCGGTTCATGCGCCTGAAACCTTCAAAAATGCGAAACCCGACAGATTGCCCGCAGCGGCATGTGTTGAAAGGGATCAAGATGAGCAAGACAATCCGACTGACCGCCGCGCAAGCTCTGGTGCGCTATCTGGGGGCACAGATGAACGAGGGCGGAGAGCCTTTCATCGCCGGTGTCTGGGCGATTTTCGGTCACGGCAACGTGGCCGGTCTGGGCGAGGCCTTGCATGGTGTAAGGGACAGCCTGCCAACCTATCGCGGTCATAACGAGCAGACCATGGCGCATGCGGCCATTGCATATTCCAAACAGATGCGCCGCACGCGTGCCATGGCCGTGACCTCGTCAATTGGTCCCGGCGCCACCAACATGGTGACGGCAGCGGCGCTGGCCCATGTGAACCGGCTGCCGGTTCTGCTGCTGCCCGGCGACGTGTTCGCCACGCGCGGTCCCGATCCGGTTCTGCAGCAGATCGAGGATTTCGGAGACGGTACCGTCAGCGCCAATGACTGCTTCAAACCGGTCAGCCGTTATTTCGACCGTATTTCCCGCCCCGAGCACCTGCTCACGGCGCTGCCGCGCGCCTTCCGCACCATGACCGACCCCGCCGATTGCGGGCCGGTAACGCTGGCCTTCTGTCAGGACGTGCAGGCCGAGGCCTACGACTACCCCGAAAGTTTCTTTGAACCCCGTGTCTGGTATCAACGCCGCATCCGCCCGGACGAGGGCGAACTGGCCCGCGCCGTGGCCGCGATCAGGGCAGCAAAACGCCCGGTTATCGTTGCCGGCGGCGGGGTGCACTATTCAGGCGCGACCGATGCGCTGCAAAGCTTTGTTGAAACGCACAACATTCCGATTGCCGAGACGCAGGCGGGCAAATCCGCGCTGGCCTGGGATCATCCGCTGAATCTGGGCCCCATTGGTGTGACCGGCGGGCAACCCGCCAATGATATCTGCGCCGAAGCCGATCTGGTCTTGGGCATCGGTACGCGTTTGCAGGATTTCACTACCGGCTCGTGGGGTCTGTTCTCGAACCCCGAACGCGAGATGGTCTGCCTGAACACTGCTGCCTATGACGCCGAGAAACATGGCGCGATGCCCCTGCAATCTGATGCGCGTGTCGGGTTGGAGGAGTTGGGCGTCGCTCTTCAGGGCTACCGCGCTGATCCCGTGGCTGACACGCTGAAGGTGGAATGGTTCGGCAAGGTCGACAAACTGACAGACGCGCCCGGCGACGGCAATGCCCTGCCCACGGACATGCAGGTGGTGGGCGCGGTTCAGCGCGCCGCGCATGACGATACAGTGGTCATGTGCGCGGCGGGCACCATGCCGGGTGAGTTGCACAAGCTGTGGAAAGCGCCGCGCCCCGGTGCCTACCACATGGAATACGGCTTTAGCTGCATGGGGTACGAGATCGCGGGGGCGATGGGCATCAAGATGGCCCAGCCCGATCGGGACGTGATCTGCTTTACAGGCGACGGCACCTATATGATGGCGAACTCGGAAATGGCGACGGCGGCGATGATGGGTGTCTCTTTCACCGTGGTCATTACCGACAACCGCGGCTTTGGCTGCATCAACCGTCTTCAGATGGGTACGGGTGGGGCCGAGTTTAACAACCTGCTGGATCATGCGGTGCATGAGAACCCCTCGGCCATTGATTTTGCAGCCCATGCGGCGGCGATGGGGGCGACATCGGTCAAGGTCAGCAGCATTGCCGAACTGGAAGATGCGCTTGCCAAACGTGGCGAGGTCACAGGACCTTATGTGGTGGTGATCGACACCGATCCGTACCCCTCGACCGAATATGGCGGCACATGGTGGGAAGTGGCGGTTCCCGAGGTCAGCATCCGCCCTGAAGTGAATGAAAAGCGCGCGGCCTATGAAGTCGCCATCAAGGAAAGAAACACGAAATGAGCGTGAAAATCGGGATCTCTCCGATCGCCTGGCAAAATGATGACCTGCCGGATCTGACCGCCGCCTATACAATGGAGCAGGCGCTGAAGGAGTCGCGTGAGATCGGTTACACCGGTGTCGAACGCGGCCAGCGGATGCCCGGCGACACTGACGGGCTGCGCGCCTATCTGGAAGGCAATGATATCGCGCTATGCGGTGGCTGGTGCTCGGGCGCGTCGCTGGTCAACGATTTCGCGACAGAGCGTGAGGCCGTGCGCGAGCAGGTCGAGCAATTCGTGGCTCTGAACAGTCCGTGCATCGTCTATGCCGAATGCTCGAACACCGTGCAGGGTCAGATCGGCACCCCGGTCAACAACCGCCCGAAACTGTCCAGGGACGAGGTCTTGGCCTATGCCGCCAAGATCACCGAGCTGGCGAAATGGATGGCGGATCAGGGTATGCCGATGGCCTACCACCACCACATGGGCACGATCATCGAAACCGAAGATGATGTGAACTGGCTGATGGAAGGGTCGGGCCCAGAGGTAAAGCTATGTTTCGACACCGGCCACCTGCTGTTTGGCGGTGGGGACGTTCTGGCCGCCCTGAGCCGCTGGGGCGACCGGGTGCACCATGTCCATTTCAAAGACATCCGTCCGGCGGTCGTGCAAGACGTGCGCGAGAACAACCGCAGCTTTCTGGATGCGGTGATTGCCGGCGCGTTCACGGTTCCGGGCGATGGCTGCATCGACTTTCAGGCCGTGTCCAATGCGCTGAAAGCGATGGATTACGACGGCTGGATCGTGGTCGAGGCCGAGCAGGACCCGGCCAAAGCGCCGCCCTATGAATACTCCAAGAAAGGCTACGACCACATCGTCGAGGTCTGTGGTCAGGCCGGATTGGAGATCGTCGCGTAACATCCGCCCAATTGGGCAACACCTTGGCCATGAGAAAGGAGAACGTCATGGTAGATCGGGACCTTGGTTTTGTCGGTTATTTCGACCGGGAATCCTGTGATCTGGATGAATTCAAGGTGCTGACCTCTCAGAACCTCGACGCTGGCGCGGTGTCACATGCCGCGTCGGTCGAGAAGAACGTTCCAATCTACGACATGCAGGCCCTGCGCCCTGCGCTGGAACAGGCGGATCAGCGCAAGGCGCTGTTGGCAGAGTGGGGCCGCGTTCTGGACAAATCCGCGGGTGTGATTGCCCTGAAAGGTGCCTTCGCGGACACGTCCGTGATCGACCGGGCCAGCGATGTCTTCCATCGGATCATCGCAGAAGAACGCCAAAGCGGCGCGGGTGAGGGCGATCACTTTGCCGCATCGGGCGCCAATGACCGGGTCTGGAACGCGCTGCAAAAGCAGTGCCTACGTGACCCTGAAGGCTTTGCGCTTTATTTCGGAAATACGGTCATCTCCGCCGCTTGTGAGGCGTGGTTGGGGCCGAACTATCAGGTCACGGCCCAGATCAATCAGGTACGTCCCGGAGGCAAGGCCCAGCAGGCGCACCGCGATTACCATCTGGGGTTCCAGAGCGCCGACACGGCCGCGCGCTATCCGGCGCACGCCCATCTGGTTACCGCATCTTTGACCTTGCAGGGGGCGGTTGCCCATTGCGACATGCCGATCGAAAGCGGCCCGACCAAGCTGCTGCCGTTCTCGCAGCTTTATCCGCCGGGCTATCTGGCCTTTCATGACGCGGCGCATCGGGCGCATTTCGAACAAAACTGTATTCAGTTGCCTTTGGAAAAAGGGGATGCGGTGTTCTTCAACCCGGCCCTGTTTCATGCCGCAGGGGAAAACAGCAGCGCGGATATTCACCGGATGGCGAACCTGCTGCAGATTTCATCCGCCTTTGGCCGCGCGATGGAGGCGATTGACCGGCGTTCCATGTCTCAGGCTGTGTTTCCGGCGCTGATTGCACTGAGACAACGCGGTGAACTCAGCACGGCAGAGTTGGATGCAGCTATTGCCGCAACGGCCGAGGGTTATCCGTTTCCAACCAATCTGGACACCGACCCACCCATCGGTGGCAACGCGCCCGAAAGTCAGGCCGACATCCTGCGCCGGGCTGTGTCTGAGGGATGGACCGAAGCGCAACTGTCCGAGGCCTACGCAGCCCTGCAAACAAGGCAAGCTGCCTGAATTCAAGACACTGGCGGGCCGTCAAGGCCCGCCCAATAAGGAGAAAACACATGGCAGACCTGCTGAAAAAGCCGTTCGGAACCCGGGGCAAGGTGCACGATATCACGCCCGCAAGTGCCGGGTGGCGCTATGTCGGTTTCGGGCTTTACCATCTGAAAGCGGGCGACCGGGCAGCCGAGGCAACCGGCGACCGCGAGGTCATTCTGGTGATGGTTGAAGGCAAGGCACAGATCAGCGGAGCGGAGCAGGACTGGGGCGTTCTTGGTGACAGGATGAGTGTTTTTGAGAAAACCCCGCCCCATTGCCTCTATCTGCCAAACGGAACCGAGTGGGAGGCTGTGGCCGAAACCGATTGCGTCATCGCCGTATGCTCGGCCCCGGGCAGGGGCGGACATCAGGCCCGCCGCATCGGCCCCGATGGGATTACCCTGACCGAACGGGGCAAGGGTGTGAACACGCGCTACATCAACAACATCGCGATGGAGAATGAAGACTACGCCGACAGCCTGCTGGTGACTGAAGTGTTCACGCCGAACGGGCACTGGTCCAGCTATCCCAGCCACCGCCATGACGAGGATGACTATCCGCGCATCACCTATCTTGAGGAAACCTATTACCACCGCCTGAACCCCGCCAATGGATTTGGCATTCAAAGGGTCTATACCGATGACGGGCAGCTGGATGAGACGATGGCCGTTTCGGATGGCGATGTTGTGACCGTCCCGCGCGGACATCACCCTTGCGGTGCGCCATATGGTTTTGAGATGTATTACCTGAATGTCATGGCCGGCCCGCTGCGAAAGTGGCGCTTTGTTCCGGCCCCCGAAGTTGAATGGATCATGGAGCGGGACGGTTGACCGATAGCTTTGCCAGTTACCCCAGCCTTGCAGGCCAAACCGTCTTCGTCACAGGCGGCGCTGGCGGCATCGGGGCCGAAACCGTGCGGGCCTTTGCCGCACAGGGTGCGAAGGTAGGGTTTCTGGACATCAACGCGGATGCCGGGCTCGCCTTGCTGGCCGATCTGGACGGCGAGCACGCCTTTGCCCAATGCGATCTGCGCGATATCGAAGCCCTGCAGACGGCAATCGGAGAACTGGCCGACGAATTGGGTGCTGCCGATGTACTGGTCAACAATGCCGCCCATGACGACCGCCACGACTGGCGCGAAGTGACGGCCGAGTATTGGGATGAACGTATGGCGATCAACCTGCGCCACATGTTCTTTGCCATTCAGTCTGTTGCTCCGGGCATGATTGCAAAAGGCGGCGGCTCAATCATCAATCTCGGTTCGAATTCCTGGTGGGAGGCCGGGGCCGGTTTCCCCGCCTACGCCACGGCAAAATCCGCCGTTCACGGCCTGACCCGAACCATGGCGCGCGAGCTTGGAGACCACCGGATTCGCATCAACACCGTTGTGCCCGGCTGGATCATGACGGACCGACAGAAAGACCTGTGGGTGACGCCCGAAGCGCTGGCAAAACAGGTTGACCGGCAATGTCTGCCCGACCCCATCGATCCCGTCTACGTGGCCCGCATGGTTCTGTTTCTGGCCTCTGATGATGCCGCGATGTGCAGCGCTGGCAATTTCATGGTCGAAGGCGGCTCGATCTGATCTGCACTTTCTAGGAGAGCTGGCATGTCCCATCCGTTTCAACTTGCGGCCTGCGCCGAGATGCTCTGGCTGGATAAACCTCTGCACTGGCGGGCGGCGCGGCTGAAGGAAATGGGGTTCGGCGTGGGGCTTTGGAGCTGGCCTGATCTGGACCTACCAAAGCTTGAAGCCACCGGCGCGGAATTCACCATCATGGACGGCTATGTGGAAGGACGACTGGCCGATGATGAAGGCGCCGAGATGCTGCTGAAAACCGCACGCGAGTCGGCACAGGTCGGCAAGCGGCTGGGTGTACAACGCCTGAATTTGCACGGAACGGGTCTGGGCGAAAACGGAATACCAATCTGGCAGCATGATGTCGTGACCGGCCAGATGTGGCTGAAAGCGCGCGATACGCTGAACCGCATTTGTGATCTGGCCGAGGAGGAAGGCGTGGTCTTCACGCTGGAAAACCTCAACCAACTGGACCATCCCGGTTGTCCGTTCGGATCGACCGAAGACGTTCTGGCCCTGGTGTCGTCTGTTGACCGCCCTCAGCTGCGCATCAATCTGGATCTCTATCACACGCAAATCGGCGAAGGCGACCTGATCCGCTGGTGCGACAAATGCCTGCCCTGGATCGGTGAGATTCAGGTGGCTGACAATCCCGGCCGATGTGAGCCCGGAACGGGCGAGGTCAACTACGCCTCGGTCGCGCGTGCGCTTTTTGATCTTGAGTATCGGGGGCCGGTGGGCATGGAAGCCTACGCGCTGGAGGATCCCGAAACTGCGCTGGCTGCGTTCCGAGCGGCATTCACGGTCTGACGATTATCGCTGTAGTGGGGCGCCGAATGCGCGGATCACCGTTCGGGCGGCGGCTTCGACCGGATCGTGCGTCTCTTTCAAAATGGTGACACGATCGAACCGGTCGGGGTCGCGGTTGACCGCGTCGCGCAATGCGGCGCCAAAGGCCATGCGCAGCTCGGTTCCGATGTTGAATTTGCAGATCGAGCTGTCACGCGCCAGCCGGCTGCGCTGTTCCACCGGCACACCGGAGCCGCCATGAATCACCAATGGCACGTCTGTCATCGCGTCGATCCGCGCGATGCGGTCCTCGTCCAGACCGCCTTCCTTGTTTTCCTGCAAATGGACATTTCCGACCGAGATCGCCATCGCATCCACACCGCTTTCGCGGGCGAATTTTGCAGCTTCTTCCGGATCGGTTCCGTTTGATCCCTCGCCCCCCGAATAGCCGACAAAACCGATCTCGCCCTCGCAGGAAATCCCTGCCGCATGGGCCATTTCGGCAATCGCCGCCGTTTCATCGATATTTTGCTGCAGTGGCTTGCGCGACCCATCGAACATCAACGAGGTAAAGCCGCTGTCCTGCGCTATTTTGCATTCCTCGAACGTGTAGCCATGGTCCAGATGCGCGACGACAGGAACCGAGGCGTTTTCGGCCAGATGCCGGAACATCTTGCCAAGAATCGGCAACGGCGTGTGCTCGCGGCAGCTGGGGCCCGCCTGCAGGATCACCGGCGCGTTTTCCGCCTCGGCCGCGGCTACATAGGCGCGCATGTCTTCCCACCCCAGCGTGACAAGGCCCCCCACGGCATAGCCCTGTTCATAGGCGGGCCTCAGAACTTCGGAAAGCGTAACAAGGGTCATTTGAATTTCGCGATCATGTCTTTGATGCCTGGAATCGTCTCAATCTGGTAGGCATGTGTCGGCTGGAAATACTGCACCAGCGAGCGCTGGCTGAGGCCGCCGAGGATGGTGAAATAGTACATCTCATACCCCGGCAGTACGCAGCAGGGATGATAGCCGTTGTCGATGCAGATCGTGGATCCGTCGACAATATGATAGGCATCGCCGGGTTCGTTGTCCTCGCGCTGCAGCATTTGCAGGCCAGACCCCCAGTTGGGTTTGAAACGGAAATTGTAGGTCTCGTCATGCCGGGATTCGTCCGGCAAGCGATTGGTGTCGTGTTTGTGGCTGGGGAAACCCGACCATCCGCCCTGACCGACTGTGAACAACTCGCTGACCAACAGGCGACCAACCTTGTCATGCTGTTTCTGGCCGAGGATGTGCTTGATCTTGCGGTGCGTTTTGGTGTCGTCGCTGCCGTATTGCACAAGGTCATGCTGGCGCACATCGAACGGATCCAGAACCTTGTCGTATTTTGCACCCGCAACAAACACCTCGGTCTCGTCCGACACGCAGACCATCTGCGCCTTTGCGCCCACCGGCACATAGACACCTTCCGGCTCGCCGTCCCAGACATCGTCGCCCCGGTTGCCCAACCGGGGGAACTGAACCCCTTCGACATCGACATCGACACTGCCGGTGGCGGGCACGATGCAGGTCTCATAGCCGGGCACCTGATATTCGAACGCCTCGCCCTTCTTCAGCTTGACGATGTTGAAATAGTTCAGCGGAACGGTCGGATCGTCCGCGTCGACGATCGGGTTGTTCCGGTTGTCATAAGGCGCGATATGCATATCAAACTCCTATGAGGTGGGGCCGGGATGCGCGGCCAAAAAAGCGTTCAGTTCCGGCGTCGTCGGCATGGCGGGGGCGCAACCGGGTTGCGACACCACAATCGAGGCACAGGCCGAGCCACGCATCACGGCATCTTCCAGCGAATACCCCGCCGCAATTGAGGCCAGCAGACCGGCCATGAAACTGTCGCCGGCGCCGACGGGCTTGATCGCATCGACAGGGTAGATTCCGGTCGTGATCTCCTGACCGTCAGCAAGGGTCACGGCACCTTTTTCGCCCATCTTGTAAATCACGACGCGGCCCGGTTTTGCGGCCAGTTCACGGGCCTTGGCAAACCCCTTGTCGATGCCACCCGCCATGAACCCGAATTCTTCGTCATTGCCCACGATCAGGTCGCTCGCTTCGCCTGCCCGGGACAGAACGTCGGCGGCAACCTCGGGCGAAGGCCAGCTATAGGGGCGATAGTCGATGTCGAAAATCACCGGCAGACCTGCGTTGCGCGCGTTCTCGAAGGCGCGGAACGTGGCGCTGCGTGAGGGTTCCGAAGCAAATACCGTTCCGGCAGAAAGGACGGCTGAGAAGGCGCCGTAGTCGACCTTGTCCACATCCTCTTCCGTGACCTGGAAATCGACCGCGCCGTTGCGATAAATCACGTTCTGGAAGTTCTCGGTCGTGCTTTCATAGATCGCCATGGACATGCGGTATTCACCGCCGACCACGCGGATGTAGGATGTATCCACGCCGTAGTGCCGCAACCGGTTCAGGCAAAACCGCGCAACGGCGTCGTCCGAAACCGACGTGACCAGCGATGCCCGGCTGCCCAGCTTGACCAGACCGGCACATATGTTGGCGGACGAGCCACCCAGATCGGCGTGGAAGGTATCGGCATCCTCGCTTTTGACACCGATCGGGGTCGCGAACAAATCCATGCCTGCGCGCCCGAAAACGGCAAACCGGTTTCCTTTGATACCATCTATCAAAGCGCTCAATTCATGTCCTCCGGCAAAATGGGGTCGGCAAAGTTTGGACCTTGCGTTGAATCGATTCACACGATACTGATTTTGCAACCGGTTGCAAATGATATGTTCGGAGCCGTGACAGATGCCTGAAATCGGAATTGGAATTGTTGGTGGCGGCTATATGGGCAAGGCCCATTCCGTTGCCATGGCGGCGGTGGGCGCGGTGTTCAACACCGCGTTGCGTCCGCGTCTCGAGATGATCTGTGCCTCTAGCCTCGAAAGCGCAGAACGGTATCGGACGGCCTATGGATTCAAGCGCGCGACCGGTGATTGGCGGGCGCTGGTCAACGATCCGGAGGTCGAGGCCGTGGTCATCGCCTCGCCGCAGGAAACCCACCGCCAGATTGCCGAGGCGGCCTTTGCCCTGGGCAAGCCGGTACTGTGCGAAAAACCTCTGGGCGCATCGATGGAGGATGGCGAGGCAATGGTTGCCGCAGCCGAAGCGGCCGGTGTCGCGAACATGGTCGGGTTCAACTATGTCCGCACGCCCGCGACTCAATTTGCACGGAAACTGATTGCTGACGGAGAATTGGGTGATGTCACCTGGTTCCGGGGCGAACATACCGAGGACTTTTATGCCGATCCCGACGCTCCGGCCACGTGGCGCACGACGGGCATGGCCAACGGAACCATTGGCGATCTTGCGCCCCATATGGTCAATGGCGCGCTTGCCTTGATGGGACCGATTGCCGAGGTGATGGCCGAGGTTGAAACCGTCCACGAAAACCGCCCAGGCGGCA
This sequence comes from Ruegeria sp. D4, assembly GCF_056534475.1. Classification (NCBI taxonomy): domain Bacteria; kingdom Pseudomonadati; phylum Pseudomonadota; class Alphaproteobacteria; order Rhodobacterales; family Roseobacteraceae; genus Ruegeria; species Ruegeria sp. D4. The sequence goes on from NZ_JBQFPJ010000004.1 coordinate 81,813, forward strand.
AAGTCACCAATGACGACCATGCCCAGATCATGTGCCGGTTCGCAAATGGCGCGATGGGCAATATCTATGTCAGCCGCATCTCAACCGGGCGTAAGATGGGCTACGCATATGAGATTTCGGGCACCAAGGGCGCGCTTCGGTTCGATCAGGAAGACCAAAACGCCCTTTGGTTCTATCGCCGCGAAGGTTCCGAGGCGCATCGCGGATTTACCAAAATCCTGACAGGCCCCGCGCACCCCGACTATGAACCCTTTTGTCAGGGCCCGGGTCACGGCACTGGTTATCAGGACCAGATCATCATCGAGGCCAAGGACTTCCTGCAGGCCATCGACACTGGCGAGCCGATCTGGCCAACTTTCCGCGACGGGCATGAGGTCAACCGCGTGCTGGCGGCTGCACTGGCATCGTCGGAGCAGCGGCAATGGACAGAGATCCGCGATTTCTGATCGCAAAAACACCAAATTTCTACAGAGAGAAAAAACCATGGCAAAGCTGAAATGGGGCATGATTGGCGGTGGCGAAGGCAGCCAGATCGGACCCGCGCACCGTCTGGGCGCTTTGGCGGACGGGCAGTTTGAATTTGCGGCAGGTGCGCTGGATCACCGCCCCGATGTGGGCCGCGAATATGCGCAGCGACTGGGCATTGCTGCCGATCGCGCCTATGGCGGCTGGCAGGACATGCTGGCGGGCGAAAAGGAGCGCCCCGACCGCATCGATCTGGTGACGATCGCCACCCCGAATGCGACGCATTTCGAGATCGCGAAAGCCTTTCTTGAGGCCGGGTTCAACGTGCTGTGCGAAAAGCCCATGACCATGACCGTCGAAGAAGGCGAAGAGATCGTCCGCATAGCGCAGGCGTCGGGCAAGATCTGCGCCGTGAACTATTGTTATTCCGCCTATCCTATGGTGCGCCAAGCCCGCGCCATGGTGCGGGCGGGCGAGATCGGCAATGTGCGGCTGGTGGTGACCAATTTCAGCCACGGACATCACGGCGACGCCACGGATGCCGACAACCCCCGTGTGCGCTGGCGTTATGACCCGGCGATGGCTGGCGTTTCGGGCCAGTTCGCTGATTGCGGCATTCACGCCCTGCACATGGCCAGCTTCATCTGCGACGACGAGGTCGAAAAGCTCTCGGCCGATCTGGCCTCGACCATTACGAGCCGCGTGCTTGAAGACGATGCGATGATCAATTTCCGCACCCGGAAAGGCACGGTTGGACGGCTCTGGACATCGTCCGTGGCCATCGGGCGTCAGCACGGGTTCGACATTCAGGTTTTTGGCGAAACCGGTGGGTTGCGCTGGACCTCGGAACAGCCCAACCAGCTGATTTATACACCCGTGGGCGGCAGAACCCAGATCATCGAAAAAGGCGAGGGCGGTCTGCATGAAGAGACTCAGCGTCTGTCACGCGTTGCCATCGCCCACCCCGAAGGTTTCCCACTGGCTGTGGCCAACATCTATTGCGATCTGGCCGATGCCATCCGGGGTGAGCTGCGCGACGGTCTGCCTACGCCGTCGGACGGCGTCCGCTCGATCGCGGCGGTTCATGCCGCGGTCGCTTCGTCGAAAGAAGATGGCGTCTGGAAAGACGCCCGTCCGCCGATGTTCCGCTGATTATGAGCGGGGCCGCAACGTGCCCCGCTCAATCACCCGGCAGGGGAAGATACGTGCTTCGGGATACCGGGCGGGGTCCTTCAACATCTCCTCGACAAGATCGACGGACGAGGTGATGATCTGCTTGATCGGTTGGTGAATGGTCGTCAGATTCACGCTTTCCCAGCGCGACATTTCCATATCGTTCAGACCGATGATGCCGATATCGATGCCCGGTTTCAGCCCGTGATCCGACAGGGCGGACAACGCCCCGATCGAAAGGATGTCATCGCCGCAGAAATACCCATCAGCCGGAGCCCCTTCCAGGAGTCGCAGCATCTCGGCGCGCCCGGCTTCAAACGAATAGTTGTCGGCGAAAGAATGGGACACTTCCAGGTCGTTGTATTTTTCGACTTCTTCCATAAACCCGCGATACCGGTCCATGGCCGAAGTCGCATCCCTTGGGCCACCCAGATATCCGACACGCTTGTAGCCGCGTGCCATCAACTCACGCGCGGCCATGCGCCCGCATTCCACGTTGTCGATCCCCACGACGTGAACTTCGGGCGAGGTGGCAGACCGACCGAACGTGTGCACAACGGGGACGCCTGCGTCGTGAAACGCCTTGGCAAAGCTCGGCGGCAGAGTGGACGAAGCGACAATCACCGCATCAACCGAATACTGCCGCAGCATCCTGACCGAATTCGCGGGCTCCGTTTCGTCCGTCAGATTGACAATCAGCGGGCGCAGCCCGCGTTCCTGCAGGGCGCGGGTGAACTGGTCGAACACCTCAAGGAAAATCGGGTTGTGAAAGTTGTTGGAAATCAGCCCGATCAGCTTGGTCCGCCCTGTCGTCAGAGAGGATGCAAGCGCGTTGGGGCTGTACCCCAGTTCCTGCGCGGCTTTTTCTACCTTGCTGCGGGTCTTGGCCGAAACCGACGCGCCCTCGGTAAACGTGCGCGAGACCGCCGAGCGCGAGACGCCGGCAAGGGCTGCAACATCTTTGAGCGTGACACTCATGATTTGTGTCTGTGGATTGGGGGGAGGCTAGGAAGCAATTTCATAGTAGCACTATGCACCTTTGCACGAAACTTGCAATCGGTTGCAATGCGGCGGTTGCAATGGCGCAGATGAAGGGGTCAACCCCTTGAAGCAGGCGGCGTGTCATGCCCAAAAAACGCATAAGTCTGGCGCGCCCTCAAGCTGATCGTATGTCAGCCGTCCAGCACCGCGTCCGCAGCCGTTTTGAGAGCAAATGAGATTATGGGCTGCGATACATTGTGCAGCCTGACCTCTCCCAGGGGAACGGCGTTCGAACAGGCGGGTTCAATGTCCTTTGACACGACGATCCTGTGGTTTGCCGACTTCCCGTATTCACCAAGCCGGGCCGCTATATTGGCGGCCTGACCGATGACGGTGAAATCCAGCCGCTCGCGAGAGCCGACATTGCCATACGTCACCCGGCCATAGGCCAACCCGATCGAGCAGTCGCAATGCGCATCCGAGCCCTCCCCGCGCAGGGTGGCCAGTTTTTCCACGATCCCGATGGCCGAACGCTGCGCATTGGTGCGGGCGGCGGCGGCATCGTCGCCTGCCGGAAACACCGCAAGAACCGCGTCACCGATGAATTTCAGAACCTCGCCACCGTTTTCGTGCACGATCCCCGAAACCGTTTCGAAGAAATCGTTGAGCAGGTTGATATAGGCTGATCGGCCCAGATTCTCTTCAAGGCTGGTCGAATTGCGAAGGTCGCAGAACATGATGGCGGCATCGATTTCGTCGCCGTCGCCGCGTCGGATCTCGCCGCCCAGAACCCGTGCGCCCGTGCGTTTGCCGACATAGGTTTCCAGCAGAACCTGCGCGTTTTCGCGCTGCATGAACACCTCGTAAAACCGCGCGATTACGGCTGAGCATTCAAAGACCAGCCCAAGGTTTTCGGTGGTGAACCCATCCGGGTGATCGCAGGTCAGGGTCAGCACATTGGTGCGCCCGTCCGAAAAGCGCAGCGGCATGGCAACATAATCGGTGGCGCCTTTTGCGCGCAGGTCTTCCATGATCGGAAAGCTGTTATGGGGGTTATCGTCGTTCAGCCGCTGACGTACCCCGCCCAGCCCGTTTGAGACGTGGCGCAACGGGCTGTTGATATAGGCGGGGTGATCGTGAATTTCATAGGTCGGGACGTTGGTCGAAATCTCGGCCGCGCCCTTTTCCCAGATGTAGTGTTTTCCCGCGATCAGCGGGTGCAGGGACCAGGCCAGAATGCTGAGGCGCTGAATGTGAATACCATGGTCCAGCATCTTTTCCGCAAGGGCTTTGGTAAAGGCTTCGGGTGTTTCGTTCTCTGATGCGCCGCGCATCAGCCAATCGATCAGAGGGCCGCTGATGTTGCCATCCTGCGGTTCGCGAAGCGTGTTTTCCCCTAGATCCAGATCGGTATACGCATTGCGCATGAACCCGATGTGACCTTGTATGGCGGCGCTTTCGGGCAGGGCATCCTCATACGCCCAGACGGAGTTTCCCAGGCGCTCGCCGGCCAGAATCACATCATGATAGGTCGCGGTTCCTTTGAACGGGCAGAAGGTCTGCAATTCGGTTTCATCGCTCAGATCAACACATACATCCTCGCGGGGTATGTAGATCATCGGCGCAAGGCGTGTTTCATACATGACCTTGGCGTTTGCGCTTTCCGCCAGAAGGATCTGATCGCGGTATATCGCAATCCGCCCCTTCAGCCGTTCGACCGAGATTCCATATCCTTTGGTTTCAGGTTTGGCGTGGATGTTCATCATCAACCTCCGCTGGCGCAGGTCTTTATAGGATGGGCCTTCACCGCCGGTTTTCCAAGGGCGTTAACGATGATTTGCAGAATTGTGCGCGGCAATGCTTGCGGATCAGACCATCTGAATGACGTCTTTTTCGATCGAAAGCATATAGCCCTTTTTGGCAATATTCTTGACCAGCAATTCGCTGACCATCTGATTGCCCAATGCATCACGCAGCCGCTTGATCCGGGTGGCACCGGCGGCCTCGTCGCAGTCGGCGGCATCCCTGCCCGAAATCATCGCTTCGATCTGAGCGCCGGACAGAACCTCGTCATCAAGCCGGGACTCGGCCAGAACCGACAGGGTTTCCATCGCCGCCGGGGTCAGTTTGAAATCCATGTTGTTGAGATAGACGGTGTTTTCCTCGCGGCTGATCAGCAGCGACGTCACCTGAATGCCGGTCCGTTCGATCTGCGCCATGCGCCGGTTCAGCAGAACGAGCATCACCAGAAACACCAGGGCCGAGATCAGCATCGCGCTGGCAAAGACCAAAAGGACAAAGATCACCATCCGGTAGCTGGACAGCGTGTCGGCAAATGCCGTGCCGGATTGGGCCAGAATCTCCAACAGGCGAATCTCGGTTTGCGAAGTCAGGTCGGACTCGATGAACAGGCGTTCGACACGGGCGTTGAAGGCGTTTGCATCTGGCAGGGTCCAGAACAGGAAGACGGCTGCCGTAATCAGAATCAGGACAATCGCGGCAATGCCCGCGCCAACTAGCCGCGCACCGGATCGCCGGGCCTCAGAAACGGAGAAAGAATTTTCCGGCATTTGCCTTCCTTTGATCCAATCCTTCGGGTCCGAATACGGATATGACGTTCAACAAGGTCCAGCCCGAAGCGCCGAGGCGTTGGGCGACCTCGGATTTGGCCTGTCCCTTGTCGCAGGCTGCAACCTGCATGACGCCATAATGCAGCCGCAGGGGGTTGTCCTGTTTGGCCTTGTAATCCGCATAACACTGGGCCGCCGCCGCAGTGGGTCCCAGCGATATCAGGGCCCCGAAGGCCAGAGAAGAGAGGATCTGTTTCATAGGCCGCATCCTGCGCATGAGGTGGCCGGAAATTCAATATCTCAAGGGGTTTGCGACGCTGATATCGGATAACAACCGCCCGTTATTGTTTGTCCGGCATGGTCGGCCCCAGGTTCTGGTCATCAAGTTCCCGGCCGTGAGCAGGCCGCCCGCAAAAAGACAAAGGACAGGCATAATGCACAGGAAATTCATTGCGCTGATCATTGCGACCGCCATCACGATAACCGGCATTTCCGTGTCACAGGCGCGCGCAGCCGACACCAGGGATCTGCTGGGCGGATTGGCGGCGCTGGCCCTGATTGGGGCAGGTGTTCACTACTACAACAAGGAAAGGCGCGCGGATCAGGCAACACGGCAGCACGCGCCGGTCTACCAGCCCCCTGTCGTCGATCACTACCCGGTGCGCCCGCGGCCGCAGCGGCTGGCACGATATGACCTGCCGCAGCGGTGCCTGCGCACCTTCAAGTCGTATTCGAACAAGCGCCCCCTGCTGACGCCGAAATGCCTCGGCAAGCATTACCGATATTCCGATAGCCTGCCCCGCCAGTGCGAAGTTGGTTTCTGGGATGGCAAAAAGGTCAAGCGGGCATACGAACCCGCATGCCTGCGCCAGCAAGGATACCGTGTGGTTCACCAGTAACGGGTTTCGAGCAGGAGCGGCGCCACAGAAGCGCCGTGCAGGAGAGGGTGGCGCAGGCTGCCCTCTCTTTTTTCTTGCGGTATTGGCCGAAAAGCGCTTTGCCGGAAGTATGACACAACCGAATTTCGATCTGGAACAGGCGCTTCTGGCGCGGGGGCATATCAGGGTTGCCGGCGTTGACGAAGTCGGGCGCGGCCCGCTGGCCGGACCTGTGGTTGCCGCTGCGGTCATCCTGAACCCCGATGATATCCCCGAAGGTCTGAACGATTCCAAAAAACTGACCGCAAAGCGCCGCCAAGCGCTGGACGTTGCGCTGCGCGAACGGGCCGAAATCGCGTTGGGCGAGGCTTCGGTGCCGGAAATAGATGAACTCAACATATTGCGTGCCTCGCATCTGGCCATGACGCGCGCGGTTCAGGCTTTGGACCCGGCCCCGGATTTTCTGCTGATCGACGGCAACATGATTCCGCGCGGGCTGAAACTGCCGTCCCAGGCGGTGGTCAAGGGGGACGCCCGATCGCTGTCGATTGCGGCGGCCTCGATCATCGCGAAAAACTGGCGCGATCGGGTGATGGTGGATTTGGCGCAACAGCATCCCGGCTATGGGTGGGAGGCAAACGCCGGATATCCGACAAAACAGCACCGCGACGCGCTGCAAAATCTTGGTGTCACCCCACATCATAGACGTTCGTTTAAACCGGTCCACAATATCTTGTATCAAGAGTAAATCGTAAGTCGCTGATTCAAAAAAGAAATTGACGGCGAATCGTCTTTGACTCATCCTTGTCTCAACCAAATGAGCGCAAAAGCGCCGTGGAACCGAGGCAGTGAAATGACCACAATCAAGACAAAGGGCGCGGCGGCGCTCCCTATTAACACGATTCTATCCGGCGACTGCATCGATGTGATGAACAGTCTGCCTGAGGCGTCGGTAGACCTGATCTTTGCAGACCCGCCATATAACCTGCAACTGAAAGGCCAGCTTCACCGCCCTGACAACAGCCAGGTAGATGCCGTCGACGATCACTGGGATCAGTTTTCCAGTTTTGGTGCCTACGACCAGTTCACGCGGGACTGGCTGAAGGCGGCGCATCGCCTGCTGAAGCCGAATGGCGCGATCTGGGTGATCGGCTCTTACCACAACATCTTCCGCGTGGGATCCGCCCTTCAGGATGCCGGGTACTGGATTCTGAATGACGTCGTGTGGCGCAAATCCAACCCGATGCCGAATTTCCGGGGCAAGCGGTTCACCAACGCACACGAGACGATGATCTGGGCATCCAAGCGCGAAGGCGCGAAATACACGTTCAACTACGAAGCTCTGAAGGCCCTGAACGAAGGCGTGCAGATGCGCAGTGACTGGGTGCTGCCGATCTGCACCGGGCACGAGCGTCTGAAGGATGAAAACGGCGACAAGGCGCATCCGACGCAAAAGCCGGAATCGCTGCTGCACCGCGTTCTGATCGGCTCGACCAATCCCGGCGATGTCATTCTGGACCCGTTCTTTGGCACCGGCACGACCGGAGCTGTCGCCAAGATGCTGGGCCGCGAGTTCATCGGGATCGAGCGCGAAGAAAGCTATCGCAAGGTTGCCGAGAAACGCATTGCCAAAGTGCGCAAGTTTGACCGTGAAGCGCTGGAGGTCAGCGCCAGCAAACGCGCCGAGCCGCGTGTGCCGTTCGGCCAGCTGGTCGAACGCGGTATGCTGCGCCCGGGCGAGGAGCTGTATTCGATGAACCAGCGCCACAAGGCCAAGGTTCGTGCGGACGGAACGCTGGTGGGCCAGAACGTCAAAGGCTCGATTCATCAGGTCGGTGCACATCTGGAAAATGCGCCGTCCTGCAACGGCTGGACCTACTGGTGCTTCAAGCGCGACGGCAAGACGGTGCCGATCGACGTGCTGCGCCAGCAGATTCGGGCCGAGATGCACAACTGAATTTACCAATACCGCCGGTGCCTGTGGCCTGACACAAGGCACTAAGCCTTGCCCCGCCGTTTTCGGCGGGGTCTTTTGTTTTGCGCCGCACGATGCTTGGATGGCAACAATTCCGGTTTCCAGCCGTGCAACAACGGAGCAGCAACCATGACGGACACCACGGCCAGCACATCCCGATTTGACCGATTTTTCTTCACGAAACCGGACAGTTACGATCTGGACAACAAGTATACTCTGGCAGCGATGGAACAGCACAAGCGCGAGGGGCTGGAACTGGCTGTACGCGCGCGGTGGATCGCGATGGGATTGACGGGAGTTCTGCTGATCTTTCTGAACCCGCACCCTGAGGTTTTGTACTACCATTTCATTCTGCTGCTGATCTGCGCAAATGGCTGGCTGATCCGGCGTGCTGGACGAGTGGGGCAATCGCGAATCGAACTGCTGCTGATCTTTGTTGATCTGATGATTATGACCCTGGGGATGATCATCCCAAACCCGTTCAGCGACGATGTCCGACCATTGGCCATGCAGTACCGGTTCGATAACTTCCAGTATTTCTTCATTATTCTGGCTGCGGGTACGCTTGCCTATTCCTGGCGTACCGTTGTTGCGCTGGGCACCTGGACGGCGGCCATGTGGACAGTCGGCTGGATCATCGCCTGGTGGGTGGCAACGCCCATTCCAGGCATCAGCGAGCGGGTGGCAGAAGCCCTGAAAGGGTATCCGGATGTGGCCGAACTGCTTGATCCCAACAGCTTCATGGTGTCGCAGCGCGTACAGGAGGTGATTGTCTTTCTGATGGTCGCAGTGACCCTTGGCGTATCCATGCGGCGTCTCAACCGGCTGCTGCTGAGCAACGCGGGGCTTGTGCGCGAGCGGGCCAATCTGTCGCGGTATTTCTCGCCAAATGTGGTCGACGAGTTGAGCCAGAATGACGAACCGCTCAAGCAAATCCGTAAGGAAAACATCGCTGTCCTGTTCATCGACATTGTCGGGTTCACCAAGTTTGCGGCCGGTCGTGATCCTTACGAGGTGATCGAGGTTCTGCGCGGGTTTCACGCACGCATGGAGACCGAGGTGTTTCGGCATCACGGAACGCTGGACAAGTACCTTGGGGACGGGTTGATGGCCACGTTTGGTACCCCGGTGCCCACATCATTGGACGCTAGCAACGCGGTGGCCTGCGCCCGCGACATGGTGGGTGTGATTGATAGATGGAATCTGGAACGGCGGCGCGCAGGTGAGCCCGAGATCCATGTGGGGATCGGCGTTCACTATGGTTCGGTGGTGTTGGGAGATATTGGGGCCAACAGGCTGGAATTCGCGGTGATCGGAGACGCAGTCAATGTGGCGGCGAAACTTGAGGCGACGACCCGAACCCTGGGCGCGCGGGTTGTCCTGAGTGACGCAGTGTTCAGGCAGGCGAAGCAGGAAAACCAGCTCTCATCTCTGGATGGGTTCACAAAACGGGAAAACCAGGCCGTGCCCGGTGTTGAGACGCCCGTGGATGTCTGGGTACTTTGAGCAGCAAGCGCTCCCGCCGATTTATCCTGCATCGCAGATGCAATCTAAATCGTTGGGCCGGGCAGCACGCCGAGGCGTGCTGCGGTCAGGCTTTGGGCATCGGGTTCTGCGCCTTGTTGTAGGGCCCCCAGTCCGTGATATCGGGGTAATATTGACGCCGCCATGCGCGAACCCGCGGGTTCATCACTTGCCGCCAGAAAGGCGGGATCATCGCGGCAATGGTCATGACCGGATAGCCGTGTGGCAGTTGGGGGGCGGTGTCCTCGGAATGGTGTTGCAGAAGTGGGAAGCGGCGGTTCGGCTTGTAATGATGGTCCGAATGGCGTTGCAGGTTGATCAGCAGCCAGTTCGATGCCTTTTGCGACGCGTTCCACGAATGGTGCGGGTGGACGTGTTCGTATTTTCCGTCGCCCAGATGTTTCCGGGTCAGACCGTAATGTTCCACGTAGTTCACCAGTTCAAGCTGCCAGACCGCGACTCCGGCCTGCAGCAGGAACAGGCCCAGTCCGGACCAACCGCCCAGTGCAACCGCCAGCAGCAGCATCCCTCCTTGCAGGGCCCAATACCGCCAGAACGGATTTGACCGATCGGTCCAGGGCCGGTCCTTGCGGCCGAGTTTGGCCTTTTCCGCACGGAACGCCGAGACAAGACATTCGCGCAGGACACGGGGATAAAACCGGTGAAATCCTTCGTTGTAACGCGCCGTGACCGGATCGCGCGGCGTGCCCACGTAGCGGTGATGCACCAGCAGATGTTCAGAGCGGAAGTGGGAATACAGAACCATGGACAGCAGGATGTCTCCCAGCCAGCGCTCAAGCCTGCCTTTCTGATGCATCAGTTCATGGCTGTAATTGATCCCGATTGTGCCCGAGAGTACACCCATGCCGAAGAAAAGGCCGATCTTCGCAGCCACGCTCAGGTGGTCCGTGTGCGTGGCGTACCAGATCAGGCCGAACAATGTCAGGAACTGCAGCGGGACCCAGATTTTAGTCAGCCAGATATACCAGCCAAGCATGGAATCGGGCGTATCCGGGTCGCCATTTTCAAGCTCCATCCCCGTCAAACGGTCGAGCAGGGCAAAGGTCCACCATGTCGACAACGGAACCAGCAGAACCCATGCGCCGCCCAGAACGGCCGTTACCCAGATCACGGGGATCAGAAGGATAGAAAGCCAAAAGGGCAGGGCCGATTGCCAGCGTGACAGGGTGTCTTGTGCGATCATGGTCGGGCTCCGCAAGTGTGGCCCGACACTAGCCGGGCATTGAGCTGTGATTCAACGGCTCAATGGTCGCGCCACAGATCGTAAGCCTTGCGCATGACGGTCGGCAGGTCACCGGGTCGGAACGCGTGTTTTTCAATGATGGTCAAGCCCGCCGGGGCCGAGTTTTCAGGCAGGGGCGCCGCCCAGATGCGCAGCACCAGATGGAAATGGGTGAACGTGTGGCGCACTTCCGCTGGCAGGACCTGCCAGTTTCCCGCAAAAGGTGGCGATTCGATCGGCGTGTCGGACCAGTCCGAACCTGGCCAGCCCAGCATCCCCCCCAGCAATCCCTTGTCCGGTCGGCGTTCCAGCAGCATCGCACCATCCCCGCGCTGGGCAATATAGACATGCCCGTATCGTGTGGGTTTCGGCATTTTGGCCGTCTTCCGGGGCAATTCCGCCTGCGTGCCCGCTAGGCGGGACTGGCAGGGCGCGCGCAGGGGGCAAATGCCACAGGCCGGAGATTTCGGGGTGCAGATAGTCGCGCCAAGATCCATGACCGCCTGAGCATGATCGCCGGGCCGTTCCACCGGGGTCAGGCCCGCCGCCTTGTCCTTCAACTGTGGCTTCGAACCGGGCAGGGGATCGTGAATGTCGTAAAGCCGGGACATGACCCGTTCGACGTTGCCGTCCAGAACCGTTTCAGGGCGGTCGAAGGCGATGGAAGAAATGGCGGCAGCGGTATAGGGACCGATACCCGGCAGTTTCAACAGGTCGTCATATGTGTTGGGGAACTGGCCTGCATGCACATCAGTCACGATGCGCGCGCATTTCAGCAGGTTGCGGGCGCGGGCATAGTAACCCAGACCGGCCCATTCCCCCATGACCTGATCGTCAGGCGCCGCTGCCAAGGCGTCAACGGTCGGCCAGCGCGCGGTGAAGCGCAGGAAATAGTCCCGCACGGCGGCAACGGTGGTCTGCTGCAACATCACCTCGGACAGCCAGACATGGTATGGGTCGGGGCGGACCCCGGCAGCCCGCTCCGCGGGGCCGACACGCCACGGCATTTTACGTGCATGACGGTCGTACCAGTCCAGCAACGCCGTGCTGACGTTAAATTCAGTGATGTCACGCAACTTTTATGCCTCTCCGCGTCGGGTTTCGCTGGCGCCCGTTGTTCTGCCCATTACAATAGCCGCGCAGGAGTTGGAAACCAGATGCGACCGAGACGTTCGACCACCCGCGGGTTCAAACGGACCGCAACATTGCTGAACAATCAGATCCGTCAGGCCGGTGAAAGCCGGGGGTTTGCCGTATCGCGTCTACTGACCCACTGGGCCGAGATCGTGGGGCAGGACATTGCGGCCATCGCGCGGCCAGTCAAGGTTGGGTATGGCAAAGGGGGGATAGGGGCGACGCTGACCCTGCTGACCACCGGCCCGCAGGCACCGATGCTGGAAATGCAGAAAGAACAGCTGCGCGGCAAGGTGAATGCGGTTTATGGCTATAACGCGATCAGTCGCGTGCACATCACGCAGACCGCTCCGACAGGATTTGCCGAGGGGCAGGCCAGTTTCGACCACAAGCCGAAGCCGGCGAAACCCGAAATCAAACCCGAAATCGCTGCCGAGGCAGACAAAGTGTCGCGTGACGTAAACGATGGTGATTTGCGCGCGGCTCTTGAACGCCTGGGCCGCAACGTTTTATCCAGACAAAAACGCTGAGAAAGGGCTGAGAATGAGCCGTATTGCAACCGTAATCTGCGCGGCGGTCGCCGTTGCCGCTGGCGGCTATTGGCTGTCGCTGTCAAATTCCACCCCCGCCAACCCGCTGATCAGCAGCGCCGAGGCGCAGGAAGCCGACCTGGACACCTCGACCATTAAAGAAATGGTGCAGGGGGCCGCAGATGCTCCGGTCGAGATCATCGAATATGCATCCTACACCTGTCCGCATTGCGCGAATTTTCACACCGGGCCGTACAAGCAGCTCAAAAAGGAATTCATCGACACAGGCAAGGTGAAGTTCATCTACCGCGAGGTTTATTTTGATCGCTACGGTCTGTGGGCGTCGCTGGTGTCCCGTTGCGGCGGACCGGAAAAGTTCTTTGGCATCACGGATCTGATCTATGAAGGCCAGTCCGAGTGGTCCCGCGCGGGTGGTCCCGCCGAAATCGTTGACGAGCTGCGCAAGATCGGTCGTCTGGCCGGTATCGGCAACGATGAGCTTGAGGCCTGCCTGCAGGACGGAACGCGCGCCCAGACGCTGGTGGCCTGGTATCAGGAAAACGCCGAGCGCGACGGCATCACCGCGACACCGTCATTTGTCGTTAACGGCAAAAAGGTCTCGAACCAGTCTTACGAAGAGTTCAAACAACTGATCGAAGACGAGTTGGGCAACTGATGGCGGCCCCGCTGGCCGGTCTGAAGGTTGTCGAACTGGCACGAGTTCTGGCTGGCCCCTGGGCCGGTCAGACCTTTGCGGACCTTGGGGCCGAGGTCATCAAGGTCGAATCTCCGGACGGGGATGATACCCGCGCCTGGGGACCACCCTTTCTAACGCGGGATGACGATGTATCGGCGGCGTATTTTCACGCGACCAATCGGGGCAAGGCGTCTGTCACGGCGGATTTCAGAACCCCCGAGGGTCAGGAAAAGGTGCGCGCGCTGATAGCGGATGCAGACGTCCTGATCGAAAACTTCAAAGTCGGCGGCCTGAAGAAATACGGGCTGGACTATGACAGCGTGAAACAGATCAATCCGCGTCTGGTCTATTGCTCGATCACCGGGTTCGGTCAAACCGGTCCCTACGCCAAGCGGGCCGGGTATGATTTCATCATTCAGGGCATGTCCGGACTGATGTCCATTACCGGTGAGGCGGACGGGCAGCCGCAAAAGGCGGGCGTTGCGACAACGGACGTGTTCACAGGGGTATATGCAGTCGCGGGCGTACTGGCCGCTCTGTATCAGCGCCAGACAACAGGCCGTGGGCAACATGTGGACATGGCGCTGCTGGATGTCGCCGTGGCTGTCACCGCCAATCAGGCGCTGAACTACCTGACAACCGGTGTTGCGCCTTTGCGGATGGGCAACGCGCACCCCAACCTGGTTCCGTACCAGGTGTTCGACTGTGCCGACGGCCATATTGTCATCGCCACCGGCAATGACCGTCAGTACCAAAGCCTGTGCCAAATCCTGGGGCTGGCAGAACTGGCCACCGCGCCGGATTTTCTGCACAACAAGGACAGGCTGGCCAACCGCCGGGTGCTGATCGCCCGTCTGAATGGCGAAACGGCGCAGCGCAACAAGGCTGAACTGCTGGCAGCCTGCGAAGCCGGGGGCGTTCCCGCCGGTCCAATCAATACGATGGACGAGGTGATGGCGGACCCACAGGTCATTGCGCGTGGAATGCAGATTGAACTGGACGGTGTGCCCGGTGTGCGCACGCCGTTTGTGTTTTCCGATGCCGAGCTTGCCCTGACCCGCCCTTCGCCGAAGTTGGGCGAGGATAACTGATCAGGGCGGCGGAACCGCTTTCAGCACCATGTCCCGGACCAGATCGGATTGGTCCACCTGGAGACGAACAGGCAGGGTGATCACCTTGCTGCGGAACGCGGGCGGCAGGCGCACGGCGTCTTTTTCGGTTGTGACCATCTGTGCGCCCAGCAGGCGGGCTTCGTTTTCCAGACGGGTCATCAGGGCGGGTGTCAGAGGCTGGTGATCATCCAGCGCCTCGGCCCGAAGCAGGCGCGCGCCCTGCTGGCGCAGGGTCCGAAAAAACTTCTCCGGATGCCCGATGCCTGCGAATGCCAGAACCGGGGCGTTGTCCCACTCCATGCCAGTTTGCAGCCGTTCCACCGCGCCGGTGGCATGCGGCACGTTCAGACGTTTGCCCCACTGCGCGGTAAATGTGTTCTGTGCGTCGGAATCGCCAAGTGACAGAACCAGGTTCGCACGCTGCAGACCGGCGTCGACGGGTTCGCGCAGGGGGCCGGCAGGCAGGCACAAACCGTTTCCGAACCCGCGTGCAGCATCCACCACGATGACCGAGAAATCCTTGGCAACGGACGGATTCTGAAAACCATCATCCAGAATGATCGCGGTGGCGCCTGCATCGGCCGCCGCTTGTGCACCTGCTGCCCGGTCCTTGGCCACCCAAACTTCGGCAAAGGCCGCCAGCAACAAAGGCTCGTCTCCGACCTGTGCGGCAGTGTGTTTGCCCGGATCAACGCGCACGGGCCCGTCCAGCGAGCCGCCATGGCCGCGCGAAACCACATGCGCTTCGTGCCAGGCGTTGCGCAGTTGTTCGATCATCCAGATCACGGTGGGTGTCTTGCCGGTGCCGCCCGCATTCAGGTTGCCGATACAGATGACCGGAACGCCCGGCCTGATCCCCGGTTCCGAGGCGACTCGCCGGGCAGTCGCCGCCGCATAGAGCCACCCCAGCGGCGCCAGCAACCGGGCACGCAATGCGGGACGGTCGGGCGGGGAATTCCAGAACTCAGGTGCCCGCATGCTGTGTCCTCCGGAGGTCTAGCAGGTCCTGAACCATGTCGATCAGCCGATCTGCCTGTGGGGCGCCCTCGGTCACGATCTGCCATCCGGCCAGGGCCATATCGGCCGCGCGGTCCGGTGCCAGCAATTCCTCGACCGCGTCGCCAAGTTCGGTTGCGGTTCTGACCGTGCGGGCGGCATCCACCATGTCCAGACGGTCATAGAGCTCCTGATGGCGGTGGACGAACGGTCCATGGATAACCGCCGATCCAAGTGCCACCGCTTCAAGCGGATCATGACCGCCCATGCCACTCTCCAGCGAACTGCCTGCGAATGTCACTGCGGAAACCCGTTGCCACAGGCCCAGATCCTCGCGCTCGGCGGACAGGATCACCTGTGTTGTGTCTTCGATCGGTTCGCCGTTGTCCCAGTTGACACAGCGCAGGTCCATGGCCGCAAGCCGCCGGTGCAGGGGGGCCGCTTCGGACGCGTCCGCCACATGCAAAACCAGCGCGAGCCTGGGCAGCATCCGCAACGCCTGCCGGTGCGCGCTGAGCACCGAGATGAACTCCTTGTCCTGCACGCATGAGGCAAGCCAGACAGGACGACCGGCCAGCACGTGATTGGTCTCGATCAACTCGTCTTCGGGCCATGGGCGCGGGTTGGGGCTGATATGCAGCGGCGGAGATTCCGTGACCTTGGCCGAATGTATGCCCAGCCGCCGGATCTGACGGGCGGCTTCAGGCGTGGTCGTGAGAATCGTGTGAAAACAGTCGAACGTGTATCGGGCAAGGTCGGGCAGCCATCTGGCCCCCCGCGGAATCACGACATCGACCTGAGCTTCGACCAGGATCAGCGGAATGCCGTTTTCTTCCGCCTCGGTGATCAGGTTGGGAACAAGCCCGCCGCCAACCCAAACACCAATGTCCGGTCGCCAGTGCTCCAGAAAACCGCGAACCGCGCCGGTTTGCTCGGCCGGAAGGGAAACAACCGGAAAGGTGCTATCCGCCCAAAGCGCTAGGTCGGCGCCGTAAGGGGCGGTAATCAGCACCGACAGGTCAGGACGGGACCGCGTCAGCCTGTGGCAAAACTCATCAACGACGCGCAAGCGCAGGTGGCTGTTGACGTGAACCCAAAGCAATTCGCCGTCCGGGCGCGCCTGCTGCTTTTGCCCTCCGGTTTTGGGCACGCCCCAGGATAGTACCCGATAGGCCGCAAGGCTGAAGGACCTGGGCTTGCTCATACCGGCAGCCCGTGCCCGTCCGGGTCAAGCTGTTCACACAGCAACCTATAGGTTTCGGCACCCGCCGCGATCACACCGTTAAGGCGCGGTTGGGGGTTGTTGAAGCGCAACGGCTGTCCTTGCCGGTTCGAGCAGATGCCACCGGCTTCGCGGATGATCAGATCACCGGCTGCAATATCCCATTCCCAACTGGGCCTTAAGGTCAGCATCCCGTCAAACCGCCCTTGCGCCACTGCGGCCATGCGATAGGCCAGGGATGGGCGGTAGTTGCGTTTGAAATCGGGCACCTGCCCATGCTTCCAGTGAACGGGCTTCAGGTTAGGTTTGGCAGCCAGAATTTCGGCGTCATGCAGGCGGTTTGTCTGCGTGGTACGAATCCGCTCACCGTTCAGTGTTGCGCCCTGTTCAGCCGCTGCCGCATACAGGAGGTTTCGCATCGGCAGATAGATCACCGCCGCCGTCACCTTGCCCTGATCCGCGACCGCCAGGGAATGTGCCCAGGTTCGCGACCCTTCGGCAAAGCTGCGGGTTCCGTCGATCGGATCGATGATGAATGTCCTGCGGCGTGACAGCCGGTCGGGTGAATCTTCGGTCTCTTCGCTCAGCCAGCCATAACCGGGGCGTGCCGAAGGCAACATCTGTTCGAGCATCGCGTTGACGGCCAGATCTGCCTCGGTCACGGGGCCGGTGCCATCGGGTTTGTCCCAGCGCTGCGCATCTGCCCCCGAGTATCGGGTGGCGATCTTGCCAGCCTCCCGGGCGGCCTCGATCAGCAGGGGCAGGTCAGTTGCCGGCAAGTGTCATTCCCTCAATCAGCAGCGATGGGACAACCCGTGACAGATAGAGGCGCGCGTCATTTGCCGGGACGATCCGTTTCAGCATGTCGCGCAGATTGCCCGCAATCGTGCATTCGTTGACCGGGTGGGTAATCTGCCCGTTCTCGACCCAGAACCCGGATGCGCCACGGGAATAGTCGCCGGTGTTGGGGTTGATGGTCGACCCGATCATTGATGTCACAAGCAGCCCGGTGCCCATGTCGCGCAACAGGTCCTCGCGGCTTTGGTCGCCCTGCGTCAGGCTCAGGTTCCAGTTGCTGGGCGAGGGTGGTCCGGACACGCCGCGTGCAGCGTTGCCGGTGGACAGCATTTCTAGTTTTCGGGCACTGGACAGATCGAGGGTCCAGCCGGTCAGAACACCGTTTTCGACTATCGCCCGGCGGCTGGTCGGCAGACCCTCGGCGTCAAACGGGCGGGAACTCGAAATGCGCGGGCGATGCGGGTCTTCAATCAGCGACAGATGATCGGGCAGGACCTGCTGGCCCAAACAATCGGTCAACCATGACGCCCCGCGCGCGATTGCAGACCCGTTGGCGGCCGCCAGAAGATGGCCGATCAGCGAAGATGAGATGCGCTCGTCAAACAGGACCGGGAAACTGCCGGTTGCCGGTTTGCGGGCTCCAACCTGCTGGACGGCGCGTTCACCCGCAGTGCACCCGATCTCTTCCGGGCTGCGAAGATCGCTTTGGAAGGTGCGGCTGTCGCCGTCGTAGTCACGTTCCATCCCGGTGCCTTCGCCCGATATTGCGACACAGGATGTCGATCGGCTGCTGCGCAGATACCCCCCGGAAAATCCGTTCGTGGCCGCAAGATGCACCCTGTGTGTGCCATACGCAGCAGCGGCGTCTGACACTTGTGAGACGCCGGTCACGGCCAGTGCAGCAGCTTCGGCCGCCAGTGCGTCCTGCAGCAGGTCTTCGGCCGCGGGCTCGGGGGTTGGGTCGAACATTTCAAGCGAAGGCATGTCCCGTTCGGTGGCCAGCTGGCCGGGATCGGCCAGACCGGTGAACGGGTCTTCGGGGGCTTCACGCGCCATCGCCACGGCGCGTTCGGCCATCGCGCTCAGCGTCTCAGGGCGGCTGTCAGAGCTTGAGACAATCGCCTGACGTTTGCCAAGAAATACGCGCAGACCCAGATCGGTTCCTTCCGAGCGTTCGGCATGTTCCAGAGCACCCTCACGCACTTCGACCGACACCGAGGAGCCGTCAATCACGATCGCATCTGCGGATTCTGCCCCGGCCTTGCGCGCAGCATCAAGCAGGTGATGGCTGATCTCTTCGGGTGTTCGGGTCATGACGCCTCCGCTCTGATTATTACTGGACCTAGCCTTGGACTGCGCGCCCCGCAAGTCCTGCGGCCGGATTGAGCGTGACGAAGCACCGGATCAGTCTGAGTTTGGGGTATTGGTGGGATGTGTGTCCGGTTCGGCAGGGTGGGACGGCACTGTTGTGTTCGCTTTACCCGAGCTGCCGGGGGTCACGGTATTTGCTGAAGTGCGAGGCTGGCACCACAGGCCGTTCAGACTCGTGGTGCCAGTGGCTGGCTTATTTGATGCGCTGGCCGTTCGCCAGAATCTGACCGTCTTCGGTGAACTTGATGGTCGAGTTCAGCGTGTCCGGCGCGTCACCCGGTACGGCCATCAGCCCCATCATCATCCGGGCACCCAGCGCGTCGTTGTCCGAAATCACTCCCATGCCGATCAGCTTGTCGATCAGGGCGTTCGCCCCGACAAGCTGCAGATTCGCTTCGCCGGCGGGAACCGGCATGCCGCCAGGTTGCTGGGTGTTGGTATTGTCGAACGTGAAGTCACCGTCACCGGTCAGGCGGGCACCCACCAGTGAAACCAGAAGCTCGGTGATTTTCAGCGAGTGCAACTCGCCCGGTGCTTCGCCGGTCAGATCTTCTGCCACTTCGGGATCGAAGATATTCATCAGCACCTTGGCCGTTCCGGTGCTATTCAGCGCGATGGTCGCCGGGTCGCGGGGCAGCGCGCCTGCAGGGTCGAAGATTCCCCACAAAACATCGGACATGGTGAAATCGGTCAGGTTCAACCCAAAGGCAAAGGGCTGGATCTCTTCCGATTGCTGAACTGGCAGCTCGAATTTCAGCCCGGCATTGGTCATCGCGATTTCGATCGGGAACGGCAAATCCGCAGTCGTGACGGCCAGCCTGGTACTGTTTTGGTTGATGTCGTAGGCAATGCGCTGTGCGTCGAGGCTGGCGCCGAACTGGCCGCCTTCGGACTGGCTGCTCATGGAAAAGGCTTCGCCCTTGCTCGTGCCGGCGATATTGGTCTGGCCAGATGCATAGGTGAACCTGCCCGAAAAGGCGAAACCGGCCTCGTACAGCGCCGCCGGGTCCGACATGTTGAAGTCGGCCGGTATCACGCTGTCGCTGTCCATGACAAGCTGGTCCAGCTTTCCGTCGATTTTGCCGGTTTCACCGCTTTCGGGATCGTCAAAGGCAAGCCCGTACGTCAGGGCGGTCACCGCAAAAGACTGTTTGATGTCGCGCCCGTCGCGGATTCGCATCTGCGAACTGCCGGTCAGGCCGGTCATCGTCATGCTGGCGTCCAGAATTTCCCGGGGCACGGGCTGGCCGTCAACCTGAATGTTGTCCAGCGAGACCGCCATCGAATTGGCCGTATAGGTATAGGTCATGTCGTCCGGCGTGCCGGAAACAACCATGTCCAACCCATCCAGGGCGTAGACAACATCGGCAGAGAATTCCTCGCCTTCGGCATTGCCGGTGACGCTCATGGGAAAGGAGTCGGGAAAGCCAATGCTGACGGTCCCATCGCCGTTGTCGCCCAGCGTCATTTCCGGGACCTTGATCACGAACTGCCCTTCTTCTTCGGGCAAGGCCATTGCAAGGGTCATGTCCGAGATGGTGGTTACGGCACCGGACACCGACTGTTCGCCGTTTACGGTATAACCCATTTGCGTGAAGTAAGCCTGCCAGTCGGCCCAGACGTCGCTGGCTGTTACGTCGGCCAGCGCCCCTTGGCTGACAACGGCATAAGCCAGAACAGCGCCGCAACTGCGGCGAAGGAAATGCGACATAGGATTACCCTTCTCGATGAATTTTTGCGCATATCGTCGTGCCTGCGGCGGCGGGCGTCAAGGGGGCAGGGCTGGACCAATTCCCCTTGCGCGCGTTACAGAGTCCCCAGACATGATTTCAATGGGGGCAGAGTATTCCGATGCAAGGGAAAACTGTACTGATAACCGGCGCCAGCCGGGGTATCGGCGCCGAAGCGGGGCGCGTATTTGCCGCAGCCGGCGCCAATGTTGCATTGGTGGCGCGCAGTCGCGACCAGATCGAGGCTTTGGCCTCGGCGCTGGGTGACAACGCCATCGCGCTTAGCTGCGATGTCAGCGACTTTGCGCAGGTGGAACAGGTCGTGGCCGATTGCGTGGACCGGTTTGGCGGCCTGGATGTTCTGATCGGCAATGCCGGTGTCATTGAGCCGATCTTTCATCTGTCCAATGCCGATCCCGAGGCCTGGAGCCAGGCGATCGATATCAACCTCAAGGGTGTGTTCTACGGGATGCGTGCGGCGCTGCCCGTCATGCGTGCGGCGGGCGGTGGTACGGTTCTGACAATATCCTCGGGCGCGGCCTCCAACCCGGTCGAAGCCTGGAGCCATTACTGCGCGTCCAAGGCCGGAGCCAAGATGATGACCGAGTGCCTGCATCTGGAAGAGGCCCATCACGGTATTCGCGCGATGGGGCTGTCGCCGGGAACGGTTGCGACGGACATGCAGCGGGTGATCAAGGCCAGTGGTATCAACGCCGTCAGTCAGCTGGACTGGAGCGACCATATTCCGGCCGACTGGCCTGCACGGGCCCTGTTGTGGATGTGCACGCCGGACGCGGATGAGTTTCTTGGGACGGAAATCTCGCTCAGGCAGGAAGACATCCGCAAAAGGGTCGGGCTGACGTGATTGAAATGGATAAGGCCGACGGGTTGTGGACCGTCACCATCAACAACCCCGGAAAGGCCAACGCGCTGACCGGGGACATGCTGGCGCGTATGGCCGAGATCGCCGAAAGTGCAACACAGGCCCGCGCGTTGATCCTGACCGGTGCCGGCAAGGTGTTCAGCGCGGGCGCGGATCTGGACGAGGCCCGGGCCGGCCTGGCAATTTCGGACGTGTGGGAACGCCTTTCGGGCGCCATTGCCGCATTGCCCTGCCTGACCATCGCCGCGCTGAACGGAACTCTGGCAGGGGGCGCGAACGGCATGGCCCTGGCTTGCGATATCCGCATTGCAGTGCCGACGGCGAAGGTCTTTTATCCGGTCATGAAGCTGGGCTTTCTGCCACAGCCATCCGATGCCAAACGCATGACGGCGTTGATCGGACCTGCGCGGACAAGGCTGATCCTGATGTGTGGTCAGAAAATTTCCGCGCAAGAGGCTTATGCTTTTGGTCTGGTCGACAGGATCGTCGAGCCGGATCATCTGATGACCACTGCCCGTGATCTGGCAGCCGACAGCCTTGCGGCCAATCCCGAAATCGCGGCCGGGATCGCAAGGATGTGCCGATGAGATTGTCCGCCCTGCGCCTGCGTGTTGACGACCCGCATGCTCTTGCGGGGTTCTACCGCGATGCGTTTGGAATGTCCGTGCGGCGGGAAGGTCCGAACCAGCGGGTCGGTTATGCAGGTCAGGATGCGGATCTGTTGCTTATGCCTGGCGGTGGTGGCTATCGGCACGACCGGGGTCAGCGATACTGGAAGATCGGGATCACCCTGCCCGACGTTGATCTGGCCGCCGCCCATCTGCTTCGAATGGGTGTCGATGTCAGTGTGGCAAGGCAGTTCCTGGATATCGGATATATGGCACATCTGAGCGATTCGGACGGCTTTGTCATCGAATTGCTGCAGCATGATTTTGACGGCAACCGCCCGGACGGGGCCGCAGATCCAGAGGACCCCTTTGCGCGGGCCCGTATCGGACAGGTAACGCTGCGAACGGGTGATATTGCGTCCGAAGACCAGTTCTGCCGGGGTCAG
Organism: Ruegeria sp. D4; assembly: GCF_056534475.1. Taxonomy (NCBI): domain Bacteria; kingdom Pseudomonadati; phylum Pseudomonadota; class Alphaproteobacteria; order Rhodobacterales; family Roseobacteraceae; genus Ruegeria; species Ruegeria sp. D4. The sequence goes on from NZ_JBQFPJ010000004.1 coordinate 104,149, forward strand.
GGCATGCGGTTGTTGTCGATGCAGGATGTCGCGCTTTATGGATTTGATCTGCACTTTTACGCCTTTACGAAAGACGTGCCGCCAAGTGGTGATCTTTGGGCCGTCCAGAACCGCGAATGGCTTTGGAAACGCCCCTATACCACGTTGGAGTTTCAGCATGTCCCGGATGCGCAATTCTCGCCGGTTCCGGATTATCGGGGGCTGGAAATAGAAGGGCTGAGTGCTGCGGTCAGCGATGCCGCCGGGGATCGATGGTTGCCTGCATAGTCAGCGCCCGCGCCGCTTGCTCGGAACCCTGGAACGGAAGCCGGGCGGTCGCTTTCGCACCCAGATCAGAAACTTCTCAAGCCGGGGATGTGCGCGCAGGGCTTCGACCGTACTGTAACTGCGCGCGAGTTCGGCTTCGGTCAGCGTGGCGTGAACTTCTTTGTGGCAGATCTGGTGCAGCAAAACGGTGGGTCCGCCCTTGCCACCTTTGAGTTTTGGGATCAGATGGTGCACGCTGCCGCTCCCTTCCGGGATCGGGCGGTCGCAAAGCGGGCAGATCGGATCGGTTGTCAACATGGTATGGCAGAGTCGCGCCGTCTGATGCACATGACAAGAGGGCAATGATGGCGCAGGCTGTGGTGATCGGAGCAGGTCCGGCGGGTCTGATGGCGGCAGAGCAACTGGCCCGTGCCGGCCATGACGTGCTGGTGCTTGAGGCCAAACCATCCGTTGCGCGCAAATTCCTGATGGCAGGCAAGTCCGGATTGAACCTGACCAAGGATGAGCCCTTTGATACACTGATCCGGTCTTATGGCAGCGCGGCAGACTGGTTGCGCCCGATGATCGCGGAGTTCGATGCGCACGCCGCGCAGGAATGGGCGCGCGATCTTGGGCAAGAAGTGTTTACCGGCTCGACTGGTCGCGTGTTTCCGAAGGCGATGAAAGCATCGCCCTTGTTGCGGTCCTGGCTAAGGCGACTGGATAAATCCGGGGTGCAGATCAGAACGCGCTGGCGCTGGCTAGGCTGGGAAGGACAGAAACTGCTGTTTGAGACACCCGATGGTCGTCAAAGCCTGTCCAGTGACGCCACGGTGCTGGCACTGGGCGGGGCCAGTTGGGCGCGACTGGGATCGGACGGTGCCTGGGCGACGCATCTTGCGCAGAAAGGTGTGCCTCTGGCCCCGTTCGCCCCATCGAACTCGGCCCTTTTTGTTTCCTGGAGCCCGCATATGCAGGCCCATTTCGGCGCGCCGCTCAAATCAGTTGAATGGCGCGCCGGTAAGCTGCGCTCTCGTGGGGAGGCGACCCTTTCGGCGACGGGGCTGGAAGGGGGCGGGTTGTATGCCTTGACCCCGGCGTTGCGCGACGGCGCGGAATTGCAGGTCGATCTCTTGCCCGATCTGGCAGAGGATGTGCTGCACCGCCGGTTCTCGGACAAAAAAACCAAGACGACGCTGTCTCAGTGGTTGAAAAAGAGTTTGCGATTGCCGCCGCAGAAAGTCGCATTGTTTCACGAAATGACGGCGGGGCAGTCACTTACGCCAAAACAGACGATCAAAATGCTCAAGGCTTTGCCCGTGCGTAGCGCGGAATTGCGCCCGATGGACGAGGCGATCTCGACCGCAGGTGGTGTTGTCCGCGCGGCTTTGGACGACGGGTTGATGCTCAGTGTCATGCCCGGCGTGTTCTGTGCGGGCGAGATGCTGGACTGGGAGGCTCCGACCGGCGGGTATCTGTTGACTGCATGTCTGGCGACCGGGCGATGGGCAGGCAGATCGGCGGCGGAATGGCTGGAACGGGCAAGGTGAACTAGCGCGACCGTGCCAGCATTGCCAGACGGATCATTGCCCGTTCGACCAGTGCCAGCGCGGGTGCGGTCTGACCGGCTGATCGCAGGGAAAGGTCCGTATCGGTCAGCACCGTCAGCGCGGTTTGCAGTTTTTGCGCACCCCAACCCTGTGCCTGCCGCAAAATCCGGTCGCGGCGCTTGCCGTAAACAGGCGGACGCAGCTTGCCGATACCCTGCGCTGCACCGCCCGGATCTGAAGCGCAGGCATAAAGCGTGCGAAAATGCCGGGTTGCCCCGATGCACAAGGTGACTGCGTTTGTGCCCTGCGCCTGCAAACGGCGAAGCAATGGCCCGATTTCGGCCGTTCGTCCTTCGGCAACCACATTCAGGACATCGTCCAACGCCGCTTCGGTCGAGAGCGGCGCGCAAGATTCGACATCTTCGATGGTCAGCTCAGAAGGGTCGCCGCGCTTGTATAATGAAATCTTTTCAACGGTCTGGGTGAAATCCCCAGGGCTGAGCGCAACCGCCAGTTCGGCCAGCGCCGACATGGTGTCGCGGGAAATGTTCTGAAGACCTGCTTCGGACAGAATCCGTTCGACCTCGGCCCGGGAAGGCGGATCGTCGTAGATACCCACGGCATAAGCCGCCGGATGGGTTTCGAACGCCTTGCGGATTTTCGAACTTGGTTTGAGCTGGCCGGCGGTCACAACGATTTGCGCGTCGCCAAGCGCCCAGTCTTCCAGCGCTGCCAGAATCGCAGGCGCTGCGGTCTCCGTCGCATCCTCGACAAAGGCGGCCCGGGGGCCGGGAAAAAACCCAACCGCCTTGATGGCATCCAGCAGCAACGCCGGATCGCCGCGCAATTCCGATCCCGGGATCCGGGTCAGCCGCATCTCTTCCTCGGCGGCGGGGCCCAGAAGGGCCGCCAGAACCTGCTGCCGTTTCAGCGCAACACGCATCGCATCCGCGCCATAGATCAGCAGCCCGGCCTTGTCCGCGTCGGGCCGGGTAAAATACCCCTCGGCCTCGCGCGGGCTGAGCTTCATGTGGCCGGACCTGTGGTGGCGTACAGGCGATTGACGATCTGATCCGAAAGCATCACCATCAGACGTTCCTTGGCCGCGCGTTCCCCGGCCAGGGTCGAGACGGTTGAACCGGCAGCCGAATAGGCCACGAAATTGGTCTCTGAACCTGATGCAACCACCTGCCCTGTGGCTTTTGACACAAGCGTAAAGTTGGCCCGGCCATTAATGGTCAGGCGGTTGATTTCGTTGGTCGTAGTGATGGCCGCTGCCAGAGTCGTGGTCGCGACCTGAACATTCAGGTCGTAATCCTCAACCTGTTCCGCGCTGCGCCCCAGACGCTGTTCTAGGTTCTGAACCAAAAGATAGCTGTCGACGTCATTCGGGGCAGACACGACAACCTTCCCGTAGAGCGCTTCGCCTGAACCGCCGGGGGCATAAACCGGCTGGAAACCGCAAGCGGCAACAAACAGAGCAGCTGCAAGCGGCAGTATCCGCCACGATTTGCGATCAAACAACGACATTCACGATCCGGCCCGGCACTATGATCACTTTCTTCGGCGCTTCACCGTTCAGCGCCTTTTGCACAGCTTCGGTGCTGAGCGCGACTTTTTCAACCTCGTCCTTGGCCAAATCCTTGGACACGCTGATTTCCGCGCGGCGCTTGCCGTTGATCTGAATCGGCAACGTGACCGTGTCGTCGATCAGCATCGTCTCATCTGCGACGGGCCATGGGGCGACCGCCACCAGACCTTCTCCGCCCTGATGCGCCCAGATATCTTCGGCCAGATGCGGTGTCATCGGCGACATGAGCTGTGCCAGCGTTTTGATTGCCTGCTTCTGGGCCGAAGCCCCTGCCTTGGATTTGGCCAGCGTGTTTGTGAACGCATAAAGCTTGGCGATGGCCGCGTTGAAGCCGAAGCTTTCGACACCCAGCGACACATCGCGGATGGTTTTATGCATCTCGCGCAGCAGGTCCTCATCACCTTCGCCTTTTGCGTCCGGGTCCATCGCACCGATCTTGTCGCAAAGGTTCCACACGCGATTGAGATGCTTGTAGGCCGCTTCGGCCCCGGCCGCGGTCCATTCCACATCCCGTTCGGGCGGCGAATCGGACAGCACGAACCAACGCGCGGTGTCGGCACCAAACGCCGAGATGATGCTGACCGGATCCACCACGTTTTTCTTGGATTTGGACATCTTGGCCGAAGGGATGATCTCAACTTCAGCACCGTCCGCCAGTTTGCCGTCGGTCACGTCCTCGGGCAGGTGATAGACTGGGCGGCCATTGGAGTCGCGGGTCTGGTAGATTTCGTGCGTCACCATGCCTTGGGTGAATAGGGCATCAAACGGCTCGATGGCTTTTTTCGGCAAGTGGCCCGTGATGTTCATCGCCCGTGCGAAGAATCGGGAATAGAGCAGGTGCAGAATCGCATGCTCGATGCCGCCGATATATTGATCAACATTCATCCAGTATTCGGCTTCCGCCATATCCGTTGGCGTTTCTGCACGCGGGGCGGTGAAACGGGCGAAATACCACGACGAATCGACAAAGGTGTCCATCGTGTCGGTCTCGCGCTTTGCCGGGGCTCCGCATTTCGGGCAGGCGCAGTCACGCCAGGTCGGGTGACGATCCAGCGGGTTGCCGGGTTTGTCGAACGTGACATCGTCGGGCAGGCGGACCGGCAGGTTTTCCTTTTTCTCGGGCACCACGCCGCAGCTGTCACAATGAACAACGGGAATCGGGCAGCCCCAATAGCGCTGGCGGCTCAAACCCCAGTCGCGCAGGCGGTATTTGGTGACGCCTTCGCCCCAGCCGGCCTTTTCGGCAAAGTCGACGGTGGCGTCGATCGCCTCGTCACCCGTCGCCTCGGTCAGGCCAGCGAAGTGATTCACCCAGCGAACCTTTTCGGATTTGGGCGGGACAAAAGCGATCTTGTCGACCGGCGTGTCGTCATCCAGCGCAAAGAAGGTGTCCACCACGGGCAGGCCATATTTGCGGCAGAAATCGAGGTCGCGCTGGTCATGCGCCGGGCAGGCAAAGATCGCGCCAGTGCCGTAATCCATCAGGATGAAGTTGGCGATCCAGACAGGGAGTTCCCAATTCGGGTCCAGCGGGTGTTTTACGCGGATACCGGTATCATAGCCCAGTTTCTCAGCGGTCTCGATCGCCTCTTCCGTGGTGCCACCCTTGCGGCATTCGGCAACAAATTCAGCAACTTCGGGACTTTCTGCCTCAAGCTCCTTGGCAATCGGGTGGTCTGGTGAGATGCCGACAAAGGACGCGCCCAGCAGCGTATCGGGGCGAGTCGTATATACGGTGATCGGCTCTTCGCCATCGGTACGTTCGAACCCAAACTGAAGGCCGCGTGACTTGCCGATCCAGTTTTCTTGCATCAGGCGTACCTTGGCGGGCCAGTTATCCAGAGTGTCCAGCGCGTCGAGCAGTTCCTCGGAATAGTCCGATATCTTGAAGAACCACTGGGTCAGTTCGCGACGTTCCACCAGCGCTCCGGATCGCCAACCGCGCCCGTTTTCCACCTGTTCGTTGGCCAGCACGGTCATGTCGACCGGATCCCAGTTCACCACGGCGTTTTTGCGATACACCAGCCCGGCTTCGAGCATGTCCAGGAACAAGGCCTGCTGCTGGCCGTAATATTCGGGGTCACAGGTTGCGAACTCACGAGACCAGTCGATCGACAGGCCCAAAGGCTTCATCTGCCCGCGCATGTCTGCAATGTTGCCGTAGGTCCAGTCCTTCGGGTGGCCACCAATCGCCATCGCGGCGTTTTCCGCCGGCATCCCGAACGCATCCCAGCCCATCGGGTGCAGCACGTTGTGGCCGGTCGCCAGTTTATGCCGCGCGATCACGTCGCCCATCGTGTAGTTGCGCACATGCCCCATATGGATTCGGCCGGACGGGTAGGGGAACATCTCAAGCACGTAATATTTCGGCTTGTCCGCCTTGTGGTCGGCGGTGAAGATCCCGGCCCTGTCCCAGGCCTCCTGCCATTTTGCTTCGATTTCGTTGGCCGAGTAGCGCGACATGGTGCGGTCCTTCGTGAATGAAAACGCCGGGCATGAACCCGGCGTGGTAATATTGCGATTTGCGGCGGGTGGCTAGAACTTGTTGTCCGCAATGCGTAGCTGGCGTGCGCGGGACAGGATCGCATCCTCGACCGCGCGGGTGGTTGCGGCACTGACCGGAGCACCGCCACTGGTTTGCAGCGAGACAGTCAACGAGCGCGCCGCCAGCGCCGGGTCACTGATATGGACCGTCGCCCGGTACGAGCGCCCGCCACCCGGCGGCTTGCCATAGCCGGTCACAATCACACCGGTAAACGGGTCAACTTCCTGTACTGGAAGGAAATTCAGCACATCCAGCGAAGCGCGCCACAAGTAGCGGTTCACATTTGTGACCTGCTCGGAGTTGTTCGGTCCGAAGACATCCCAGATCGTTGTACGGCCCGGATCGCTGAGTTCGCGTTCGTCTGTCGAAGAGCCATCGACAGTCAACGAGCGTGCATCCCCCGGCAATGGCTGGCTGCGCCCGCAGGCGACAGCGGCGGTCAGTATTATCAAACCCAGAATCGTTTTCAGGCGCATCGTCGACAGGTCCTGCTTCATTGGTTTTGCGTTGTTGGTTGATACTCCTAGACAAGGCGCAGTGCAGCAACAAGCCTATTCTTTTCTTATATTGGCGCAGAATGCGGGTTCCGGGGGTGGAAATCGACTGTGGCATCCTTGCACCAATCCGGGGCCAATGCAGGCGACGCAATTAAGGTAAGCTTGCGCGAAGGGGGCAAAAAGAGCGAAACGGTGTCCGTGCTGAGACATGTGCTTAGGCATATGTCGAGTAGAAAAACTTTTGAAACCGAGGGAAACAAGATGAAAAAAGTTCTCTTCGCATCGACCGCTCTGATTGCAACCGCAAGCGTTGCAGCGGCTGATGTTCGCTTCAGCGGTTACGGCCGTTTTGGTATCGGCTACCAGGAAGACCGTAGCTTCTCGACCTCCGCCGTTGTCCGCTCCGTGACAGCCGGTGGTGCTGTCACCACCACAACCCTGACTGCATCGGTTCAGGGCTCGGACACCATCTTGGTATCGCGCTTCCGTCTGAACATCGACGCAAACGTTGAAACCGACGGTGGCGTAGAGTTCTCGGGTCGTGTTCGTCTGCAGGCTGACGAAAACGCGGCAACCGGCGAAGCCAACTCGGCTGGCCTGAACGGCGCACGTTTCTCGGTCATCTACGGTGGTCTGCGTGTTGACGCCGGCAACGTATCGGGTTCGTTCGACAACTTGGCAAACTACTACGGTAACGAGCCTGGCCTGGAATCGTTCATCGGTCAGTACTCGGGCGTTGACTACAGCTTCCTGTCGTACTCCTCGACCGGTTCGGGCGCAAACGCTGTGTTCTTCCAGTACGCAGTTGGTGATTTCGCCTTCGGTGCGTCGTACGACCAGGTTGACACTGTGACCACCACAATCGGTACCGTCGCAGGTGGCCCGGCTCTGACAACTGTCACCGGTTCCGGCGACCGTTGGGACGTCAGCGCGACCTACAGCTTCGGCAACATCACTGCCGCTGTTGCTTACGGTCAGACCGACGTTTCGGGCGGTGGCAGCAAGCCTAGCCTGGCTGTTCTGACCCTGGGTGGCGAATGGGGCGACTTCTCGGGCACCCTGTTTGTTGCTGACGATAAAACCCGCGTAAGCGGCACCGACGGCACCGCATACGGTCTGTCGCTGGCCTATAACGTTGGCGCAGCAACCACCATCACCGCAGCATACGGTGACGGTTCGGCAAGCAACGACACCCGTCAGTATGGTATCGGCGCTATCTACGACCTGGGCGGCGGTGCATCGCTGCGCGGTGGTGTAGGCAGCTCGAAGCCGGGCGGCGGAAGCAGCACCATCCGTGCTGACTTCGGTGCTCAGTTCAACTTCTAAGTTGATCTGAAACCGCAAGGTTTGAGGGCAGGTCGAAAGACCTGCCCTTTTCTTTTGTGCCGACTTGGTGTTTGTCTGCGCAGGTAGGCAGATTGAGGAACCCCATGTCGCTGCAGGAAATCACCGACCGTATCGCCAAGGCGGAAATTGCCAATGGACGGCCCGCCGGCGCGGTAAAGCTGATCGCCGTTTCCAAGGTTCAGCCCGATGAACGGGTTCAGGCGGTGCTGGATCAGGGCCATCGGTGTTTCGGTGAAAACCGGGTGCAGGAAGCAGCAGGAAAATGGCCCGCCTTCAAAGAGCGGTACGATGGCATTGACCTGCATCTGATCGGCCCGCTGCAAACCAACAAAGCACGTCAGGCGATGGAACTGTGCAACGCGATCCACTCGGTTGACCGCCCCAAACTTGCCAAGACACTGGCGCGTCTGGCGCAGGAACTGGGCCACTGCCCTGACCTTTTCATTCAGGTGAATACCGGGGAAGAGGAGCAGAAGGCCGGAATCATGCCGTCAGATGCGGATGCGTTTGTTGCCGAATGCCGTGACCTCGACCTGCCAATTCAGGGATTGATGTGCATTCCTCCGATAGAGGAGGAGCCTTCGCTGCACTTCGCCCTGCTGGCAAAGATCGCAGCACAAAACGGCTTGTCCGGACTTTCCATGGGCATGAGCGGGGATTTCGAGAAAGCCATCGCGCTGGGTGCAACGCATGTTCGCGTCGGTTCGGCAATTTTTGGCGAGCGCGTCAGGCCGCAGGGATAATCAATCGCGTGCCTTGGGCGACACGCCTGGCAATCCATTTCAGATGGTCCCGGCGAAAGGCCACGCAGCCTTCGGTGGGAAACCCCTGTCGCCGCCATTGATGAATAAAGATGGCCGAGCCGCGCCCTGGAATCGCGTCGGGCCAGTTCCAGTCAACGACGAGCACAAGATCGTACAAAGGGTCTGATCTGCGCAGTTTCTCGTGGCTGTGGGCGTAGGGCGCCCGTACCAGATGGTTATAACCCGCATCCTGCATGTCGTCAGACCAAAGATCCCCCGGACCGATCGGACGCGCCCATGGCACGGGCCGACAGATGCGGTCCGGCCGGTACAGCATGGCCACAATCCGGTGCGTTCCAACCGGTGTTGCGCCGTCGCCTTCGCGCTTGTCCGCGCTGATCCCGCCTTTCCCGATGGTGCAGGGGAAGACCCGGCCCAGAAACCGGACACCGCGCGGCGTCAGCACAAGATCAATTGGTGTCACAGCAGATGGCCTGACTTTGCCGCCTTGGTCGCCAGATATCCCCGATTATGCGCCGTTTCACCAACCTGCAGCGGTACCCGTTCGGTTACGGCGATTCCTGTTTTCTCCATCATCGCAATCTTTGCCGGGTTGTTGGTCAGCAGGCGGACTGCATTGAAACCAAGGGATTTCAGGATATCCGACCCCAGGCGAAAATCCCTCTCGTCATCTTCAAACCCGAGGCGGTGATTGGCCTCGACCGTGTCAAACCCTTGATCCTGCAGGAAATATGCGCGCATCTTGTTGGCCAGCCCGATGCCGCGACCCTCCTGATTGAGATACAGCAGGACGCCGGCACCTTCCGTGCCCATCTGGGCCAGGGCCCCGCGAAGCTGCGGGCCGCAGTCGCATTTCAGGCTGCCCAACAGATCGCCTGTAAAACAGGCCGAGTGCAATCTGGCCAGAACCGGCTTGCTCCGATCCGGGCGTCCGATCTCGATGGCATAATGCTCTTCTCCACCATCTTCGGGGCGGAAAATGTGCAACCGGCCTGCCTCGGACACTTCCATGGGCAGGCGCGCCGCAACGACTTCGTGCAAGGCGCTGCGGTCGGCCAGATGAGGTGCCGCGCGCGTATGATCAATGCAGGTCAGTCCATGCGCTGCCGCAAAGGCGCGGCCGTCTTCAATTGCGGTGACAACAGCGGAAGGCAACAGGCGCGCGGATTTCGTCAGCGCAATCGCGATCCGGTGCAGATTGGCATGTCCCTGACGCTCGGACATCAGGGGGCCTTTCATCGGCGCGTTCAGATCGTCTGACGGATCGGCGACGGCCTGCACCCATCCAATATCCGCATCCGCCGGAAGGATCACGCGCGCCAGATCGCCGTCATAGGCCCGCGCCTTGAGCGTTTCCGCCCGCCGTCCGGTGATCGTGACAACCGGGTCGCTGCCAAGACCCCTGAGATCGGCAAGCCTTTGCGCGCTGAGTGTTTCCGACGCCAGGGCCAACACGCTAAGTCCGCCGTCATCTGTCAGGACCACAGGCAGGCCCATGCGCAGATCTGCCCGCGCCCGTGCCAGCAATTCCGAGATGTCTGGAATGAGACTCATCCGTGTTATCCTATAACGTTTCGTCCATCAGGTAGCCTGATCCGCGGAAAATGTGAAACATTTCCTATACGTCAGACACGAGGTCGTGAGACAGTTGCAGCAAATCTTGTTGATTGCATATTCCACACGCAAGTGATGCAAAAGGCATAGGAGGACGGGAACATGGCTCAGCTCAAGAAAATTCTGCTTGTGGATGATGACGAGGATCTGCGCGAAGCTCTGAGTGAGCAGCTTGTGATGACCGAGGATTTTGATGTCTTCGAAGCATCCGACGGGTCGTCAGCCATGGAGCGCGCCCGCGAGGCGATCTACGATCTGGTGATTCTTGATGTTGGCCTTCCTGACACCGACGGGCGCGAACTATGCCGCCTGATGCGTAAACAAGGTGTCAAAAGCCCGATTCTGATGCTGACTGGCCATGACAGCGACGCCGACACCATCCTGGGTCTGGACGCCGGCGCAAATGATTACGTCTCGAAACCGTTCAAATTCCCGGTTCTTCTGGCTCGCATCCGTGCCCAGCTGCGCCAGCACGAGCAATCTGAAGATGCGGTGTTCGTCCTGGGCCCTTACACTTTTAAACCGGCGATGAAGATGCTGATCACCGAAGAGGATCGCAAAATTCGCCTGACCGAGAAAGAAACCAATATTCTCAAGTTCCTGTACCGGTCCACCGACGGCGTTGTTGCCCGTGACGTGCTGCTGCACGAGGTCTGGGGCTACAATGCAGGTGTCACAACCCACACGCTGGAAACTCATATCTATCGCCTGCGCCAGAAGATCGAGCCCGACCCGTCCAATGCACGCCTTTTGGTCACAGAATCGGGTGGCTATAGACTCGTTTCGTAACTGGGTGTGGATTGAGGTGGATCAAAGTGATACTCTGTAAACATATTTAAGGTGATCCTATCCCGCGCATGTCCGGGTCATGACATGTACCTCCCTGTTGGACTGCCGGGCCTGCGGGCCCGGCTTTTTTTATTGCAACCGAAGGTTTACGTGTGAATTTCGGCGCTCCGGCCGTGTGGTTGCGCGCTGGCATTATGTAAGTCAGTTGTCTTTCCAGCGGTCTTCATACTCTCCGAGCAATCTGGACATCGCGAGCAGTGATGCGAAAAGACGGGCGTAAACGTCCCGTGACAACATCGGTTTGTTGTCGTCCAGCAACTGCACGAGATCGCTCACACCTTCGGCAAAGGCATCGCACACCTGGTGGTCCGCGATCGTCGGGTCCAGCGTCCAGATGCCGTTCTGATCGTAGTACGCTGCAGGCTGCGGTTCGTGTTCAATCATGGTGTGGCCTCATTCATCCGATGCACACCTGTGACCGCGACATACAGCGGGCAAGCCTGTTGGCAGGAAGTCACAAGAAATTGGCAAACGCGATAAAGCAATGAAGAAAACGAGCGCCTCACATCAAATTACATGCGGGTTCTTTTTCTCATGGCACCCTGACCACCGGGGCGTTAGGTTGCACCAACCGCGATACAGGAGACCTTCTACATGCCCTTCACAATTGCCACATGGAACATCAACTCGGTCCGGCTGCGCGAACCTATCGTGTTGAAATTGCTGCGGGAAGAGGCCCCCGACGTTCTGTGTCTGCAAGAGTGCAAGTCACCGGTTGAAAAAATCCCGACCGAAGGGTTTGCCGGGTTGGGCTATACCCATCTGATCGCGCGGGGTCAGAAAGGGTATAACGGCGTGGCCATTCTGTCGCGTCTTCCGCTGGAGGAGGTGGGCGATAAGGATTTCGCCGGGCTGGGTCATGCCCGCCATATCGCCGGGCGGCTGGAAAACGGCGTGGTGATTCACAACTTCTATGTCCCGGCAGGCGGCGATGTGCCGGACCGTGAGGTGAACGAGAAATTCGGTCAGAAACTGGATTACCTGACGGACATGCGGGACTGGTTCCATTCGGAGAAACCCGAAAAATCCATCCTGGTCGGTGATCTGAACATCGCCCCGCGCGAAGATGATGTCTGGTCGCACAAACAACTGCTCAAGGTGGTGTCGCACACACCCATTGAGGTCGAGCAACTGGCCGAAACGCAGGATGCGGGCGGTTGGGTCGATGTCACACGCAATGACATCCCCGAAGGCCAGCTTTTCAGTTGGTGGTCCTATCGGGCACGGGATTGGGATGCTGCGGACAAGGGGCGGCGGCTGGATCATGTCTGGGCGACGCCTGATATTTCGAACGCGGGTCATTCCAGCCGCGTTCTGCGCGAAGCGCGCGGTTGGGAGAAACCCAGCGACCATGCGCCCGTCTTTGCGACTTTCGACCTTTGAGCCCGCAACTCTACTATTGGTTTCTGCCCTTTGTGGTTGCATATAGAGGCCAAGTTCGAACGAGAGAGTGTAAGCCATGGAACTTCTGAACGCCGCAGCCGGCGCTGATGTCACCGATCTGATCAAGGACGGAACCGAGGCCACGTTCATGGCCGATGTTGTTGAAGCGTCGCAGGAAACTCCGGTCATCGTCGATTTCTGGGCACCGTGGTGCGGGCCGTGCAAGACGCTAGGACCCCAGTTGGAAGAGGCCGTGACCGCCGCCAAGGGCGCGGTGAAGATGGTCAAGATCAATGTGGATGAGGCCCAGATGATCGCCTCGCAGATGCGCGTTCAGTCGATTCCGACCGTCTATGCGTTTTTCCAGGGCCAGCCCGTTGACGGGTTTCAGGGCGCGGTGCCGGGTTCCGAGGTCAAGGCGTTTGTGGACCGCGTGATCGAAGCGGCCGGCGGCCAAAGCCCGGGCGGACAGTTGGATGATGCCGTTCAGGCCGCCGAAGAAATGCTGGCCGAAGGGGCTGCCGTCGATGCGGCGCAGACCTTTGCCGCCATTCTGGGCGAAGATCCGAACCATGCCGGAGCCTATGGTGGTTTGGTGCGTGCGCATATCGCGTCTGGCGATCTGGAACAGGCCGAAGCCATCCTGAACGGGGCACCGGTCGAAATCTCCGGCACAGCCGAGCTTGAGGCCGCGCATGCCCAGCTGGAACTGGCCAAACAGGCAGCCGATGCAGGCCCGGTGGCCGAGCTGAGCGCCGCCGTCGAAGCCGAACCCGGCAACCATCAGGCCCGGTTCGATCTGGCGCAGGCGCTGCATGCCAATGGTGATGTCGAGGACGCGGTGGCGCAATTGCTGGAACTGTTCCGCCGGGACCGCGAATGGAACGACGGAGCCGCCAAAACCCAGCTGTTCACGATTTTCGACGCGCTCAAGCCAAACGACCCTGTGGTTCTGAACGGGCGGCGCAAGCTCAGCTCGATGATATTTGCCTAATTCCGGATCAGGGCTACACTCGGATACATGATGCATCCCGCCGATCTTCCGGAAACGGTATCCGTTTTTCCATTGCCCGGGGCGCTGCTGTTGCCCCGTTCTCGCCTGCCGCTGCACATTTTTGAGCCGCGTTATCTTCAGATGCTGGACGACGCGCTCAAGACTCAGGAACGGCTGATAGCCATGGTTCAGCCGAATCCGTGCCAAAGCGACGAAAGCAAGCTGCACCAGATCGGATGTGCCGGGCGGGTGACACAGTTTTCCGAAACGGAAGATGGCCGATATCTGATCACACTGACCGGGATTTCGCGGTTTCGGGTCAAATCCGAACTGGATGCATTTACGCCCTATCGACGGTGCTCGGTCTCGTGGGATGGGTTTGACCGCGATCTGGGCAAGGCGGAACAGGATGACGGGTTCAATCGCACAAGGTTTCTGAATCTTCTGGAGCGATTCTTTTCCTCACGCCATCTGTCGACGGATTGGGACACGTTGAAGGACGCAGATGATGAGTTGCTGGTCAACTCTCTGTCGATGCTGCTGGATTTCGACCCCGAGGACAAACAGGCTCTGCTCGAGGCGCCCTGTCTGCGCACCCGGCGTGAAACGCTTGTGACGCTGATCGAATTCGCCCTGCGCGGCGGCTCTAACGAGGAAAAACTGCAATGAGCGAACCCGACACCACTTTTGATCGCCGCATGCTCGAGGCGCTGATCTGCCCGCAAACCCATGCGACGCTGCATTTTGATGCCGAAAAGCAGGAGCTTGTGTCGAAAGCCGCAAATCTCGCCTTTCCGATCCGCAACGGCATCCCGGTGATGCTCGTGGATGAAGCACGAGAACTCGACTGATCGTCTCAGGGTGCCCGGCGGCGTTTTAGATCGCGCGCCCCTGCAGCAGTTTTGGCAGGTCTCCGGTCAGCCCGGCGGCCTCGCGCACAAAGCCCCGGCGCAACCCGGGCATAGAGCCGACGATGCCCATGCCGATGTCGCGACCGATCCGCAGCAGCGGGTTGTCGTTGGAAAACAGCTTGTTGAACACATCCGTCGCCATGGCCAATGCGGCTGTATCGAACCGCCGCCACTCCTGATAGCGTTCCAGCACCAGAACCGAGCTGAAATCCTCGCCCCGCCGTCCGGCCAGCGTCAGCACCTCGGCCAGCGCGCCGACATCACGCAATCCGGCGTTTAATCCTTGCCCCGCAATCGGGTGCATGCCGTGCGCGGCATCCCCAACGAGTGCCAACCGCTCGCCGATGAAGGAATTGGCGATGGTCAGGTTCAGCGGGTAGGTGAACCGGTCGCCCTGCAAACGGATGTCGCCCAGGAAATCCCCGAACCGGGGGCGCAGGACCTGCAGATAGTCGGCTTCTGACAGGGCGTTGATGCGCCGGGCCGTGTCGGTCCGTTCACTCCAGACAATGGAGCTGCGATTGCCGGTCAGCGGCAGAATAGCCAGTGGACCTGGCGGCATGAAGAACTGGTGGGCAATGCCGTGATGGGGCAGGTCATGTTCGATTGCGCAGACCAGCGCCGTCTGCCCATAGTCCCAGCCGGTGCGCCTGATGCCTGCCCGCGCGGCAGTGCCGCTTCGGCGCCCGTCGCATCCGACAAGCAGGCCGCCGGTCAGAACAGAGCCGTCGTCAAGCGTCAGAGACACGCCCGTTGTATCGCATTCCTGCGCAACGACTGTTTTCCCGCTCAGCTGCGTGATGCCCTTTTCCTCGGCCATCGCCTCAAGAAAGGCGCGACGCAGATGGCGGTCTTCGACCATGTAGCCCATCGGGCCTTCTTCGATCTCGGCATGGTCGAAATGCATGAAGAAGGGCGACGGGCCGGCCCCGGCATGCCCGTCGGTGACCTTGATCTCGAGCATCGGTTGCGCGTGCCCGGCAACCCTGCTCCAGACGCCGGTCGCCGCCAGCAATCTTTGCGAAGCAAGAGCAAGTGCGTAGGCCCGGCCGTCAAATGCGGCGTCCTTGCGCACGGTCTCGGCCAGCGCGTCGATTACCGTTACAGAATGCCCGGTCTGCGCCAGTGCCAGTGCCAGTGCGGGGCCGTTCAGGCCGCCGCCAACGATCAGGATATCCGAAGCCTTAGTCATGCCCCGCAATATGCGCGCCCTTTCGGGATTGTCCATGTGCGGTCGTGTCGCTACCGTCCCCTCATCGTAGATAAATGGAGGTGAGGGATGCAGGAGTGGCTGACCATGACCGCGTGCGATCTGGGGCGCGGCATCGGAATGGGGCAGATCGACCCTGTGGATCTGACCGAAACCTATCTGGCGGCCATCGACGCGCATCCGCATCGTGATCGTATTTATGCCCGCGTTACCCATGACCGCGCCCGGGCCGAAGCGAAGGCCGCAAAGGAACGAGCTGGCTTGGGGCTGCGCCGATCCCTGCTGGACGGTGTGCCAATCAGCTGGAAAGACCTGTTTGACACGGCAGGCATCGCAACCGAGGCAGGCACGGCCCTGCTGAAAGGTCGCGTTCCGGATGCCGATGCCGTGGTCGTGCGCAACGCCACCGCCATGGGAACGGTGTGTCTGGGCAAGACACATATGAGCGAGCTGGCCTTTTCCGGCCTAGGACTGAATCCCATCACCGGTACGCCGCCCTGTATTGACGATGAAGAGGCGGTGCCCGGCGGCTCATCCTCGGGCGCGGCGGCTTCGGTAGCATGGGGGCTGGCGGCTTGCGGGATCGGATCGGATACCGGCGGGTCGGTACGCATCCCGTCGGCCTGGAACAATCTGGTGGGCCTGAAAACAACAGCCGGACGCGTCAGTCTTGAGGGCACTGTGCCATTGTGCCTGCGGTTTGACACGGTTGGGCCGCTGGCCCGTTCGGTCGAGGATGCTGCGCACGTGCTGGCGTTGTTGGAAGGTGGCACTCCCGCCGACTTGCGGGGGGCCAGCCTGAAAGGGCGGCGGTTTGCCGATCTGCAGAATGTTGCCAGGGATGATTTGCGGGACGGCCCGCGCAAGGCGCTTGAGGAAGCCCTGAACCGACTGCGAGAGGCCGGCGCGCAAATCGTACCGCTGGATGTTCCTGAACTGAACGACGCCATGGGTCTGACTAGTGTAGTCTATACGACAGAAGCGTATGGGCTGTGGCGTGACGTGATCGAAGCGAACCCCGATGCCATGTATCCGGAAATTCTGGAACGATTCCGCATCGGCAAGGCGCATTCCGGCCCGGACTACGTAGCGGCCTGGTCCAGGCTCAAGGCCTGCCGCAGCGCATGGGACGCCGCAACCGCCGGGTTTGACGCGGTTCTGGCCCCGACGGCACCCATTCTGCCGCCGAATCTGGACCGTCTGATGACCGACCATGACTACTACGTCACCGAAAATCTGCTGGCCCTGCGCAACACGCGCATCGGCAATCTGATGGGTTTGGCTTCTCTGACTTTGCCCACCGGAACACCCGGTTGCGGATTGATGATGCTAGGCTATCCCGGTTCGGAAGAAGCGCTGTTACGGCTGGGATCTGCGGCCGAATCCGCGTTGGCCTGAATGCCACAATCCCCTGATTCGGCACCTCTTTGTCTGGACGAGGCGGGGTGCGCCCTGTAATCTGCCAAAAAATCGGGACAAAAACGATCCCGGCATTGAGGCAGTTGTTATGAATTTCCCCGAGCGGTTTTCGGACCTACCGGCATATGCATTCCCGCGTCTGCGCGCCCTGTTGGATCACCATCAGCCGGGCGGTGAGGTCATTCATATGACTATCGGCACGCCCATGCATAATTTCCCGGCGTGGGTGACGAATATCATCGCCGAAAACGCTGCTGATTTTCAGGGATATCCGCCGAACGAAGGTTCGCCCGCGCTGCGGGGCGCGATCACCGATTGGATCGAACGTCGTTATGGTGTTTCGCTTGATCCCGATACCAACGTGATGGCCCTGAATGGCACGCGCGAAGGTCTGTATAACGCAGCTATGGCGCTGTGCCCGGAGCAGAAGAACGGCCAGCAGCCGATCGTGCTGTGCCCGAACCCGTTTTATCAGGTCTACATGGTCGCCGCGATCTCGGTCGGGGCGCAGCCGGTTTTTGTCCCGGCCACGGCCGCCACTGGTCACTTGCCGGACTATGCCGGTCTGCCCGAGGACGTGCTGAACCGAACTGCGGTGGCCTATATCTGCTCACCCGCCAACCCGCAGGGCGCGGTTGCGTCGCGGGACTATTGGGCTGAACTGATCCGTCTGGCTGAGAGATACGATTTCCGCATCTTCGCCGACGAATGTTATTCCGAGATTTACCGCGACGAAGCTCCGACAGGTATTCTGACCGTGGCGCAGGAACTGGGAGCGGACCCTGAGCGGATCGTCCTGTTCAATTCGCTGTCCAAGCGATCCAATCTGGCCGGACTGCGTTCGGGTCTGATTGCTGGTGGACCCGAGACGATCAAAAGGGTCAAACAGCTGCGGGCCTATTCCGGCGCGCCTCTGCCAGCGCCTTTGCAGGCCGCTGCCGCCAAGGTCTGGGCGGATGAGGCGCATGTAAGGGAAAACCGCGCGCTTTATCAGGATAAATACGCCATTGCGGATGAGGTGTTCGCTGGCGTGCAGGGCTATATGCCGCCTGAGGCCGGGTTCTTCCTGTGGCTACCGGTCGAAAACGGCGAGGAAACAGCGTTGAAGCTGTGGCAGGAGACCGGGGTGCGTGTCCTGCCAGGCGCATATCTTTCTCAAGGCGATCCGGGACATAACCCGGGCGAGCAATTTATCCGGGTCGCCATGGTGGCCCCAAAAACAGAGTTGCAGCGCGGGCTGATCACGCTTCGCGACTGCATCTATTCGTGAGGTACGAGGGCAAAATGGCATCATTGAACGCGCGCAACCGCGATCCTTTACTGGACAGCACAACGCAGGCCGCGATTGAGCGGCGCAGCAAGGAATTGATCGGGATCGCCCTGATCCTGCTTGGTTTTGCGGCAGCGGCAATGATCTGGTCCTACACGCCGGATGATCCGAACTGGATGGTATCGACAGACGCGCCGGTGCAGAACTGGATGGGCCGTATCGGGGCCTCGATCGCTGCGCCTCTGTTCATGATCGTGGGCTGGGGAAGCTGGAGCATCGCTTTGGTGTTGATTGGCTGGGGCATCCGCTTTGCCGGTCACTTCGGCGAAGATCGCGCCGTTGCGCGCCTGATCTTTGCGCCGATCTGGATCGCGGTTGTATCGGTTTATGCAGCGACTTTGGTGCCGGGCGACGCATGGCGCGCCACCCACAGCTATGGTCTGGGCGGTTTGTTTGGCGATACCGTGATGGGTGCGTTGCTGACATTGTTGCCGATTTCCTCGCATTTCATGGTCAAGCTGATGTCGCTGGCGATGGCGGTGGGGATGCTGGCGCTGGGCGTTTTTGTGCTTGGGTTTACCAAAGACGACGTCCGGCGCGGGTTCCGGGCTTTCCTGCTTGGTCTTGTTCTGTCCTACGACATGCTGATGAAGGGTCTTGGCCGCAGCGCATCTGCCACGGCCCAGGCCGCGCGTGACCGCCGCGCGCGGTGGGAAGATCGCAAGGCCGCCCGGATCGAGGCTGATGACCTCGTGTTCCAGGACGATATGGATTTTGCCGATCCTGTATTCGAAGAGCCTGAATTCGGGCCCGGGCCGCAGAAAACCGGGCTGCTGGCGCGGATGCCCGCGTTGATCCGGCGACCGGAACCGATGCCGGAACCCGAGCTTGTCGACCCTGAACCGGTTGCAGGTTTCGACGAAATGCCGGGAGAGGATCGTATCCGTTCGAAAATTTCGGCAGCCGTCCGCAGCCGCCGGGTCGCCACCGGTGAGATGACGCCCGAACCCGATCCGAACCTTCCGCTGACCAAGGGCCGCGGCAGAGGGCCCGACCCACTGATCCTGAACACAGCGCGGGCCGGAGAATTGCCGCCCGAGCCACCCATTACTGCGGCCGGGTTGCCACCCGAACCGCCGTTGACTTCAGGGGCGGCGCCCGAATGGCAGGCGCCTGAGCCGAACGCGTACGTGCCTGAACCCGATCACATGCAGGGCTTTCAGCCGGAACCCGATTTTGACGACGACGACGTTTTTGAGGACGCGCCCGAACCCGCGCCAGAGCCGCGCACTGCAATGAAAATCCCGGTGGCCGAGCCTCGCAAACCGGTCGTGGCACAGCCTGTGCGCCGCAGCCCGCCTCCGTCGCGTCGTGCTCAGGCCGAAGCGCAGCCGACCTTGTCGTTCGAGGAACGGCATTCGGATTTCGAATTGCCGCCGCTGGGTCTGCTGTCCAATCCGGCCAGCATTCAGCGCCATCATCTGAGCGATGAGGCGCTGGAGGAAAACGCGCGGATGTTGGAAAACGTTCTGGACGATTATGGCGTCAAGGGTGAGATCGTCAGCGTCCGCCCTGGCCCTGTAGTGACCATGTACGAACTTGAACCGGCTCCGGGCCTGAAAGCCAGCCGTGTGATCGGTCTGGCGGACGATATCGCGCGGTCCATGTCCGCCTTGTCGGCGCGGGTTTCGACATTGCCGGGGCGTTCCGTGATCGGTATCGAACTGCCCAACGAAAATCGCGAGATGGTGGTGCTGCGCGAAATCCTCGCCAGCCGGGACTTTGGCGATGGCAACCACGCGCTGCCTCTGGCATTGGGCAAGGATATTGGCGGGGAATCCGTCGTGGCGAACCTGGCCAAGATGCCTCACCTGCTGATCGCGGGTACCACGGGCTCCGGTAAGTCGGTGGCGATCAACACCATGATCCTGTCGCTGCTGTATAAGCTGACGCCGGATGAATGCCGCCTTATTATGATCGACCCAAAGATGCTGGAGCTGTCCGTTTATGACGGCATCCCGCATCTGCTGTCCCCGGTTGTGACCGACCCGAAAAAGGCGGTTGTGGCTCTGAAATGGGTCGTGGGCGAGATGGAGGACCGCTATCGCAAGATGTCCAAAATGGGCGTGCGCAATATCGCGGGCTACAACGGCCGCGTGAAGGACGCGCTGGCCAAGGGCGAACTGTTCAGCCGCACGGTCCAGACCGGGTTTGACGATGACACCGGCGAACCCACATTCGAGACCGAAGAATTCGCGCCCGAGGCGATGCCCTACATCGTCGTCATCGTCGACGAGATGGCCGACCTGATGATGGTCGCGGGCAAGGAAATCGAAGCCTGCATTCAGCGACTTGCACAGATGGCGCGGGCTTCGGGTATTCACCTGATCATGGCCACGCAACGTCCGTCGGTCGACGTGATCACCGGTACGATCAAGGCGAACTTCCCGACGCGGATTTCGTTCCAGGTGACCTCGAAAGTCGACAGCCGTACCATCCTTGGTGAAATGGGGGCTGAGCAACTGTTGGGGCAGGGCGACATGCTCTACATGGCGGGTGGGGCCAAGATCACCCGCTGCCATGGGCCATTCGTTTCGGACGAAGAAGTCGAGGAAATCGTCAACCACCTGAAACAGTTCGGCCCACCGGACTACATGAGTGGGGTGGTCGATGGCCCGGCAGAGGAAACGGCTGACAATATCGACGCTGTTCTGGGCCTGAATACCGGTGGAAACACCAACGGTGAGGATGCCCTGTACGATCAGGCAGTCGGGATTGTAATCAAGGATCGCAAATGCTCGACCTCGTACATTCAGCGGAAACTTGCCATTGGCTACAACAAGGCCGCGCGGCTTGTTGAGCAGATGGAAGACGAAGGCGTTGTTTCGTCAGCAAATCACGTCGGCAAACGCGAAATCCTCGTCCCCGAGCAGTAGGATATTTAATAACAAGGGCAAAGCGCTTATCTGGTGTCTCATGAAACAGATAGCCTTTGCCCTTGCTTTGACACTGGCCGCGCCTGCGGCCTGGGCGGCAGACAAACTGCCATTGTCGCAGATTTCAAAATACCTGAACGATATGAAAACCGTTCAGACGTCGTTCACTCAGGTCAACGATGACGGATCGCTAAGTACCGGAAAGCTTTGGATTCAACGCCCCGGCAAGATGCGGTTCGAATATGACCCCCCCAATGATGCCGTCGTTCTGGCGCGCTCCGGATCCGTGATGATCTTTGATCCGAAATCAAACCAGCCGCCCGAGCAATACCCGCTGAACCGGACACCGTTGTCACTGGTGCTGAAGCGAAATGTAAATCTGGGTGAGGCGAATATGGTGGTGGGGCACGAGTTTGACGGGACCGCCACAATCGTTACGGCGCAGGACCCCAAAAACCCCGACGCAGGCCGGATCGAGCTGATGTTTACAGGCGATCCCATTGAGCTGCGTAAATGGGTGATTCACGACAATGCCGGGGGGCAGACCACGGTCCTGCTGGGCGCATTGGAAACAGACGGACGCTTGAACCAGAGCCTGTTCTCACGCCCGAATTAGGACAGGCCGGGTAACTGCCGGCCTGCGCAATGGTGTCAGACTCGGCAGGACGCCAGCTGGGCCTGATAAAGACGCGCACGCGCATCGACATCATCCGCCACGTTCAGCAACCAGGATTTACCGTTGTAGGTGCCACGCGCAAAGCCGGCGTGACCTTCGTGATAGGCCAGGTACTGGTTGCGGGTGTCGCTGGGGTGGATGCCGTTGCGTTCGTAGCTTTTGTTCATGTACCAGCCGATGAAGTCCGACGCGTCGCGAATGCGATCCCGCTTGGCGCGCCGTTTTCCGGTTTCGCGCTGATATTGCTCCCACGTGCCATCAAGGGCCTGGCTGAAGCCGTAGGCGCTGCTCTGACGGCCTAGCGGGATCACTCCCAGTGCGTATTTGTGCGGGGTTCGTGCATCGTGGCGATAGCGGCTTTCCTGATAGATTGTCGCCATCTGAACGTGAATGGGCACCCCCCATTTCCGTTCGGTGGATTTGAACGCCTTGATATAGTCCGGCCTTTCGCGCGCAATACTGCACGCGTCATTCAATCTGCTGGGCGGTTGCTTGGAACCACCCCCACAGGATGCCAAAAGCAGCACCCCAAGGAGTACAACTAGAATTCTGCTCATGTGCCTCGTGCCTTTTTTGTTCATTCTAGCGCAGATTGTAGTTTGAGGAAATCACTTTCGTTACAGAACAATAGCCAGAATGACAGGTAATGCCCCCACGGAAAGAAGAGTCGAGACCATGACCATTCCGGCAACCGCGTCTGAATCGGCCTTGAACCGCTCGGCCAGAAGGTACGATGTGACTGCCACCGGGGTGCACATCTGTAAGACCAGCACACCGAATGCCACGGCCCCAAGATCGAACGTCACTGCAACGGTCCAGCCCAAAACAAAGCAAACGCCAAGCTTCAAAACTGACAGCCAGATTGCCTGCCCCAGCCTGTCGGTGGTCAGCCGTGCAATCGCGACGCCGAGCGTGATCAGCATCATGGGCACCGCCATCTGCCCCAGCAGCTCAAGCGTATTGGTCAGAAACAAGGGCGTTTCCCAGCCTTGCCACAAAAACAGGGCGCCAAACAGCGTTGCCCAGACCATCGGCTCGCGTATGACTTTGCCAAACGCGCCTTTTCCGGCCACCAGATAGATTCCGTAAGTGAATGAAAACAGGGCCGTGACCGCAAGAAAGATCACCGCATAGCCCAGTCCGGCCTGCCCGAATGCAAAAATACACAGAGGCAGCCCAAGATTTCCGGTATTCCCGAAAATGAGCGGCGACAGATACGTGCGCTGCTCCAGTTTCAAAAGATGAACGGTCACTTTGAAGACCACGGCAAGTGCCAGATTCCCGGCAATGGTGGCCAGCGTGAACCGTGACAGATCCCCGCCCGGAATTTCGGTCTGCATCAGGGCGACGAAGATCAGACTTGGCACGGCCAGTGTCATCGCAAACCGTGTCACGAACTGCAAACGGTACTCGAATCCCAGCCTGACCCAGGTAAACCCAATCCCTGAAAGCAAAAATACCGGAGCGACAATTTCGAACACTGTCAGTAGTAGGTTCACAGACTGTTTCCCTGAATTTCAGATCAATGATTGGCATTTTGGCCCGGAAAGAGGTAGTAAGACCTCCGGGGGCTGAAACAATGCTGAAGACAAATGCCAAATACGGCTTGGGCCAGGTGGTCCGCCATAAGAAACATCCCTTTCGAGGGGTGATTTTTGACGTGGATCCGGAGTTCTCGAATACGGAAGAATGGTATCAGGCGATTCCTGAAGACAGTCGGCCGATAAAGGATCAGCCGTTTTATCACCTGCTGGCTGAAAACGACCAATCCTTCTATGTTGCTTATGTTTCAGAACAAAATCTGGTTGCCGACCAGTCCGGAGAGCCGGTTGAGCACCCCGACATTCCCAACATGTTCGGCCCGTTCGAGGATGGCGCGTATCCGCTGCACTTTCATCTGAACTGATAACCGCATAGCTGCCGCCTTCCGGTCGCCGAAACTCAATACCCAAGCGCACATCCGTCTTTTCTGGGGTCACTAGCCCCCTCAAGAACACCGCTTTCACAGATTCGGATCGCCTGTGCACCGCCGAGGGGTGTGTCAGGAATTGAAACAGTGTGGCCAATGTCAGACAATTGTTGCGCTACTGCTTGCGGATATCCGCGTTCCAGTTTCAGTACCCCACCATCGGCAAAGGCGCGCGGCGCATCAATGCAGCCCTGAAGACTCAAATCAAAATCGACAAGATTGGACAGGAATCTGGCGTGTCCGGTCGGCTGGTAGGCCCCGCCCATGACACCGAATGGCATCACTACCCGGCCGTCCTGTTTCAGCATCCCGGGAATGATCGTGTGCATCGGGCGTTTTCCACCGCCCAGCTCATTGGGGTGCCCGCCTTGCAGCGTAAAGCCCGCCCCGCGGTTCTGCAGCAGAATGCCATATTTTTCAGACGCGATCCCTGATCCGAAGCTGTGGAAGATCGAGTAGATGAGAGATACGGACATCCGGTCCCGGTCGACCACCGTGATATAGACGGTATCCTTGTGAACGGACTCGGTCAGCCGTGCGGCGGCCGCCATTGCGCTTTTGGGATCGATAAGCGCTGCCAGCCTGTCTGCAATATCCTGATCGGTGAAACGTTCGGCCCTGGCCGTATGATCGGGGTCCGCAATGAATCGGTTGCGGGCATCGTAGGCCAATTTGGTGGCCTCGGCCTCGATATGAACCCTTTGCGCACCAAAAGGGTCCATCCCGGCCAGATCAAAGTTCTTCAGAATATTGAGCAACAGGATCGCAGTCGCCCCTTGCCCATTGGGCGGGTGTTCGACAAGGTCCGTGCCTTTGTAGTGCCCGCTCATTGGGTTGGTTTGCGTCCATCTGGTGGCTTGAAAGTCGTCTGATGTGTGGACCCCACCCAGTGTGTTCAAGGCGGAAATCATGTCTTGCGCGATGTCACCGGTGTAGAATGCTTCGCGCCCGTGACGAGCAATTTGGCGCAGAATCTCCGCCTGACCCGGAGCGCGAAAGACCTGACCTGTTTCCGGGGCCTTGCCATCGATCAGATAGTGGTCGCGGGCCGCACCCTGCAATACAGCCGCGCCGGATTTCCAGTCGAAGGCCACTCGTGCGGCCACCGGAACACCGGTCTCCGCGTAGTCGATGGACGGTTGCAAAATCGCCTCAAGCCCCAGCCGTCCTTCCGTTTCCGCCAGGTGGCAAAACGCATCAACAGCACCCGGAACTGTCACCGCATCCGGAGTGTTCAGGGGCACGGTCTTCAGGTCCTTTGCGCGCAACGCCTCTGCATCTGCTGCTTGGGGCGCGCGGCCTGAACCGTTCAGCGCGCGAATTTCGTTCTCGCCTGCGCGATTGAACAGGACAAAACAATCGCCACCCAGACCGGTCATTTGTGGTTCGCAAATACCCAGCAAAACCGCACCGGCGATGGCGGCGTCCATCGCGTTTCCGCCCTGCGCCAGTATGTCCAGCGCCACCTTGGCCGCCAAAGGGTGTGACGTCGCACACATGCCTTCGGTCGCCAGTACTTCGGAACGTCCGGGTTTGTGCAAATCGCGCATGACGGGCCTCTCCTCATTGAACGCGCAGACCGTATCGCGCGGCAGAGGAATGTCCAGTCAACTTGAGGGGAGGTTCCTCGGCGCCGGTCACTGGGTGGGGGCTGTGATGCTAGGCGCCGAGGGAAGCTATCTGAGCTACAAGACCCTTTTGCCAATTATTTGCGGCGCGACAATGTTTCGATCTGGGCCTTATTGTGGCCATTTTGGGTCAATTCGCCTCATCCGGGAAATCGAAGCGCAAAGACAACCTATTGCACCCTTCGCGCCGTTCATAATGGATGGCGCTGGTCAATTGGTGAATCAGGAACCATCCGAATCCCCCTTCGGGCAGACTCTGTCTGGTTGCGTTGACGTCCGCCGGAATAACATCGGGCACTCGACGCCCCGGCAAAGGGTTGCCGGTATCCGTAATGATAATAACAAGCCGATCCCTGTGCCGGCGGCACCTGACAAGAACACGGGCTGGGCGATGCCTGCATAGGCATGTTCAACCAGGTTGTTTATCGCCTCGGCCAGCGCGATTTTGACGTCGCTTGCCTTTGGTGCGGGCAATCCGCGCTCGGCGAGGCCGGCGCTAAGACGGGCGATACCCATGCTCGCCTCAGCTTCGGTTGCGGCAAAGCTCAGTTCCAGAAAGTCATGATCATGAACAGAAGCCACGCGAATGGTTTCCTTTGCAACTTTAATCCGCAGTCGGCGTCAGGGCGTCTTCCAGCGTCGCAAATAATCGAAAAACTGTATCCATGCGGGTCAGCCGAAATACTTTCTCGACAAACGGATGCAGACCCGCCAGATCCAGGCTGCGGTCATCGCCAAGCTGTTTCATGGATGCGACGATGGCACCCAGTCCGCTGGAATCGATGAATTCGACATCCGACAGGTCCAGCACCACCCGGCCCGCGCAGCCGTCGGTCTGATTGCGCATATCTTCCTTGAACTGTATCGCAATGGCGGCGTCGATCCGGTCTGCCTGAACCTTGATCACCTGCGTCTCACCGGTTGCCGTACTGATCAGACCCATGTCCAATTGCCCTCCAGAATGAAAAATCCTCGTAGAAATACGCTAGACGGCAATTCTTACCATTCGGTATTCAGAACCCGGAAAACGAGAAGGAGAATCCGGATGAAGCAGGTCGTGATCGCGGGTGCAGCCCGCACACCAATGGGCGGGTTTCAGGGCATGTTCGATGGGGTTGCGGCGGCCGATCTGGGTGGCACGGCCATTCGAGCGGCCATGAAGGGGGCCGGAGTACAGACCGTGGACGAGGTTCTGATGGGCTGCGTTCTGCCCGCCGGTCAGGGACAGGCTCCGGCGCGGCAGGCCGGTTTCGCCGCCGGTTTGGGCGAAGACGTGCCCGCAACGACCCTGAACAAGATGTGCGGGTCCGGGATGAAGGCGGCGATGATGGCGTTTGACCAGATTGCGCTGGGTCATGCCGACACCATGGTCGCGGGCGGTATGGAAAGCATGACAAACGCCCCCTACTTGCTGCCCAAAATGCGCCGCGGGGCGCGAATCGGTCACGGTCAGGTGGTGGACCACATGTTTCTGGACGGGCTTGAGGACGCGTATGACAAGGGCCGCCTGATGGGCACCTTCGCCGAAGACTGCGCCGAGGCCTATCAATTCACGCGTGAGGCACAGGACGAATACGCGCTGCAGTCTCTGTCCAACGCGCTGGCCGCTCAGGAAAACGGGGCGTTTGACGGCGAAATTGCGCCGCACGTCGTGCGGACCCGCAAAGGTGAATTCACACAAGATATTGACGAACAGCCAAAATCGGCGCGGCCGGAAAAGATTCCGACCCTGAAACCCGCGTTTCGCAAGGACGGGACCGTAACAGCCGCCAACTCCTCATCGATCTCCGATGGTGCGGCGGCGCTGGTTCTTGCCTCCGCCGAAGTGGCCGAGGCGCAGAGCCTGAACGTTCGTGCGCGCATCCTCGGGCATGCCAGCCACGCGCAGGCTCCGGGCCTCTTTACGACCGCTCCGGTTCCGGCGGCGCAAAAGCTGCTGTCCCGCATCGGATGGAGCAAGGATGACGTCGATCTGTGGGAGGTGAACGAAGCCTTCGCCGTCGTTCCCATGGCGTTCATGCGCGAAATGGGTTTGCCGCGTGAAAAAGTGAATGTGAATGGTGGCGCCTGCGCCCTGGGTCATCCGATCGGCGCATCAGGTGCCCGAATCATGGTGACGCTGCTCAATGCTCTGGAAAAACGAAACCTCAAGCGGGGTGTGGCAGCCATCTGCATCGGCGGCGGCGAAGGCACCGCAATAGCAATCGAACGGGTTTGACCCTTCATCTTTTTCCAAATACTCCGGGGGTGAATTGAGTCAACGGCTCAAGAGGGGGCAGCGCCCCCTTTACCCACCACAGACGGGACTTCCACCATGACAGCAGACTACACCATGCTGGCCAGAACCATTGCCGCTCTGACCGAAGGCGAAAGTGACGAGGTTGCACTGATGGCCACCGTCGCCTGCGAGGTGCATCATTCCGACGACCGGTTCAACTGGACCGGGTTTTATCGGGTGACCGAACCGGGGTTGCTGAAAATCGGCCCTTACCAGGGGGGGCATGGATGTCTGGTCATTCCCTTCGACCGGGGTGTTTGTGGTGCGGCTGCGCGCACAGGGCAGGTGCAGCTTGTTCCGGATGTCGACGCGTTCCCGGGGCATATCGCCTGCGCGTCCTCAACCCGATCCGAACTGGTCCTGCCTGTTCACAATGCCGCAGGTGAGGTAATCGCGGTTTTCGACATCGACAGCGATCTGCCCGATGCGTTTTCGGAGGATGACGCCGAATACCTGACGGAGATATTGTCCAAAACTTTCGCGCGAGCCTGATGGAAACGCAGGGGGCGAAAGGCCCACTCTCGGACTTCGACATTTTGCTTCACGCAAAGACCCGCTAAACTCCGAAGGCCTCGAAACCTGGCGGGTCCGGCATGATTCCACACCAATTCTCTACTCAACGGCTTTCGGTCAGCCACTGGAAAGACCATCTTGCCGAACCGCACTTGCGGCGCAAGCTAGCTGACGATCTTGCCGCGCTACTGACCCCTGCGGTCTTGAAAAACCTGCCGCCGCCCATGCAGTTGCGGGACCGGGACATCTCAGCCTGGATCGAGGCTCGTCACGCCGAAAGCGACATTCTGCTGGTGCGTCAAAGCAGCGACAATAAGCTGATCGGACTGATGGTGCTGGCCGTGGATTTGGACGGTGATGCGCCTCCGAGTGTCCATATCGGCTATCTGATTGCAGAAATTGCCTGGGGAAACGGCTATGCCTCCGAACTGTTAAAGGGGCTTCAGACCGCAGTGCTGTCAGGCCCTGCCATGCGACTCGTTGCCGGTGTCGGTCGCGACAATCCAGCCTCTGCCCGCGTGCTTCGGAAAGCAGGCTTTGAACTTTTGACGGAACGCTGTTCCGCCACCACCGAGATTTATGTCCGCAACATCGGCTGACTGACGGTGCAGTCAGGTCTTGTCACTGCATAAGGGTCGGCAGGCCGTTGGCCATGGCAAGATACAGGGCCAAGACCTGCAACGTGGCAACTCCGAACAGCCAGGCCGAGAATCCGCGTTTTCGGGATTTGTGCCGAAACAGCCATCGTCCAAGCAACGCGCCGGGGCTGCCGCCGAGGGCTGCAAGCCACAACAACCTGCGTTCTGGGATTCTGCGCTTGCGCCGCTGCGCCCGGACCTTGTCCCAGCCGAAACACAGCAGGGTCAGACCGTTAACCGCCCAAAGATAGATCACTGCAATCCACATGAGTGGGACATAGCCAATCGGACAGGTCGACCCAAGTGAAAAAATGCTTGGAATTTTCACGGAATCGCGCCATCGTGAAAAACGAGGAGAAAATTTCACGAGAATCGGAGTGGCCCCCGTGAACAGCCAGGCCCCGCAAAGCGCGACACTCGGAGCGGACATCCGCGCTCTGCGCAAGGCGCGCGGGCTGACGCTGACCGATATCGCGACTCGTCTGGACCGGTCCGTCGGCTGGCTCAGCCAGGTTGAGCGCGACAAGTCCGAACCATCGATCTCGGATCTGCGCCAGATTGCCCAGTGTCTTGGTGTTCCGATGTCGATGCTGTTTGCGCATTCCGCGGCGCCTGCCGCCGAACAGGGCTATGTCGTCCGGGCCGGATCCCGGCGTCCGATGGGGTCCGGCGAAGAAGGGCTGATCGAAGAACTGCTGTCTCCTGATCTGACCGACGATTTCGAGATGGTGCATTCTACCTTTCAACCCCAGTCCCGCATGCAAACCCCTGCAAATCGCCCGACGCAAGAGGTCGGTTACATGGTCTCCGGGCGGCTTGATCTCAAAATCGGCGATCGTGAATACACGGTCGGTCCGGGTGACAGTTTTCGGATCAAGCACGAGCCCTATCAATGGTCCAACCCCTATGACGAGCCCGCGGTTGCGGTCTGGGTCATCGCCCCGCCGGTATACTGATGAGCTTTGAGGCCTGGACCATATTCGCGCTGTTCTGGGTGGTATTCGTTACCACACCGGGGCCGAACGCGGTCAATTGCATCTCGAACGGGATGAACCTGCCATTTGCCAAGGCGATGCTGGGTGTTCTGGCCATTGTGACTCAGGCCAGCGCGTTTTTGATCCTGTCGGCACTGGGCGTGACCGCATTGATCGCGGCGTCCCCAACCGGGTTTTTCATCGCCAAACTGATCGGGGCAGGGTTCCTGATCTGGATGGGCGTGCGCGGCTGGATGAACGCGGCAAAGCCGGTACCTGCCACGGAACGTCCAGCGCGGCACGTCTATCTGCATGCACTGGCCATCGCCACGATCAATCCCAAAAGTGTCGCAGGATACCTGGCCGCGTTTTCGCAATTCGTGCAGCCCGATGTGCCGATCTGGCAGCAAATGTCGGTCATCATGCCAACAGCGCTGGTCATTACGACACTCAGCTATACCGGCTTCACACTTCTGGGCGCGCTCATGGGCAAGGCGGCGCTGGGCGCGGTGTTCAACATCTGGGTGCGCCGGATCATGGCTGCATGTTTCATCATTTACGGTGTGCTGCTGGGAACCAGCACCACGCCTACAGCAAGGGGGTAATAGAATGCAGACAGGATCATGTTTGTGCGGCTCGGTTGCCTTCGCGGTCGACGGTGAGCTTTCACCGCCCTCGGCCTGCCATTGCGGTCAATGCCGCAGGCAGTCGGGTCATATCTGGGCGTCCGCCTCGACGCATCAGGACAATCTCAGTTTTTCCGCCAGTGACACGCTCAGCTGGTTTCGTGCCTCGAATATCGCCCGACGCGGTTTCTGCAGCGCCTGCGGCTCGTTCCTTTTCTGGCAACACAATGACGAGGACACGATTTCGATTTCCATGGGGGCGCTTGACGAACCCACGGGCCTCACGCTCGCCCGCCACATCTTCGTGGCCGACAAGGGCGATTACTACGACATCACGGACGATCTGCCTCAAGAGGCACAGTAACAGGGATCAAACAACATGAATGATTTTCCGACAAAAGCCCGAGTGGTTGTTATCGGTGGCGGTGTGGTGGGGGCTTCCTCGCTGTACCATCTGGCCAAGAAGGGCTGGACCGACTGCGTTCTTCTGGAAAAGAACGAGCTGACCGCAGGTTCGACCTGGCACGCGGCGGGTAACGTGCCGACGTTTTCGACCTCGTGGGCGATCATGAACATGCAGCGCTACTCGACCGAGCTGTATGCGCGGCTGGGCGAAGAAGTCGACTATCCGATGAACTACCACCAGTCCGGCTCGATCCGTCTGGCGCACAGCAAGGAGCGGATGCAGGAATTTGAGCGGGCGATGTCGATGGGCCGTTACCAGGGCATCCCGATGGAGATGTGGACCCCGGAAGAGGCCAAGGAACGCTATCCCTTCCTTGAAACGCATGATCTTGAGGGGGTTCTGTATGATCCGACCGATGGCGACATCGACCCCGCGCAGCTGACGCAAGCGCTGGCCAAGGGGGCCCGCGACATGGGCCAGAAGATCATCCGTTTCTGCCCGGCAACCGGCGTGACCCAGCATGACGACGGCACCTGGACCGTACACACGGACAAGGGCGATATCGCCTGTGATTATGTGGTCAACGCCGCCGGTTACTACGCGCAGCGTGTGGGAGAGTGGTTCAAACCTTATGGCGGCCGAACCGTTCCCGCGATGGTCATGAGCCACCAGTATCTGCTGACCGACGAAATCCCCGAAGTCCAAGCGTGGTCCAAGGAAAACGGGGGCAAGAAGCTGCCGCTGCTGCGCGACGTGGATGTCTCGTACTACCTGCGTCAGGAGAAGAACGGCTTCAACCTTGGCCCGTATGAGCCCAATTGTAAGGGCCACTGGATGACAGAAGATGACCCGATGCCCGAGGACTTCAGCTTCCAGCTGTGGAATGATGATCTGGACCGGATTGAGGACATCGTGACCGACGCGATGGAACGGGTGCCGCTGATGGCAACCTCGGGCGTGGGCCGCGTGATCAATGGCCCGATCCCTTATGCACCGGACGGTCTGCCGCTGATCGGTCCAATGCCGGGTGTGAAAAACGCGTTCGAGGCGCACACATTCACCTTTGGCATCGCGCAAGGCGGTGGCGCGGGCAAGGTGCTGGCCGAATGGATCGTCGATGGCGCGACCGAGTGGGATATGTGGGCTGTCGATCCGCGCCGTTACACCGATTACACCGATCAGGACTATTGCAACCAGAAGGGTCTGGAAGTTTATGGCAACGAGTACGCTATGCACTTCCCCCAGCACGAATGGCCCGCCGCGCGCGACAAGAAACTGTCGCCGGTTCATGCCAAGGTGAAAGAGCTGGGCGGTGTCATGGGCGCCTATAACGGCTGGGAACGGGCCAACTGGTTTGCGCAGCCCGGCGACGACACGTCGCTTGAAGCCACCCACACATGGGGCCGCTCGGGCCCGTGGGAGCAGCGCGTAAAGGAGGAATGCGAGGCCGTGCGCGACCATTGTGGTGTACTGGATCTGCCGGGGTTCTCGCGCTTCATGGTCAAGGGCGAAGGTGCTGCCGAGGCGCTGCGTGGTCTGGTCACGGGTGGCCTGCCCAAGACGGGTCGCATGAACCTTGTCTATATCTCTGATGATCGTGGTCGCATCCTGACCGAGATGTCCTGTATCCGGATGGGCGAGGACGAGTTCGTCATGATCACGGCCGCAACTGCCCAGTGGCATGACCGCGACATTCTGCTGAACGCTATGCCCGAAGGCGTTTCGGTCGAGGATGTGACCACCACCCGCGATACACTGATCGTCACGGGGCCGAAGTCGCGAGAGATCCTGTCGGGCATGACCGATGCGGACCTGTCGACCGGATGGCTGACCCACCAGTCGGCAACCGTCGCCGGGCAACCCGCTTACCTGATCCGTGTTTCCTTCGCAGGTGAGCTGGGTTGGGAGGTTCATGCCCTGAACGAACACATGCCAGCGATCTATGGCGCCATCATTGACGCGGGTGCCAAGCCCTTCGGGATGTATGCGCTCAATTCCCTGCGTGTCGAAAAGGGTTATCGTGCGTGGAAAGGCGACCTGTCGACCGACTACTCGCTTCTGGAAGGCGGTTTGGAGCGGTTCGTGAAACTGGACAAACCACAGGACTTCCCCGGCAAGGCTGCGATCCAGAATGAAAAGCAGCAGGGCGTGAAAAAGCAGTTCGTCACCATGCTGGTCGAGGCCGGAGATTGCGACGCACCGTACATGTCATGCCTCTGGCATGAAGGTCAGATCGTGGGTGAAACCACATCCGGTGCATGGGGGTATCGCATAAATGCGTCGGTCGCACTGGGCATGGTGCGTCCTGATCTGGCTGCTCCGGGCACCGAACTGGAGGTCGAAATCTACGGTCGGAAATGCCGAGCCGTCGTGCAGCAGGACCAGCCGCTCTGGGATCCGGAAAACGCGCGGTTGCGTGCCTGATCCATCAGGGAAAACTGCGGGTCGGCCAAAAGTCAGGCGGACCCGCAATTTGATGCAACACCGCTGTCGGGCATAATGCATCCGCAAAACCTGTAACGGGGAGAGATGGCAATGACCCATCCGGAGACAATGTCCGGTGTTTACCTGACACGCCATGGCGGGCCGGAGGCACTGGAATGGCGTCAGGATATTCCCCTACCCACCCCCGGACACGGGCAGGTTCTGGTCCGGGTGGCTGCGGCAGGCGTCAACAATACCGACATCAACACGCGTGTTGGCTGGTATTCACCGGATGTCACGGGTGCAACGGACGCGGTCGATCAGGATGTCGATGCCGGCGGTTGGGGCGGCGCTCTGCAGTTTCCCAGAATACAGGGCGGTGATTTGTGCGGCATCGTTGAGCGGACAGGGTCCGGCACCGGATTCCAGCCAGGTCAACGTGTCACCTGTCCGATCAACTTGCCGCGCCCGCGCCCCGGTCAACCCAGCGGTTTCATTGCATTGGGTTCTGAGATTGACGGCGCCTTCGCGCAATACTGCCTGGTCGAGGCAAGCGACCTCTACGACGTGTCAGTGTCACCCCTGTCGGACACCGAGATTGCGGCAATACCCTGCGCTTTCGGCACGGCCGAAAACCTGCTGACCCGCGCAGGTGTAACGGCCGGACAAAAGGTTCTGATAACCGGGGCATCCGGTGGGGTCGGGCTGGCTGCCGTCCAACTTGCAACATTGCGGGGGGCTTCGGTCTGGGGTGTAACCAGCGCCTCCAAAGCAGACGTGGTCAAGGGACAGGGTGCGATAGATACCTTTGATCGCGACGCGGCCTTGCCGCCAGACATGTTCGATGTGGTGGTCGACGTCGTCGGCGGACCGGCATTTCCGGGGTTGATTCTGGCGCTGAAGCCGGGCGGGCAATACGCCGTTTCCGGCGCCATAGCAGGCCCGATTGTACAAGCGGATCTGCGCGATATCTATTTGAGGGACATCACCATTCATGGCTGTACACACCAGGCATTCGACGTTTTCGGACGGCTTGTCGAACTTATCAATGCAGGGCGGATCAGGCCGCTTGTTTCGAAGACGTATCCTCTGAAAGACATTGCCCGGGCGCAGGAAGATTTCCAATCCAAAGCGTTTCCGGGGAAACTGGTCCTGATTCCGTAACGAGGTAAGACATGGCAGACATCACCCTTCTGGACGGCTCCATCGGGCA
Source organism: Ruegeria sp. D4 (assembly GCF_056534475.1). NCBI lineage: Bacteria > Pseudomonadati > Pseudomonadota > Alphaproteobacteria > Rhodobacterales > Roseobacteraceae > Ruegeria > Ruegeria sp. D4. The sequence continues at coordinate 138,620 of NZ_JBQFPJ010000004.1, forward strand.
GGAACTGGTCAAACGCAGTGGCGACCGGGCAACGCCGCTTTGGTCAACGCGGGTGATGATGGATCACCCGGAACTGGTGGGCGACGTTCACGCAGATTATTTTCGCCGCGGCGCTACGATCGCGACCACCAATACCTATGCCGTTCACCGTTCGCGCCTGGAACGTGTGGGGTTGGAAGACCAGATCGGAGCGCTGACGGACACCGCCCTGTCTCAGGCAGAACGCGCACGCGCGGGAACCAAAGGGCGCATTGCAGGGTCGCTGGGTCCGCTGCTGGCCACCTACAGGCCCGACCTGCGGCCCGATCCTGAGGACGCCGCTTCGAAATACGCCGAACTTGTCGAACTGATGGCTGACAGGGTCGACCTGTTCCTGATTGAAACCGTTTCGTCGGTACAGGAAGCAGAAGGTGCGTTGCGCGGCACAGTCGATGGCGGGCGTCCCGTCTGGCTGGCCCTGACCGTCGATGACACAGACGGCACACGTTTGCGGTCGGGTGAACACCTGTCGGAAATCTCACCTCTGGTCGACCGCTTTGCTCCAGAGGCCGTGCTCGTCAATTGCTCGCCACCCGAGGCCATGCCTGCGGCTTTGCAAATCATCGCGAACATGGGAAGACCGTTTGGCGCCTATGCGAATGGATTCACCGAAATTTCCGAGGGATTTCTGAAGGACGCCCCGACCGTCGACGCGCTTGAACAGCGCAGCGATCTGGGGCCTCAGGTCTACGCCGAACACGCCATGCGCTGGGTGGAACAGGGGGCCACGATCGTAGGCGGTTGTTGCGAGGTCGGTCCGGACCATATCGAGGCACTGGCCGAACAGTTGCGCGCAGCCGGGCACAGGATTGTCTGAGGGCACAAGAATGCAAAAGCGGACAGGACCCGAACCGCAGGGATCCGGCAAACAGCATCAGTTCGATATCATGGTTGCGCCGGGATACGTTTTGCTGGAGCTCGCGTCATTGGTCGATGTCCTGCGGATTGCCAACCGCGTTTGCCCGAATCCTCCGTTCCGGTACACCTATCGGTCGTTGAAAGGCGGCCCTGTCGAAAGCAGCAGCGGCGCAACCGTTTCAACCGAACCGGTTTCTGCACAACCTGATGCCGACTATCTGTTCGTGATCGGCAATTCCGACCCGGACCTGCCGGACCTGTCACTTGGGCGGGTGGTGTCGGACTATACCTACCGCGGCGCGCAGGTGTTTTTGCTGGCCGAGGCCGCCAGCCGCTATATTGACGAGCAGGGCACGGATGACATGGCCACCCACTGGGAAAACGCATCTTTCCTGCGCGAAAGGGGCGCCCGGTTCGAAGCCAAGATGTCCATCGCAACCCAGCAGGGTTCGGTCGTCACCTGCGCCGGAATGGAGGCGACCACCGATGTCGCCCTGGCCGTTATCGGGCGCCATGTTTCGGGCCCTGCCAGGATGACGGTTGCTGACATCATGCTGCACGAAAACATCCGGGACTTTTCCTCGCAGCAGCCGTTTTCCGGGGTTCGGACCACGGCGACCGGGGATGCAAAACTGGACCAGTGCATCAAGCTGATGCAGGCCAATATCGAAGACCCTTTGCCGATCCAGGACATCGTCAATCTGCTGGGGCTGTCGAATCGGTCGCTCGAACGCAAGTTCCGGTCGATCTTCGGAACCACACCAAACGGATTTTACCGCGAAATGCGGCTGGCGCGCGCGAACAATCTGCTTCTGAACACCACCATGAGCGTGCGCGAGATCGGCCTGGCATGCGGATTTCCCAACGGATTCTCGTCGATTTACAAGAGCTTTTATGGAATCACGCCGTTTGTTCTGCGGCGGGAAAAGCGGGCATCTTCGCAAAGGTGATTTTTGCAGAGGACCTGACGATTTTGATGCATTTGTTGTCGCACATCCGTGGCATTTTATCCCAAACCTGACACAGCGGAGACATCAGGATGGTTGATCTTCCCACCAAGGCCCGAGTGGTCATCATCGGCGGCGGCGTTATCGGATGCTCGGTCGCGTATCATCTGACCAAGAAGGGTTGGACAGATGTCGTGCTGCTGGAACGCAAGCAACTGACCAGCGGCACCACCTGGCACGCCGCGGGTCTGATCGCGCAGCTGCGCGCGACCGCCAACATGACCAAACTGGCGAAGTACAGTCAGGAACTCTATGGCTCGCTTGAGGAGGAAACCGGCGTCGCGACCGGGTTCAAGCGCTGCGGATCGATCACCGTGGCCCTGACCGAAGAGCGCAAGGAAGAAATTTATCGCCAGGCCGCCATGGCGCGGGCATTCGGGGTCGAGGTCGAAGAAATCACGAACGAGCGCGTGGCGGAGCTTTATCCGCATCTGAACCTCGAAGACGTCAAGGGTGCGGTTTACCTGCCGCTGGACGGACAGGGCGATCCTGCCAATATCGCGCTGGCGCTTGCCAAGGGCGCACGGCAGCGCGGCGGCATTGTCAAAGAACGCGTGAAAGTCACCGAGATCGTCAAACAGGGCCGCAAGGTGACAGGTGTGGACTGGGTTGCCGATGACGGCAGCGCCTCGGGCCACATCGAATGCGACATGGTGGTGAACTGTGCAGGCATGTGGGGGCACGAGGTTGGCCGGATGGCGGGCGTCAACGTCCCGCTGCACGCCTGCGAGCATTTCTACATCGTTACCGAGAACATCGATGGTCTGACGCAGCTGCCCGTGCTGCGGGTGCCGGATGAATGCGCCTATTACAAGGAAGACGCGCGCAAAATCCTGCTGGGCGCGTTCGAGCCGAACGCCAAGCCATGGGCCATGGACGGTATCCCGGATACCTTCGAATTCGACCAGTTGCCCGAGGATTTCGACCATTTCGAACCGATCCTCGAAGATGCCTGCAACCGGATGCCCATGCTGGCCGAGGCCGGAATCCATACCTTCTTCAACGGCCCTGAGAGCTTTACCCCCGACGATGCCTACCACCTTGGCCTTGCGCCCGAGATGGACAATTTCTGGGTCGCGGCAGGGTTCAACTCGATCGGCATTCAGTCCGCCGGTGGCGCGGGGATGGCACTGGCCGAATGGATGGATACGGGTGAGAAACCGTTTGACCTTGGCGATGTGGATATCAGCCGGATGCAGCCGTTCCAGGGCAACAAACAGTACCTGTTCGAACGCTCGAAAGAGACGCTGGGCCTGCTCTATGCCGATCACTACCCCTATCGTCAGAAGGCGACTGCGCGCGGTGTGCGGCGGACACCGTTCCACCACCACCTGAAGGAACAGGGCGCGGTATTTGGTGAACTAGCCGGATGGGAACGTGCCAACTGGTACGCCAGTGAAGGGCAGGAGCGTGAGTATCAGTACAGTTGGAAGCGCCAGAACTGGTTCGAGAATTCGGCCGCCGAGCACCGCGCCGTGCGCGAGAATGTCGGCATGTACGACATGTCTTCGTTCGGCAAGATCCGGGTGGAAGGTCCGGATGCCGAGGCGTTCATGAACTATATCGGCGGCGGCGACTACTCGGTGCCCAATGGCAAAATAGTCTATACCCAGTTCCTGAACCGCAGCGGCGGGATTGAAGCGGATGTGACGGTCACCCGCCTGACTGAAACGTCCTATCTGGTGGTCACTCCGGCGGCGACCCGTCTGGCGGATCAGACCTGGATGCAACGCCATGCCGGCAATTTCAACGTGGTCATCACTGACGTCACCGCGGGCGAAGGGGTGCTGGCCGTGATGGGTCCGAACGCCCGCGCGCTGCTTGAAAAGGTCTCGCCCAACGACTTCACCAACGCAACCAATCCATTTGGTACCGCACAGCAGATCGAGATCGGCATGGGGCTCGCCCGCGCGCATCGCGTGACCTATGTGGGTGAACTTGGTTGGGAAATCTATGTCTCGTCTGACATGGCGGGTCATGTGTTCGAAACACTGCACGAGGCTGGTCAGGACATGGGGCTGAAGTTGTGTGGGATGCACATGATGGACAGCTGCCGGATCGAAAAGGGCTTCCGCCATTTCGGCCACGATATCACTTGCGAAGACCATGTTGTCGACGCCGGACTCGGGTTCGCTGTCAAGGTCGACAAGGGCAGTGATTTCATCGGCCGCGAGGCGGTAATCGCGCGCAAGGAAAGCGGGCCAAAGAGTCGCCTGGTGCAGTTCAAGCTGACCGATGCAGAGCCGCTGCTGTTCCACAATGAACCGATCATTCGCGATGGTGAGTATGTCGGCTATCTCAGCTCAGGCAACTATGGCCACACGCTGGGCGGCGCCGTTGGTATGGGATACGTGCCATGTGAGGGCGAGAAGGCGGCTGATGTATTGGCATCGAGCTATGAGATCGACGTGTGCGGTGTGAAGGTTAGGGCAGAGGCATCGCTGAAGCCGATGTATGACCCTAAATCCGAGCGCGTCAAAGTCTGAACCGGTGCGTTGGGGGCGCTGCCCCCGCCGCAGCAAGCTGCGCCTCCCCCGGGATATTTGCAGCCAGATGAATGAAGGATCCCTTGTTCATCTGGCCAAAAATATCCCGGAGCGCGAGGCAGAGCCTCGCAAGCGGTGAAAAGCCAGCTGAAAGCCCAAGGCGCGATCCTATCAAGGTTCTTGATACGTGCGTTCACAGAAATCACAGTTCCCAACCCGGCCTGAACTGCCGTAAAGACGAACGGTATCAGCCGGAGACCTGACATGGCGGACATCGCTGCTCCAACTCAGAACGTCGATACGCCGCGCGGTCTGGCGCTGGCTGTAACCGCCTATGTACTGTGGGGGTTTCTGCCGCTGTACATGAAGGCGATGGCGCATATCGGTCCGGTCGAGGTTGTGGCCCATCGGGTGATCTGGTCCGTGCCGGTCGCCGGTCTGTTGCTGGTCGCGCTTGGACGTACAGGTGATCTGAAGGCGGCCCTGCGAAACCCAAAAATGCTGGGCATGGCCTGCCTGACGGCCGCTTTGATTTCAGTGAACTGGGCGATCTATGTCTGGGCTATTGCCACCGGGCGGGCGCTGGACGCGGCCTTGGGGTACTATATCAACCCCTTGTTCAGCATTGCGCTGGGCGCGGTTTTGCTGCGCGAACCTTTGAACCGAACGCAGATAGTAGCGGTTGGGCTGGCAGCGCTGGGCGTCATCATACTTGTGCTAGAAGCCGGAGCACTGCCCTGGGCCGCACTGGGTATGATGTTTACTTGGGGCTTTTACGCGTTCTTCAAACGCTCCCTTCCTATCGGACCAAACCAGGGATTCCTTCTCGAGGTTCTGGTTCTTCTGATCCCGGCTTTGGCCTATGTGACCTGGCTGGGCGCGCAAGGCAGAGGGCATTTTGGGATGGCTGGGGCGGATACGATGCTGCTGGCGGGTGCCGGTGTGGTGACGGCGGTGCCTTTGCTGGTTTATGCCAACGGCGCCAAGTTGGTGCGGTTGTCCACCATGGGCATTCTGCAATACATCGCCCCGACCATGATCTTCATCACCGCGATTACCTTGTTTGGAGAACAAATCGATCGTGGTCGCATGATCGCCTTTCCGCTGATCTGGGCGGCTTTGATTGTCTATTCGGTTCCGATGATCCGGCAGATTCGGGCTCAGTCCTGACGCAGCGCGCGGGCAACTTCATCCGCCCAGATCGCGTAGGTTTTCGGACTGGGGTGATACCCGTCTGGCGCGGCAAGCGCCGGGTCATCCGGCAAATCCAGCACGAGGTGCCGGCACTGAGGGCGCTCTGCGACCACCTTCTGCAGCGCCTGATCCAGCCGTCGCGCCTGACGGTCCAGAACCCAGGCCAAAGGTTGGGGTAGCGCCGGGAAACGGCCCATTTGCGGGACTGCAGTAACAATCACGCGCCGCGCGCCCATGGTGCCTGTCAGCAGAGACATCAGGCGGGTTTGTCGTTCGGCAAACCGGCGTTGCGTCACGGCGCGGGTGACGTCATTCACACCCAGCGCCGTCACCACGGCATCGAACTGAGTATTCAGTGCCCCAAGACGGTCTATAGTATCCTGCGTTGTATGGCCGGTCGTAGCCTCCAGCCGCCATTCAACACAATAGTGCCGCGCCAGCCGCTGGACGAGTTGCCCGGACAAGGCTTGTTTCTGCGTGCCTGCGCCTACGCCGGCAGCCGAACTGTCACCCGTGATCAGCAACCGCAGCCGGGGCCCGCGGCCATCTCGGCCTTCGCGCGGCCCTGATGGCTCGGGCAGCATCTGGGCATTGCGCCGGACAGACAGGCCCTGCATCGCCAGAACCGGCAGCAGCGGAAGGCGCAGAAGCTGATCAGGGGCGACAGGAGCACGCATGGTCAGCTCAGCGCCTTGCGAAATTCCAGAAAGCGGGCGTCGCTCATCACCCGCGCCATCATCGCCTCACGCAGGGCGCCGACGGTTTTGTGCGGGCGCATGACCACTTCGAATTTCTGGATCAGGCCATCGTCATTCAGCGTGATCAAATCCACACCCACGGCATCCAGTTCACCGACCTTGCATTGGAACTCCAAAGCCCAGTCGCAACCTTCGCCCATAACACGGCGATAGCGAAACTCGGAAAACACCTGGCTGACATGCCCAAGCACTGCCGCAACCGGTGCACGCCCGGTCCATGTGCTGTAATAAGTCGGCGGCAGGAACTGCACATTCTCGGCCAGCAGATCCGGTATCTGGGCCTCGTCACCTTTTGCAACCGCGTCCTGCATGCGCTCGATTGTCGGATGCATCTCTGTTCCTCCTCAACTGGGTCCGAGAGTTGCCGAACGATGGGTCGCAGGCAAGGACGACGTTGCGGGAGGTCGCGCGCTGCGATAGGCAAGCCCGCATGAGCGAGACCTACACCCCCCCAAACATGCCACTGGATGTGCTGCATGAAGACGCGCAGCTGATCGTGGTGAACAAGCCGCCGGGCCTGCTTTCGGTACCCGGCCGGGGGGAGCATCTGTCGGATTGCCTTCTGACCCGGGTTCAGGCGGCTTTTCCTCAGGCCCTGCTTGTTCACCGGTTGGACCGGGACACGTCAGGTGTGATGGTGTTTGCACAAACACCGCATGCGCAACGCCATCTGGGTCAGCAGTTCGAACAGCGCCAGACGCGCAAAACCTATGTTGCGCGTGTGTGGGGCCAGGTTGAACCCAAATCCGGAACGGTTGATCTGCCTCTGATCGTCGACTGGCTAAACCGGCCGCGCCAGATGGTATGCCACGAGACCGGCAAACCTGCGGTGACGGACTGGCGGGTCGTTCGACATGAGGACCGCAGCACGCGCATTCGGTTGTTTCCCAAAACGGGCCGGTCGCATCAGCTGCGGGTTCACATGCAGGCATTGGGGCACCCGATCCTGGGTGATCCGTTCTATGCGACGGGTGCGGCGCGGGATTACCCGCGCCTGATGCTGCATTCCGAAGAGCTTCGCCTGAAGAACCCCGAAGGCGGAGTTGCGATGAAATTCAGGGCCAAGCCCGATTTCTGAAGCTAAAGCACCCAGCCCCATATCATCTTGAGGTTGCCCAGAGAAATTCGTCTGACACGCCTTCGCTGTTGCATGGACCGACAGTGGCGTTCGGCCATGATCTGGCGTTCAATCTCAAACCCGCGCAAGGTGTGATCTTGCGACCATCTTCCGAGTTTCAGCGTCATCATGACGTGGTTGTCGCGGCTTGGCATGATTGCTCTCCATTTTTTCGTGATGTGCCAAACATTGCAGCCCTCTCCTGACACTACCCTGTCAGTGGGGTGTGCTATTGTGTCAGCAGACCGTCAGGAGGATGCGATGGGCCGATCTACCCGTCTGTTTGAAATTATCCAGATCCTGCGCATGTCCGATGCGCCGGTGACAGCGGATGCGCTGGCTGAGCAACTGGAAGTATCTGTTCGCACCGTGTACCGCGATATCGCGGCTCTGCAGGCGCAGCGGACGCCGATCGAAGGAGAGGCGGGCGTGGGCTACGTGATGCGCCGGGGGTATGATCTGCCGCCGCTGAACTTTGATGCGGAAGAGATTGAGGCGCTGTGGGTTGGACTGTCAATGCTGGCCCGCACGGGTGACAGTACCCTGCAACAGGCCGCAGACCGCGTTTGCCGAAAAATCGAAGCGCTGCAGGTGCCCGCAGACTGGTTGCAGGTGGCGCCGTGGGGGGCGCCTCGGGACGATCCTGACAAAGGGTGTGTTCCGGTTGCCAGCTACCGCGAGGCAATCCGGGCGGAACAGAAACTCAGGCTGGTTTACGTCAATTCCGAAGACGAACGTACGGAACGTGTCGTACGCCCGGTTGCGCTGATCTATCACATCGAATGCACGATGCTGGCGGCATGGTGCGAGTTGCGAAACGGGTTTCGACACTTTCGCACGGACCGGATCTGGGCGTGTGACGTTCTGGACGCGCATTTCTGCGGTCAGGGCCAGCCGCTGCGCAACATCTGGCAGGAGAACAACAATTGGGATGCGTCATCAGCCCCTGCTTGACCGGCAGGTAATTGCCGATTTCACCGGAATGTTGCTTGAGGCTTCAACGGCCTGCCGTGATATACTGGCCCAAACAAATCAAACCCGATGAACGGGTTCATGAGCAGAGGGTAAATCCATGACGATTTCCAAGTTTGTTATTTCTGCCGGGCTGTGTTCGGCACTTGTTCTTGGCGCATGTACCGACCCAGGTACGCTTTCAGTGCAAAGTGACCCCAATCAGAATGCAAAGCAGGGTGCCTTGCTGGGCGGTTTGATCGGTGCAGGCGTCGGCGCTATTGCAAATGACTCGGATCCGCTTTTGGGTGCGCTGGCCGGTGGTGCCATTGGTGCCGCAGGTGGCGGCGTCATCGGCAATCAGCTTGATCGCCAGGCGGCGGATCTGCGTCAGCAACTGGCCAATGACGGGATCACCATCGTCAATACAGGCGACCGCCTGATCGTCACCGTCCCCAATGACATCACCTTTGATACCGACAGCTCAACCGTGCGCCCGGGGCTGCGGTCCGATCTGGTGAAGGTGGGGCAGAATCTGGTCAACTACCCGAATTCGAACGTTCAGATCATCGGCCATACCGACAGCGACGGCGACGCCACCTATAATCAGGGCCTGTCCGAGCGGCGGGCCAATGCCGTGGCCGATATCCTGCAGGCCAATGGCGTCAGCTATTCCCGCATCACTACAATCGGTCAGGGTGAAAACAATCCGGTCGCTTCGAACCTGACGCCGGATGGCAAGGCGCAGAACCGTCGGGTCGAGATTGTCGTCGTGCCCAGCGGCAACGCCTGATCGGATCCAACAACCGTGGACAGGGCACATTCTCTTGCCCTGTCCATGCGCACTGACTGTGCGTCAACAGGGCTATGGTCCCGGTCCATCCCCGTATAAGTTCCCGAAAACAACAAAGCGGAGTTCCCGATAATGTCCGAACCGACCCTTCTGGGCCTGTCCGGTTCGTTGCGCCAGAACGCGACAAACCGAAAGTTGCTGCGCGAGGCCGCGCGGTTGTTCGAGCCCGGCACTTTCATCGAGGCCGACCTCAACCTGCCTCTATATGACGGTGATCTGGAGGCGGGTGAGGGCATTCCCGCGTCGGTTCAGGTGCTGGCTGACCAGATTGCGCAGGCCCATGCGGTGATCATTTCGACCCCGGAATACAACAAGGGGCCGTCCGGTGTGCTGAAAAACGCGCTGGACTGGGTCAGCCGAACCAGTGGCAAGCCATGGGCGGACAAGCCCGTTGCGGTGATGTCCGCCGCTGCTGGTCGGGCCGGCGGCGAACGCGCGCAGATGATGTTGCGCGCCTATATGGTGCCGTTTCAGACGCGCATCCTGCAAGGTCCTGAAATCCATCTTGCCGACAGCTCGAACGCATTTGACGATCAGGGGCGGCTGAGTAGCGAGCGCTATGAGAACCCGCTGCGGACGCTGATGCAGAAGCTGAAAGCCGAGGCCGGCTTCTGAGGTCAAGGCGCGGTACTTGTTCCGCAATGCCCTGGCGCGTAACGTGCGGGTATGTCAGATGAAACTCCGGCTGAAACACAGCAGGACATTATGGATCCCGCGCGCGCCGCTGCCTTGCAGGTGGCGCTGGGACAACCAGTTTCCGTTGCGGCGGGCGCACCGCTTCCGCCGTTTTTTCACCAGTTGTATTTCTGGTCACCGCTTCCACCCGATCAGCTTGGCCGGGATGGGCACCCCAGGGTGGGCGGCGGCCTGATCCCGGATCTGGGCCTGCCACGTCGCATGTGGGCCGGAGGCCGGTTGCGGTTCCGCGCGCCCCTGGTCGCGGGCAAGCCAGCCCGGCGCCGGTCCTTTCTGGAAAGCGCCACGTCAAAAACTGGCCGGACCGGGCCGCTGGGTTTTGTCACCTTGCGGCACGAAATCTGGCAGGGGGAAGATCTATGTCTGACGGAATTGCAGGATCTTGTTTACCGTGAAGACCCTTCGGCTGATGCAATCAAGCCGAAGCCGCCAACGGCCAGAACCGACCAAACGGATCGCCGAGAGCTTGGGTTTTCCTCAACTTTGTTGTTTCGGTATTCGGCACTGACATTCAATGGCCACCGGATCCACTATGATCTGGACTATGCGCGCGACGTCGAAGGCTATGACGGGCTTGTCGTTCATGGACCGTTGCTGGCGCAGCATCTGATGTTGTTTGCAACCGATCTGATGGGGCCGCTGTCCGAGTTTTCGTTCCGCGCGTCCTCCCCACTCATGCACTTCGAAACGGCGGCCCTGTGCCGGAACGGTCGCGAGCTGTGGGTCGCGGGGCCGGACGGCCGGAAATGTATGCAGGCGGTTGCCACTCCGGTGTCAGAGTGAGTCTTCGGGTCTGAATCCCTCCGGTATCTGATCGCGGTTTTCCAGTATCAGATCGGCCATGACATCGGCCACTTTGGGGGCCATGCCGAAACCGATCTTGAAGCCGCCATTGGCAATGTACTGACCCCTGTGCATCGGATGTTCGCCCAGCATTGGTGCGCGGCTTTTGCTGCGGGGGCGGACCCCGGCCCAGCGTTCAATCACTTCGGTGCCGTGCAGAACGGGAACGGCGCGCGTGGCGCGGTCGATCACGTCTTCCAGCGCGCTGTCGGTGCTGGAAGGGTCTTCATAGTCCCGCTCGGATGTCGATCCGATGGCCAGAGTGCCGTCCGCATGGGGCACGATGTGAATTGCATCAACAAAAAGCTGAGGCACCGACCCTGCATCGAACCTAAGCAGGGCAGCCTGGCCCTTGACCCCATTGCCAACAGTTTTGCCATAGTGGCGGTTCAGTTCCAGCAGGCCCGCCAATCCGGTGGTGTGTACGACCCGACCCCGGTCGGGCGCGTCTGTGGCAATTTCGACCCCCATCACGGACAGGGCCGCAACCAGCGCGGCACAGGCCCGTCTGGGATGCATGCGCGCACTCAATGTGTCGTGGATGACGTATCCCGTCGGGCTGGGCGGGCACCAGGCGCCGGCCTTGGCGGTTTCAACAACGCGCCATTCTGCCTGTCCCTGCCACAGTTCGATGGCCGTTTTAGCGCGCTGATGCGCAAGATCCAGATTGCGCTGGTCAGCGATGGGCTGCAGGCGACCCAGACGCGCATAACCGGGTGACACGCCACCTGTCGCTTCGACCTGGTTCCAGAACGCTTGGGCCATGATCAGGCTGTCGAACTGAAATGCCTTTTTGGCATTCCAGTTTTCCGGCACATGAGGCGCCAGTGCGCCGACCAGACCACCGCTGGAGCCCGAGCCGGGACCATAAGGATCGACTACCTGCACCTTTGCGCCGCGCCGCGCGCAGGTCCAGGCAATGGACAGGCCGAAAATACCCGCGCCACGCACTGTCACATCGACCATTGCCAATCCCCTTTTCCTTGTTCAGTGTCGCGCCGCCTAGCTACAGGATTCCCCGATGGCAGACCAGCGCGCCGAACTGACCTGGACGGACGAGCAGATCCCGATTTCGGACCGGTTCGACGATCCATATTACTCGCTCCAGAACGGGCTGGAAGAGACACGGCATGTGTTTCTGGCGGGCAACGATCTGCCCGGTCGCTTCGCGCCGGGTTTTCGAATCGCCGAGCTTGGATTCGGAACCGGCCTGAACATGCTGACGGTCTGGTCCGCGTGGGAGGCATCCGGTCAGACAACACCACTGACCTTCACCAGTTTCGAAGCCTTTCCGATGGATCCTGCAGACATGGCACGCGCACTGGCATGTTTCCCAGAGCTTCAACCCTGGAGCAGCCGGTTTCTGGCGCATTGGCAAGGTGGCGAATGCGATCTTGGCACGCTGCACCTGAAAGTGATCGAAGGCGACGCGCGTGAAACCCTGCCCGCTTGGTCGGACATTGCGGACGCCTGGTTTCTGGATGGGTTTTCCCCGGCCAAGAACCCGGAGTTGTGGCAGGCGGACCTGTTAAAGCAGGTCGCCGGTCACACTGTGGCTGGCGGAACAGTCGCGACATATACCGCCGCCGGTTTCGTGCGGCGTGCGTTGACCGAGGCCGGGTTTTCAGTCGCGCGTTCGCCCGGATACGGGCGCAAACGGCACATGACACGGGCGATCAAAGAATGAGTCAGCAGAACAACGTGCGGGCCGGGATCGCCCTGATGGTCGCGGCCACAATCGTCTTTGCGTTGCAGGACGGGATTTCGCGTCATCTGGCCGGAACCTACAACACCTACATGGTCGTGATGATCCGGTATTGGTTCTTCGCGGCATTTGTCATCACCATCGCGGCCCGTGCACCCGGCGGGCTGAAGGCGGCAACACAAACCAGCCAGCTTGGGCTTCAGGTCATCCGGGGTGTGTTGCTGGCGGCCGAGATCTGTGTGGCCGTTTTCGGGTTCACGGTTCTGGGTCTGATCGACAGCATGGCCGTTTTCATCTGTTATCCCCTGTTAGTGGCCGCGCTTAGCGGGCCGGTTCTGGGTGAAAAGGTGGGCTGGCGGCGCTGGTCCGCGATCGGGGTCGGTTGCATCGGGGTCCTGATCATTCTCGAACCGGGTGTTGGCGTCTTCAACCCCTGGGCGGTCATTCCTTTGATTTCGGCCCTGATGTTTGCGGTCTATGGATTGCTGACCCGATACGTTGCCCGTCGCGACAGCACGGCCACCAGCTTTTTCTGGACGGGTGTCGTCGGGGCGGTGGCCATGACGCTGGTTGGCATGTGGTTCTGGGAACCGATGGCCCAGGCGGACTGGTTGTGGATGGCACTATTGTGCGTCAGCGGCGTGACAGGGCATTGGTTGCTGATCAAATGCTATGAAATGGCGGAAGCCAGCGCAGTTCAGCCCTTTGCCTATTTCCATCTGGTCTGGAGCGCACTGTTGGGCATTTCGATATTTGGCGAAACGCTGCGCCCAGCTGTTGTCGTGGGCGCGGCGCTTGTCGTGGCGGCAGGTCTGTTCACCCTATGGCGCGAAAGACGCCAGGGTTGAGCCGGTAAGTTCCTGCGAAAACGGAATGGGCAGGGCCGGCTTGCCCAGACGCGCGCGATAGACGGGCATGCTTTCCGCGACGCGCATGACATAGTTGCGCGTTTCGCTGAACGGGATGGTTTCGATCCAGTCGATGACGTCGACCTCTCCGGCGCGGGGATCGCCAAAGCGTTCCATCCACGAAATCGGACGCTTGGGTCCCGCGTTGTACCCGGCCGCCATCATGACCACGTTGCCTTTGAACTCGGCGGCCAGCCCGGACAGGTAGTTCGCCCCCAACTTGGCGTTGTATTGCCAGTCCGATGTGAGGCGTCCGGTCTGATGGCCGCTGAGGATACCCATCTCCTGCGCGACCAGCTTGGCGGTGGCTGGCATGACCTGCATCAAACCACGTGCGCCGGCTCCGCTGACCACGACCGGGTCAAACTCGCTTTCTCTGCGGGCAATGGCCAGGGTCATTTCTTTCGCCATGGGCAGGCCCATATCGGCCACCGGATGGACAGGGTAGTAGGCCGCAGGCAGAACCGATCCTGTTCTGGCGGCGCGCTTGGCGATCATGACTGCCAGATGTGGCTCCTTGAGTTCCAGCACCAGATCACCCAGTTGACCGGCCTCAACCGGATCGAGACCTTCCACCAGATGGGTCAGAAACTGTTCTGTCAGATTATCTTCGCCGGCTCGCAGCAGCAGAAGCCCAGCTTCCAATACACTGGAATTCGCAAACCCGGCCTGTTTCCAATGCGGTGCACGGCGCGGGTTGGCAAGCTCGCTGTCAAACGGGCGCCCGATGCGCTCGGCAGCCAGCAGGCCATAGAAGGAAGTCTGGTAATCCGCGCCGATTGCGTAGGCGTCATAGGCCTTGTCCGCATCGCCCTGCGCCGCATAGGCCCGGCCAAGCCAATAGCCGCCGCGCCCTTTGGAAATTGGCGACTGAACTGCGGCCGAGAAATTCTGGAAATGGCGCACGGCCGTGTCCGGATCGTTCAGTTTGCGCAGCGCGAGGAACCCGGCGAGCCATTCCAGATCAGCGTAACCATAGCCCATTTCGGGCGTCATGTGATGGTTGGCTGCCACGTCATAGGCGCGTGCGATATTTCCGTTGCGCATCTCCAGCCGCGCCAGCCTGCGCCGCCCTTCGGCCCATTTGTCCGGCTCGCCCAATGCCTGTGGGCTGGTCGAGCGTTCCAGCATCAAGTCGATGGCGCTGTCGTCAAGTTCCTTGCGGTCCCGCCATACGAATCGGTCATAGGCCAGCCCGGCTGACGACGCCAGCGAGTCCGGTACTGCGGAAATCTTTGCATCCACACCGGGCTGGCGTTTTTGCAGCGCGATTCTGGCTTCGGCCAATTTCCGTTCATCCGCACTGACCAGCGGCAACATCTGATCAGCGCTGACCAGATGCCCGTCCCAGAGCATACGGTCCAGCCGGGCCGCGTGATGCGGTTTCAACAATTTGCCGAAGTTTTCCAGATAGTCCTTCTGCAAACCCGACCCCATGGGCATCGTGCGCCAGGCCATCACGATATCCGCCTCGGCATCGCCCCTGCGACCCTTGGCCATCAGGGCAACCGCGAAATTCAAGGCACCCTCGGCGGTTTGCGGCGGTGAGCCGTCGTAGAACTTCAATACCCGGTCTGGGTCGGCCCCGGTGAACGAAGGTTCGCTTTTGCGGCGCAGCCAGGCCAGTCCGGGCCAGTCCGACCGGCGGTCGAGAAACACAAGTACATCGCCCGAACTGCCAAAGCCGCTGCGCAACCAGTGCCAGACGATGATGTCACGGGACACCGACCCGCGCGTTCCTGCGACGCGCAGGGCCTCGTTCCAGTCGCCTTTGCGCATCTCATTCAGCGCGGCGCGCAGGTCCGCGGCGGCATCCGCGCGCGCCTGAGCCGTCGAACAAAGAATCACGGTGATCAATACCGCCAGAAAACGTGTCATCCCTTGCATTTCCCAACCAACCAAGGATACAGCCATTCAGGATAAACCTTGCGCCGCCGGGATCAACTCACAAACCGAAGATTGTGATAAAGGGTGGCGCGTTCACAGCAAACTGTACGCTAAGGAGCGTTCCATGTTCAAAGGCTCGATGCCAGCACTCGTCACCCCGTTCCGAAACGGTGAGTTGGACCTGGACACGCTCAAACATCTGGTGGAATGGCAGATCCAGGAAGGTTCGACCGGGCTGGTGCCGGTGGGAACCACGGGCGAAAGCCCAACGCTCAGCCATGAAGAACACGAAGTGGTGGTGGAAGAGGTCGTCAAGGCCGCTGCCGGCCGCGTACCGGTCATCGCGGGTGCCGGATCCAACAACACCGTCGAAGCGATCCGGTTCGTACAGTTCGCCGAGAAGGTCGGCGCGGCTGCGGCTCTGGTTGTCACGCCGTATTACAACAAGCCGACCCAAAAGGGTCTGATTGCCCATTTCAGGGCGTTGCATGATTGCGCGGGTATTCCGATTGTCATTTACAACATCCCGGGCCGCTCGGTGATCGACATGACACCGGCGACAATGGGCGAACTGGCACAGCTGCCGCGCATTGTCGGGGTGAAGGATGCAACCGGCGATCTGGCGCGGGTCAGCCAGCAGCGGGCAAGCTGCGGTACCGACTTCTGCCAACTGTCCGGGGAAGATGCGACCGCTTTGGGCTTCAACGCGCATGGCGGGGTCGGATGCATCTCGGTGACGGCAAACGTGGCACCGCGCCTGTGCGCCGAATTCCAGCAGGCGACCCTTGCAGGTGATTACGCCAAGGCGCTGGCCTATCAGGACCGTCTGATGCCCCTGCACGAAGCGATCTTCATCGAACCCGGCCTTGTCGGCGCCAAATACGCGCTCAGCAAACTGAACCGTTGCAGTGAAGACGTGCGCTCGCCCCTGACCGGGCTGGACAGCAGCACAAAATCTGCCATCGACGCGGCAATGGCCCACGCCGGACTTCTCTGAACGCGCTCGACACGAAAAAAGGGCGGCATTCACCGGGTGAAGCCGCCCTGTTTCTTTTCGGTATCCGGACTTCTTTTGTTCGAAATTCCCCCGGTGGTGGACTGAGCCTATGGTTCAGGAGGGGCTGACCCCCTCGCTTCAGCGCTTGCCGTAATACAGCCCGACCACATGCTCTGCCTGAGCGAAGAACAGCCAGCGTGATACGGCAACGCCAGCCAGGTGCGACAGCACGGCCAACAGCACAAAGAAATGGCTGAACGGCAATACCAGCAACACAACGGGGACAAGGAAGGCCAGCGTGAACGAAATGATCCGCAGCTTTTCGGCGTGTTTGCGTCCGACCACATGCACGAATTCGCGCAACAGGTAGTTAGTCCCGGTATGCGGCGGTTCAAACGCCCGGACGGTCCCCCTCGACCCAAGCCCTGTTGCGGTGCCCAGATCCGTTCCCGAAGCCGCAAGGGCTTTGTCGCCCCGCACCCAGTACAGAATCTGAACCAAACCGGCAATCATCAGCAGGGGACGGGCCAGTCCCGTCTGTCCGGCCAGCAAGGCGCCGCCGGCCAGGCTGAAGGTAATAAACATGAGCGGGGTCAGTTTCATGTTCCAGCGTGGAATGGTCTTCAACTGGGTATAGATCATCGAGGTGGTAAACACGGTCGCCAGTGAAAACAGCGCCCCCAATGCGCCCAGAACGCTCCAGCTCTGGCCCAGAAAGACCACGCCAAAGGCATAGAGGCCCATAAGAACCAATGCGATGACCGCGCACCAGCCCTCACGCGAAAGCCAGCTTGATCGCCACTGCGAAAAGGCTTTGAGCGCGCGTTCGGGGTGGCCCAGATGGAAGGTCGACGCCATCAGGCCGCCAACGGCCAGACCATAAGCGATAGCGTAGAAAACAAAAGCCACCCAGCCGGTGACGTCCGGGCTGCCAAGGCCAAGAAAGAACAGCAGGCCAAAACCAAGGCCGGACAGCGTGGTGAAGATGATAACGGAAGGTGCCGGATGCATCAGAGCTTCTCCAGAGTTTTGTCGAGCCAGCCCAGAAACCCCTTAGGTTCTTCGGCGACGGGTGCCAGAAGCGGTGCCAGGATGTCGATCTGTTCTTCGACAGTGTCCTTCGGGCGCGGCGGCAGGTATTTGTTGACGGGCTTGGTGCCCATTTCCGGCATCAGATCCATGCCATCCCGTTCGGCGACCAGTTTTGATACATCGCTGTTCGGATCACCCAGATCGCCAAAATGCCGGGCCCCGGCGGGGCAGGTACGCACACATGACGGGATGCGATCCACCTCGGGCAGGTTGTCGTTGTAAATCCGGTCGACGCAGAGGGTGCATTTTTTCATCACCCCTTCGGCCTGATCCAGTTCGCGGGCGCCGTAAGGGCAGGACCATGCACACAGGCCGCAACCGATGCAGTCGCTTTCATTGACCAGTACGATTCCATCCTCGACCCGTTTGTAGCTGGCTCCGGTCGGGCAGACGGTGACACAAGGCGCGTCTTCGCAGTGCAGGCAGGATTTGGGGAAGTGGATCAGCTGGGCGTGCCCTTCGGCAGGCTGCACCTCGTAGGAATGCACGCGGTTCAGGAAAGTCCCCGACGGGTTGCCGCCATAGGCATCCTGATCCGACAAAGGCGCGCCATAGTTTTCGGTGTTCCAGCCTTTGCAGGAAATCACGCAGGCGTGGCAGCCGACACAGGTGTCCAGGTCGATCACCAGACCCATCTTGCGCTCGGTTGACTGAGGGAGTTGGGTCATGTCATTGGATCTCCGCTGCCGGGGAGGGGGCCAGCCCCCTCTTGAGCCTCCGGCTCAATTCACCCCCGGGATATTTCTGGCCAGATGAAGTTTGGACCTCGGTCATTTGCCCACCTTCCATGCCAGATCGGTCGGACCGGTTCCGACAGGTGATTTGATCGGTGGGAAGGCCGGCTGGCTTTCCGTCATTTCCTGCGGCGCGGCTGCTTTTTCGATTTTGACTTTCAGATCGAACCATGCGGCCTGCCCGGTGATTGGATCGGAGTTTGCCCAACGCAGCCCGTCACCTTTCGGGGGCAAAAGCTCGTGGATCAGATGGTTCAGAAGGAATCCCTTGGTGGCCTCGGGGGCGTCCTCCTGCAGGGCCCACGCGCCTTTGCGTTTGCCAATGGCGTTCCAGGTCCAGACAGTATTGTCGTTCAGCGCCGCCATTTCCATCACCGGCACGGTGATTTCACCATGCGGAGACGTGACTTTGGCCCAGTCGCCGTCCGACAGGTTGTGTTCTCGCATCAGTTTGGTCGGCACATAGAGCGGGTTGCGTCCGTGCAACTGGCGCAGCCACGCATTCTGGGTGCCCCAGCTGTGATACATTGCCATGGGCCGCTGGGTCAGGGCGTTGACGGTGAACCCCTCGTTCCCGGTCTGATCGGTTTCGTACCAGATCGGCAAAGGATCCATCGTGTCCTTGATGCGCTGGCGTAGATGATCGGGCGGTTGGCGCTCGCCATACCCTTCGGCTGCCAGCTGGAATTTTCGCATCGGCTCGGAGTAGAGCTGGAACAGGTATGGTTGTGGACTGTCATAGAGGCCCAGGTTGACGGCCCAGTTCTGATAGGCGCTGTTCCAGGGTTTGTAGTACAGCGCCTCATCCGGCACATGTTCGACGTAGAACCCGCCGTTTTCAATGTAACGGTCCAACTGATCCGGGTTCACCTCGCCGCGCCCGGCCTGATCGCCGTTCTCGCCGCGGAAGCCGGCCAGCGGGCCAATGCCCGGCTTGCGCTGGTGATTGACCATATAGTCGGCGTAATCGGTGTACTTGGCGGCGCCGTCTTCGTTCGTAAAGCCGGGCAGGCCCAGCTTGTTGGCAAGCTGGATCAGAACCGTCTGGAACCCGCGCACATCCCTGTCAGGCTCGATCACCGGCCAGCGGATGGCGTCTGCGGCGCCGTCCGCCTCGCAGATCGGGCGGTCAAGCAGCGAAATGCAATCGTGCCGCTCCAGATAGGTGGTGTCGGGCAGGATAAGGTCGGCATAGGCGACCATTTCCGAGGAATAGGCGTCGGAATAGATGATATGCGGGATCACATAGTCGCCGTTCTCATCCTTGTCCGTCAGCATGTCCATGACACCCTTGGTGTTCATGGTCGAGTTCCAGGACATGTTGGCCATGTACATGAACAGCGTGTCGATCTTATAGGGATCGCCGGCATGTGCGTTTGAGATCACCATATGCATCAGTCCATGGCTGGACATCGGGTTTTCCCAGGTGAATGCCTTGTCGATCCGTGCTGCGCTGCCGTCGGCCTTCAGCGCCAGATCATCCGGACCGCGTACAAAGCCCAGATGTGGGCCGTCCAGCGGTGAGTTCGGTGTGACCTTGCAGTGTGGCGTCGGGTGCGCCTCGACCGGTTTGGGGTAGGGCGGTTTGAACCGGAAACCGCCGGGCACTTCGACCGTGCCCAGAATGATCTGCAGCACATGCAGCGCCCGGCAGGTCTGGAATCCGTTGGCATGGGCCGAGACGCCGCGCATCGAGTGCATGGCGACGGGGCGGCCGATCATCTTGTCATGTTTCTCGCCCCGGAAGTCGGTCCATTCCTGATCGATCTCGAAGGCCTCGTCAAAGGCGACGCGGGCGAGTTCCGCTGCAATGGCGCGGATGCGCTTGGCGGGGATGCCGCACTTTTCGGCGATGGCTTCGGGGGCGTATTCCTCGCTGAGGTATTTCTCGGCCATCAGGTGGAAGACCGGGCGGTGGGTGACGCCGTCTTTTTTGTAGGTGGCCGACAGGTCTGGGCGCACGCCGGGTTTGTCAAAGGCGGTCAGTTCGCCGGTTGCACGATCAATGACCAGCGGTTTGCCGTCTGAATCGCGCAGGAACAGGCCCTGTTCCGGCCCGTCCGAGGCGTTTACCAGCACAGGCGCGTTGGTGTAGCGGCTGAGATAGTCCAGATCGATCTTGCCGGCTTTCATGAGCACATGGATCATCGACAGGATGAACAATCCGTCAGTGCCGGGTTTGATGCCAACCCAGTCGTCAGCAACAGCGTTATAGCCCGACCGGATCGGGTTCACGCCGATCACCCGCGCGCCGCGCGCCTTGATTTTGCCGATGCCCATCTTGATCGGGTTGCTGTCATGGTCTTCGGCCACGCCGAACAGCATGAACAGCTTGGTGTGATCCCAGTCGGGCTGTCCGAATTCCCAGAATGCGCCGCCCATCGTGTAGATGCCGCCAGCTGCCATGTTGACCGAGCAGAACCCGCCATGGGCTGCATAGTTACAGGTGCCGAAATTCTGCGCCCAGAAGCTGGTGAAGGATTGGGACTGGTCGCGGCCGGTGAAAAAGGCCAGCTTCTCGGGGTTGTCTTCGCGCAAGGGCTTCAGCCAGCCGACGGCGATGTCCAGCGCCTCGTCCCAGCTGATTTCTTCGAACTCGCCCGAGCCGCGCGGCCCAACCCGTTTCAACGGTGCGCGCAGCCGTGACGGCGCGTTGACTTGCATGATCCCGGCACTGCCCTTGGCGCACAGAACGCCCTTGTTCACCGGGTGATCGCGGTTGCCTTCGATATAGGCGACCTTGCCGTCTTTTATGTGCACATTGATGCCGCAACGGCAGGCGCACATATAGCAGGTGGTCCGCCTGATCTCGTCCGAGACCTTGGGAGAAGTGTCTAGGATCGGCTGCTGATGCGTCATTGGCGGGTCCTGTCGGTTGTGTCGGGATGAACTTGTCACTTTCATTCCGAATTGAGAACACCGTTCTGCGAACGGCGCAAAAATAAGTTCTATGTTCCGTCGGCCTGCAGGGCGGTCACGGCGATCATCTGAGTCACATCCTCGGCGCTGCAGCCGCGTGACAGGTCGTTGGCCGGCTGTGCCAGCCCCTGCAAAACCGGGCCGATGGCAGAATATCCGCCAAGGCGCTGGGTGATTTTGTAGCCGATATTGCCCGCGTCGAGATTGGGGAAGATCATGACGTTGGCCTGACCGGCCACAGACGATCCGGGGGATTTGCGATCTCCGACCGATGGTACGAAGGCCGCATCGAACTGCAATTCGCCGTCGACCTCAAGATCTGGTGCCGTCTGCCGCAGGGTTTCGGTGGCTTCGATGACCTTGTCCACAGCGGCGTGTTTCGCACTGCCCTTGGTTGAAAAGCTGAGCATGGCGATTTTGGGATCAACACACAGCAATGCCCGCGCGGAGTTGGATGATGCGAGTGCGATCCTGCTCAGCTCTGCAGCGCTGGGATCGATCACAAGGCCGCAATCGGAATACAGCATCGCCCGCGCGCCGGGCATTGCGTTTTCTGGCGGGTACATCAGGAAGAATGAGGACACCATTCCCGCGTCCGGCGCCATGCCGATCACCTGAATGGCCGTCCGCACGATATCACCGGTGGTATGGACAGCACCGCCAACCGTTCCGGTGGCGCGCCCGCTGCGAACCAGCATGGCGGCATAAACCAGAGGAGATTCGGCGGCTTTTCGGGCTTTGGCCTGATCCACGCCTTTGTGCTGGCGCAGTTCGAAATAGGTTTGGGCAAACTCTTCGGTCAGATCCGAAGTTGCAGGGTCGTGTATCGTCACGCCATCTGATGCGGACGCGCCCAGGTCTTTCAGAGTGGCTTCGATGTCGGCGTGTACGCCGACCAGAATGACATCGGCAAGTTCAGCCGCATGGGCGGCAAGCGCCCCCGCAACAATGCGGGGATCACTGCCTTCGCATAAGGAAATTACAGGTCGGGTTGCCGGGGCGCGCTGACGCAACAGCTCGATGGGTGTCAGGGTCATGCGCTCCGGCTCCGTCCTGCAATTACACGATCTGTTCGCGCATGTCGTCCGCGGACACACCGGCAACGGCGACGGGTTTCTTCATCGCGTCGCGGCGGAACGGTTCGCCCAGTTCCTGGTTGATCAAGGCTTCGATCAGGGTGGTGATACCGTTCTTCTGATCCTCAATCGCCTGGTTCAACGCTGCGGTCAGCTCGTCCTGGGTACGGGCAACGACGCCTTTCAGACCACAGGCCTGCGCGATTCCGGCGTAGGAAACCTTAGTGTCCAGTTCGGTGCCGACGAAGTTGTCGTCGAACCACAGGGTCGAGTTCCGCTTCTCCGCACCCCACTGGTAGTTGCGGAAGACGATCTGGGTCACGGCGGGCCATTCGTCACGACCGATGGCGGTCAGTTCGGTCACGGCAATGCCGAAGGCACCGTCGCCCGAGAAGCCAACGACCGGAGTGTCCGGGCAGCCGATTTTGGCGCCGATCACCGATGGCAGGCCATAGCCGCAAGGGCCGAACAGGCCGGGGGCCAGGTATTTGCGGCCTGCCTCAAACGACGGGTAGGCATTGCCGATGGCGCAGTTGTTGCCGATGTCGGACGAGATGATCGCCTCTTTCGGCAGTGCGGCCTGAATGGCGCGCCACGCCATGCGGGGGCTCATCCAGTCGGGCTTGGCAGCACGGGCACGTTCGTTCCAGGTGGTGCCCGGATCGTCCTGCTCGTGATCCATCGAGGTCAGTTCCTGCGCCCAGCGCGACTTGGTTTCCGCGATTTTCGCCTTGCGCGCATCGCGTCCTTCGTCGCCTGCTGTGTCCGACAGCTGCGCCAGAATATTGGTTGCAACGGTGGCCGCATCGCCCACGATGCCGACCGAGACCTTCTTGGTCAGGCCAATACGGTCGGGGTTGATGTCAACCTGGATGATCTTGGCGTTTGTGGGCCAGTACTCCATTCCATAGCCGGGCAGGGTCGAGAACGGGTTCAGACGGGTGCCAAGGCAAAGAACAACGTCGGCTTCCTTGATCAGCTCCATACCCGCTTTCGAACCGTTGTAGCCCAGCGGGCCGGCAAACAGCGGATGGGAGCCGGGGAAAGCGTCGTTGTGCTGGTATCCAACGCAAACCGGCGCGTCCAGACGCTCGGCCAACGCCTTGGATGCCTCGATTCCGCCCTTGGACAGAACAGTACCGGCGCCGTTCAGGATGACCGGGTTCTTGGCCTCCGACAGCAGGGCGGCCGCTTCGGTGACGGCGGATGCGCCGCCCGAAGGCAGTTCGAATTCGACGACGGCGGGCAGGTCGATATCAACAACCTGGGTGAAGAAGTCGCGCGGTACGTTGATCTGTGCCGGTGCCGAGGCGCGCTTGGCCTTGGTGATCACGCGGCTCAGGACTTCGGCCATCCGCGAGGGGTCGCGCACTTCTTCCTGATAGCAGACGCAGTCCGCGAACATGCGCATCTGTTCCATTTCCTGGAAGCCGCCCTGACCCATGGTCTTGTTCGCGGCCTGCGGGGTGACCAGCAGCAGCGGGGTGTGGTTCCAGTAGGCGGTTTTGACGGCGGTGACAAAGTTGGTGATGCCGGGGCCGTTCTGCGCGATCATCATCGACATCTTGCCGGTGGCGCGGGTGTAGCCGTCGGCCATCATGCCGCCCGAGCCTTCGTGTGCGCAATCCCAGAAAGTGATGCCAGCTTTTCCAAAAATGTCGGAGATCGGCATCATAGCCGACCCGATGATCCCGAACGCGTGTTCGATTCCGTGCATTTGCAGGACCTTAACAAAGGCCTCTTCCGTGGTCATTTTCATGTGTGCGCTCTCCAAGCAAAGGTGGAACGGGCCAGGCACCTTGCCTTGCCTTTGCATATGGTTTTGGCGCAAGGGTGGCAGCTGCGTTAGGGCCAGAACGCGCGGCGGAATATGTCCAGAGTCGGGTCGGATCACTCGCCAATAAAAGGTACCGCTGGTCCCCTGTCGCGCCGTTGGCGTCCTTGGGAGGGTGAGGCACAGGGCGATTCTGTTTGAAAGCCGGGCGTCCTAATACGCGCGGATTGCGTCGGCAATCAGCTTGATGCCCGGGGCTATGCGATCCGAAGTGATTGACGAATATCCGAGGCGGTAAAAGTTCTGCGGGCGGTCCGGTCCGGAAAAGAATGGCTCGCCCGGTTCGATATGTACGCTTTGGCTTTGCAGGTTGCGCGAAAGCTGTGTCGCATCCACATGGTCGGGTGCCGACATCCATATCGATGATCCGCCCAACATACCGCGACCGGCAACCGTCAGGCCGTATTGTTCTACGGCTTTCTCAAGGGCGTCCCGCCTTTGGGAAAGCGCGTTCGACATGCGTCGGATCTGCGCGTCATAGTGCCCGAGCGACAAGAAATAGGCGGCTGTGCGCTGGATGTGGCCGGGCGGGTGGCGCAGAACCAGCGATCTCAGGGCGCGGGCTTCGCGAATGAAGGGCTCGGACCCGACCATGTAGCCCAGGCGCAAGCCGGGAAACAAAGATTTCGAGAAGCTGCCGACATAGATCACACGCCCGTCCCGGTCCATGGATTTCAAAGCGGGTGAGGGTGCGCCCAGAAAGGACATCTCGAACTCGTAATCGTCTTCGACGATCATCGCGTTTAGGTGGCGCGCCCTGTTCAGCAGTTCGCCCCTTCGAGACACCGGCATGGTCGCGGTGGTCGGGCTTTGGTGACTTGGCGTGGTGAAGATGACGTCCGTATCGTCGGGGATGATGTCCGGCGAAAGGCCGTCCCGGTCGACCTTCAGCGGTGTGAGCTGACACTCGGAGTGGCTCAACAGTTCGCGGAGGGCGTAATAGCAGGGGTCCTCGATCGCCGCCTTGCGTGTTTTGTTCAGCAGTATCCGCGAGGCCAGCCAAAGCGCGTTCTGGGCGCCCAGCGTGATCAGAATTTCTTCTGGGCGCGCCGCGATTCCCCGGCGCGGCAAGGTATGACGGGCAATGAACTCGATAAGCAGGGGATCATCCTGATCCACATAGTCGCCGGTCAGCGAGGCAAAATCCTTGTGACCCAGCGCCCGCACGGCGCACAGACGCCAGTTTGCGTGATCGAACAGGGTTCTGTCTGCCTGGCCGTAGATGAAAGGATACCGGTAATCGCGCCAGTCGCTGGGCTTGGGAAGGACATCGCCTTCGGAGAACCGGCGCGCCAGCGCGGTATTCCAGTCAACAATTTCAGCCCCACGCTGAACCGGAGTGTATTTTGGCGGCACCGGCGCATTGTTTGAGACATAATACCCGGACCGCCCTTTGGCAGTCAGGTAGTCATTTGCCAGAAGTTCGGTGTAGGCCAAAGTCACCGTGATCCGGCTGACACCCAGATGCGCGGCCAGTTTGCGGGACGAGGGCAGTTTTTCCCCGACGTGAAACCGCCCTGACAAGATGCCTTCGGCAATCATCTGCTGGATTTGCGCCTGCAGCGTGCCCTGTCCGTTCAGCTCAAGAAAGAATGTGTCGACCGATATCCCCATAGGGCCTTATAGAGTGGACTTAATCGCGGGGCAATCTGGACTTAACATCTTGTGGCACGATTAGGCAAAAATCTGTTGACACGAAGAAACTATAAACCTAAATAACTAGAAAATTAGTTTAATAGAGGTGATGAAAATGTGGGAAACCGCTGCTGCAGGGTTTTCAGCCATGGGGTCCGAGGCCCGGCTGAAAGTTCTTAAGACCCTGGTCCGCGCCGGGCAGGCGGGCCTGACCGTGGGCGAAATCCAAATTCGCACGGGCATTGCGCCATCGACGTTGGCCCATCATCTGCGGTTCCTTGCCGCCGGTGGTGTCGTGGAACAGGAAAAGATCGGGCGCACCACGATTAACCGCGCCTGTTTCGATGAGCTTCGGGATCTTGCCCAGTTCATTCTGAGTGAGTGCTGCATGGACGAAGTGGGAAAGGCCGCGAACGATGGCTGAACTGACACAAAATCCAAAGGTACCGGCCAGATCCGTCGCCGATCTGATTAAAACGCCCTGGGCAGTGATCGTGGCGCTTCTTGCAGCCGTCGCTGTTCTGGATCCCGGAAACTGGACCGAGGTGGTGACGTTTGCCGGCAAGGCGCTGGCCCATACCGGTCAATACATCCTGTTTGCCGTGTTGCTGCTGTCCTATCTCAAGGCAACAGGGGCCGAGGTCATGGTGGCACGGGCCTTTGAGGGGCGCGAGACACGAATGATCTTTCTGGCCGCCTTGTTTGGTGGCCTGGCTCCGTTCTGCTCCTGCGAGGTCATCCCGTTTATCGCCGGACTTCTGGCCCTGGGCGCGCCTTTGTCGGCCGTTATGGCCTTCTGGCTCAGCTCACCCCTGATCGATCCGCCAACGCTGTTGATCACGGCCGGGGCACTGGGGTGGCCGTTTGCCGTAGGCAAAGCCGTTGCGGCAGTGGCGCTTGGGCTGTTCGGCGGGTTCGTGGTGCGTGCCCTGATGCGCAACGGCGCCTTCTCGCAGCCCCTGCGTGAATACAAACCCGCCGGTTGTTGCGGCTGCGGCCCGAAGAAGGACGACAAACCGGTCTGGCGTTTCTGGCAGGACCCCGATCGCCGCGTGCGCTTCCGGTCCGAGTTTGTGCACAATGGTGTGTTCCTGCTCAAATGGCTGGCGCTGGCCTATGTGCTCGAGGCGCTTCTGGTCAGCTATGTACCGGCTGACGTGATCGCCCGGGTTGTCGGTGGTGACGGTGTCCTGCCGATCGTGATCGCGGCGCTAGTTGGCATGCCTGCCTATCTGAATTCCTACGTCGCGCCGCCGCTACTGGCCGGCCTGACCGAACAGGGGATGAGCGCGGGTGCCGCCATGTCCTTCATGATCGCAGGCGCAGTCAGCTCGATCCCGGCAATGGCCGCGGTTTGGTCGCTGGTTAAACCCCGTGTCTTTGCTACCTATCTGGGTCTGGGGATCAGCGGTGCAATCATCGCCGGAATACTGTTCCAGATGATCTGAAAATGAAAAACCGCCCGGCGTTCAGGCCGGGCGGTTTCAATTAGGTCGAGGCGGCTCAACCAGCCTCGCAATATCGCGGCAGTTTGAACCGGTACCGCGCCTCGCCGCTTTCCACGTAAACCCGCTTTTCGACGCAAGCGCTGGTGCCAACGGATTGTGCAATCGGAGCTTCGGTCGACGTTATCGATGCCGCTGAACCATCCGGCAGGCGAACCGACGCCACGACGCCGTTCTTCAGATCGCCATTGATCGGCGAAGCGGACAGAACATCGGCGACAAAAAACGAGTCGTGTTCGTGCACGCCGTCGTCATTCAGGATCAGCAAACCTGCCGTTACGGCGATGAGGGCCAGCACACCAGCAATGGCCAGACCCTTCGTCTGGACAAAAGCATAGATGGATACAGCGCGATGCGGGCCAAAAATGGCTGACAGTACGTTCAGCATGGTTTTTCCAAAAGCAAAACCCCGACCAGTCGGGCCGGGGTCACACGTCAATTATGGGCGCAGGTCGTCTTCGTCCTCTTCCTCGCCGCCACCCTTGGGCAGGTTGAAGAAGCTGTCGGCGTCCACGATCGGTTCGTTCTCTTCCTTGTCATCGCCGTCATCGGACAGCGAGAAGGTCTCGAGACCCTCGATGGCAGTCGGGATCTTGGGCGCGGCGTCCATTTCCAGCGACTGCTCGGTCGACACCAGCCTGCGGCGTTCGTCGTCGCTCATGACGCCGCCTTCGGCGGCTTTCTTGGCGGCGGCCTTCTGAACGATCGCGTCCAGCTCGGACTGTTTGCACAGGCCCAGCGCAACCGGGTCGATCGGCTGCATGTTGGCGATGTTCCAGTGGGTACGCTCGCGGATCGACTGGATGGTCGGCTTGGTGGTGCCGACCAGCTTGGCGATCTGACCATCGCTGAGTTCTGGGTGGAATTTGACCAGCCACAGGATCGAGTTCGGACGGTCCTGACGCTTGGACAGCGGGGTGTAACGCGGGCCGCGGCGCTTTTCCTCGCCCGAGGCGGCGGGATTGAACTTGAGCTTCAGCTTGTGCAGTGGGTTGTTCTGCGCCGAGTCGATTTCTTCCTGGGTAAGCTGGTTGTTGGCGATGGGGTCGAACCCTTTGACGCCAGCAGCAACATCGCCATCCGCGATGCCCTGCACTTCAAGCTCGTGCATTCCTACGAAATCAGCGATCTGCTTGAAGCTGATCGTGGTGTTGTCCACCAGCCATACGGCTGTTGCCTTGGCCATAAGCGGTTTTGCCATCAGCCCATCTCCTATAAATACATCTTTCCCGTCGCCGGAATTCGGCGGCCCCTTGGTGTTGGGGCAGGTTTCCGTTGTCGGGGAACTTGGCCCGTATATAGTCGCCGGAAGGCAAGAAGGGAAGAGGCGAATGCGCCAATGGATTATGGGGCTGGTTTTGTGGGTGTTCGGTTCAATGGCGGCGCTGGCCGACGGCGAAAAGGCGGGTGAGTTCGACTATTACGTACTGGCGCTCAGCTGGTCGCCCAACTGGTGCGCCCGCGAAGGCGATGCGCGCGGATCGGACCAATGCGATGCGCGGCATGATCACGGCTGGATTTTGCATGGTCTCTGGCCGCAATACCATCAGGGTTGGCCAGCCTACTGCCGCACGCCAGAGTCACCGCCAACGCGCCGCATGACCCGGGAAATGGAAGACATTCAGGGCAGTTCCGGTCTGGCGTGGCATCAGTGGAAAAAGCACGGCACCTGTACGGGCCTCAGCGCGACTGACTATTTCGCATTGTCCCGCCAAGCCTATGAGCGCGTTGAACGCCCACCGGTGTTTCGTAAACTGGATGCGTCGGTGAAACTGCCCGCCTCGGTCGTTGAGGACGCGTTTGTGAAAGCAAACCCCGGTCTTGAACGCGATATGATCACCGTGACCTGCAAACAGGGTTACATCGAAGAGGTCCGCCTGTGTCTGTCGCGCGACCTGAAACCGGTGCCCTGCGGACGGGATGTGATCCGCGATTGCACCGCCAAGGACGCCTTGTTCGATCCGATTCGTTAGAGCTTCTTGTTCTGGCAGTCCCGCGCATACTCCAGCGCCTTGGCCGTGCCTTTGAGGTCGATTGCCATCACACGCTCACCTGCCGGGTTGTAGACAGTCATGGTTCTGTTCTGCGCAATCGCGTTTACAAAGTTGCGGTCGGTGAAAAACACCGTCCCCCCTGGCACGCGATCCTGCCTGAACCCGATGGCGGTGGCGTCAAAGCTCTTGCCGTCCAGATCGAACCGGATCGGATAGTTTTTCCCCGGTTCGATATCGCCCCATGCCTTGTTGTAGACGGTGAAGTATCCGCGATCGCCCAACGCATCATAGCCCAGCCGCACGACCGACAGATCCTGATAGATCGTCTGGATCAGGCACCCGTTGCCAAGTGCGGGGTCCATCATGATGTTCCAGCCCTCGACAAAGCCTTTGTCGACAAGTTGTTGCGACAGAGCGGAGGTTGCGGTGAAAGCTGCAAAGGTGAAGGCGAGAAGGCGGGTCATCGGGGAACGCTCCAGCTAAAATGGTAGTGTTTGGATATCCTTAGCGCAGTTTTGCGCATAACCAAAGGCTGTGATCAGAAAGCGTGCAGCAGGCACGTGTCGGATAATACTGCAGCCGCCTCTACCGAAGTATCGTTTCCGTTCCGTTGGAAAGATGGAAGACACACCCTTGTGTGCGAGGCAGCTTAAGCAGATCTTCCTGATCCAGGCCCAGCCAGATCCCCCTTAGCACCGAAGAAGTTACACCGTGGGTCACAATGATTGAGGGTTCTTCTTGCTCATCCAGAAAGGATCGGACTCTTGTCGATATCTCCTCAAAGCTCTCACCGCCAGGGCTGCGAAAAAACCACAAATAGCTTTCGTAAGCGTAGTCGATCTGCGACCTGATGACGTTCTTGGTTACACCTTCCCATTGGCCAAATGCGATTTCCTGAAGGCGGTGGTCAGTTTCCAGTTGAAGATGGGGTGCAATCGCGAGCCGAGCCGTGTGCTGCGCGCGCTCTTGCGGGCTGACGACGACCCGAGACGGTGTGTTCGGAATGCCGCAGAGAATTTGGTTCTGAGTGCGCGCCTGCGCCTTGCCCGTTTCGGTCAGCGGAGAGTCCTTGCGGCCTTGAAATTTCCCAAGAGTATTCCACTCGGTTTGGCCGTGTCGCAGTACGAATAGATCGGGATATCTGCTCATAAGTTACGCACAACTCTGGAAAATCAAAGCATGATTCAAAAATGTTCTCGGGGCAGGTTCTGTGACCTTACAGTTCTTTCCGCGCCCTCAGCGCCGCCGTGATCGTCCCGTCGTCCAAATAATCCAGCTCACCCCCAATTGGCACACCCTGCGCAAGTGAGGTCAGGCGGACCTGTCCCTCCAACTGGTCGGCAATGTAGTGGGCGGTGGTCTGTCCGTCGACTGTGGCGTTCAGGGCAAGGATGATCTCGGTGATGCCCTCGGCCGTCACGCGGTCTTTGAGGCGGGGTATGCGCAACTCGTCCGGGCCGACGCCGTCCAAGGCCGAAAGTGTACCGCCCAGAACGTGATAGCGGCCTTTGAAGACACCGGCACGTTCCATCGCCCAAAGATCAGCGACATCCTCGACGACACAAAGCTCTCCGGTGGCGCGGGCCTCGCTGTCGCAGATGTCGCAGATGTCAGCGGTACAGACATTGCCGCAATTCAGGCATTCGCGGGCGGTGGCGGCGACCTGCTGCATTGCGTCCGAGAGCGGTGTCAGCAGCAGGGCGCGTTTGCGGATCAGGTGCAGCACCGCGCGGCGGGCCGAGCGCGGGCCAAGCCCCGGCAGCTTGGCCATCAGGTCGATCAGGTTGTCGATGTCGCTGTTCGAACTCACGGCCTGTCCTGTTTGGCACCGAAGGGAGCCTCCGGCGGGAGTATTTTGGAAAAGATGAAGATCAGAACGGCAGTTTGATGTCTGCCGGCAGCCCCATGCTTTCAGTCAGCTTGGCCATTTCCGCCTGAGAGCGCTCGGCGGCCTTGGTCTGCGCGTCCTTGATGGCGGCCAGGATCAGGTCCTCGACCACTTCCTTGTCGTCTCCGTTGAAGATCGACGGGTCGATGTCCAGACCCTTGAGTTCGCCCTTGGCAGTGGCGGTGGCCTTGACCAGACCGGCGCCGGATTCGCCGACAACCATGAGGTTGTTCAGTTCTTCCTGCATTTCGGTCATTTTGGTCTGCAGGTCCTGCGCGGATTTCATCATCTTGGCCATATCGCCCAGACCGCCTAAACCTTTGAGCATCGGGTTTCTCCTGTAAATCGATTTGACGCCTAAATACGAAGGGTGACTGCGTGACACAAGGGGCATGGGCATCCTCCTGTCTTCCAGGCAGATGTTCAGTCCTCTTCGAACGGGTCCCATTCGTCTTCGACCTCGGGCAGAGCCTCGGTTTCGACCTTGGCGGCGCGCTGTTCCGGGGTTTCGATCCGTTTGATGCGCGCCTTGGGAAATTGCATGAGTACCGCCTGAACCAGCGGGTGCTGCTCGGCCTGTGACCTTAGCGCGAGGTCGGCCGCATCGCGGATCTCGGCGATCGTGGCGGCTTCGCCATCTGCCACGATGGATACGGCCCACCGATTGCCTGTCCAGCGCTGCAGCGCCGTACCCAGCCGTTGGGCAAGGTCTGTCGGGGCATGATCGGTCGGCGTAAATTCGATCCGGCCCGGTGAGTAGGACATCAGCCGCACACCGTTTTCGACCTCGACCAGCAGCTTTACGTCCCGGTTTGTCCGGATCAGTTCGACCACATGTTCGAAGGTCGGATAGCGCGCCAGAGCAGTTTGGACGTCCTGTGCCAGGGCCGCAGTCGGCGCGCCGGCGGGACCGTGTGGAGCGGAAACGTAGGAAGACCTTGCCGATGCCTGAGGTTGTACCGGGGCGTGCGAGGGTACGGCCATGCCGCCACCGGGGCCTCCGTTCGGCGTGGGTGGAGGTGCGTCCTGCAAACGTTTGATCAGTTCTTCCGGGCTTGGCAGGTCGGCCACATGGGTCAGCCGAATGACGGCCATTTCCGCCGCCATCATGGCGTTTGGCGCGGCTGAGACCTCTTCGAGTGCTTTCAGCAGCATTTGCCACATGCGGGTCAGGACACGCATCGGCAGGGCTTCGGCCATTTGCTGTCCGCGTGCGCGTTCGTCGGGCGAAACGGTCGGGTCCTCGGCCGCGTCCGGCGTGATTTTGACCACGGACACCCAATGGGTGATTTCGGCCAGGTCGCGCAGCACGGCAAGCGGGTCGGCGCCCTCGGCGTACTGAGCGCTTAGCTCTGTCAGAGCTCCCGCCGCGTCGCCGCGCAGGATCATGTCCATCAGGTCCAGGACGCGGCCCCGGTCCGCCAGACCCAACATCGCCCGGACCTGATCGGCACTGGTTTCCCCGGCCCCGTGCGAGATCGCCTGATCCAGCAGCGAAGTTGCATCACGCGCTGAACCCTCGGCCGCTCTGGTGATCAGCGCCAGTGCGTCCTCTGCGATCTGGGCGCCCTCGGCGGCGGCGATCTTGTTCAGAAGACCGATCATGTCCTCGGGTTCGATCCTGCGCAGGTCGAAGCGTTGGCAGCGCGACAGGACCGTCACCGGAACCTTGCGGATTTCGGTGGTCGCGAAGATGAATTTCACATGCTCGGGCGGTTCCTCAAGCGTCTTGAGCAGCGCGTTGAACGCGCTGGTCGAGAGCATGTGAACCTCGTCGATGATATAGATCTTGTAGCGTGCGCTGGCGGCACGATAGCGGACGCTGTCTATGATCTCGCGGATGTCGTTCACGCCGGTGCGGCTGGCGGCGTCCATCTCCATCACGTCGACATGGCGGCCTTCCATGATCGCCACGCAATGTTCGCATTGGCCGCAGGGTTCGGTCGTCGGTTTGCCGTCGCCATCGGGGCCGATGCAGTTCATGCCCTTGGCGATGATCCGCGCCGTCGTCGTTTTGCCGGTGCCGCGGATGCCGGTCATGATGAAGGCCTGCGCGATCCGGTCTGTCTCGAACGCGTTTTTCAGGGTGCGCACCATGGCATCCTGACCAACCAGGTCGGCAAAGGTTTCCGGGCGGTATTTGCGGGCAAGAACCTGATAAGCGGGGCTTGGCGTGTCGGTCATTTCTGCTCTGTCGGATTCGTATCAGAAGTGCAGCGTAGAGTGCGCCGCCGCCTGCGTCCACAGCCGGTTCGCGAAATTCATTTGGGAATGCTTCGGGATGCGCGTAAAAATGAAGGCGAAAGCATTTTTGACCGGATTCTTGTGCGTAACGATTAAGGAGGGCGCGTTGCATGTCTCAGATGATTATTCATGCGCTGCAGGTCGGAGGAGGTACTCTGGCCCTGACATCAATGCCGGGGCGTGGGGGTAAATATGTCCAGGACCTGAATGCGATTTCCGACTGGAAGCCCGGTCTTGTCATTTCAATGACGACCGAAGTCGAGATGCTGCAGGACGGCGCGCGTGACTTCGGAACCGACATTCAGGCGCGCGCCTGCCGCTGGGTCCATCTGCCGGTCGAAGATTTCGGTGCACCCCCCGACGCCGTGACCGCGCGCTGGCCCGATGTAAGCGCGGCCGTCCGCCATGCCCTGTCAGGGGGCGGGCGCATTCTGGTGCATTGCCGGGGCGGCTGTGGCCGGTCCGGAATGGTGGTGTTGCGCCTGATGGTCGAATGCGGCGAGCAACCGGGTGCAGCCCTGAAACGGTTGAGGGCGGTGCGGCCCTGTGCGGTTGAAACAGATGCACAACTGGCATGGGCCACGCAATTGATTCCGGCCAGCGCGGACCCGTAGCTTAGGCCGACAAATGTCCGGTCTGGGCCGCCACTTGGCGACCTGCCAGGGCCGAAGCTTCAAGCATGGCGCAGGGCGGGTCCGACAGAATTGCGGACGGCAGCGCACGGAACTCTGCGCAGAACATCATGTCTGCATAATCCTCCAACCTGTCGCCCGGAGTTTCCTCATTCGTTCCGCAAAACACCCGGATTTTGTCTGGCCGCGCGTGGAACCGGGCCATGCACCCTTCGGGGCAATGGGCAAGCTCGCTGCTGCCTTCAACGGCGAATTGCGGGGTTGCGGCCGGGCCGGCGCTTGCCACGGCGCGCGTCAGAGCCCGCGCCATTTGCGCCAGTGCCGGACAGGGTTTGCCGGTGCGCTGGCACACAGTGGCAGAAAATTCGTGTGTCCTTGTCTTCCAGATCATAATGCGCCCTCCGCGCGCGGCGCGGGGCAAGGATCAGGTGTGACGGGGCTATGCCATCAGGACCTGCCCGGACACCCCGCCCGAGTTTCGGTTTCAGTATCGATGGCAGGTCTCCTGACTTGCGGGTCATCGCTTTGCCGACCTTCCCAGCCCTTCGGCCAGTGGTGTTTCGGCATTGCTCACCGCTTACAGTTGCGGGGGCAGTCTCGGCCTTGGTTCCTTCCGGCAATGCCAGACAGAACCGCACCGTGTTCCCTTTTCATCCCGGCCCCGGAAAGGGCGCGGAAACCATCGCCTCATCGCTAGCGGTTTCCGGGTCCCCGAGTCAAGCGCATAGCGCGGGCCGAGGCATTTGGTCCGATGCGTGGTCGGGAAAGCGGACGTTTGGTCATGTTTGCACCGGGTTGACTTGAGTGGGCGACTGGCCTGACAGATAGGTGAACTGAACTGTTCAGTTGAGAGCGGAGCATGAGATGTTGGACATACAGGAACGGGTCTTGACCGAAGACATACGATTTCCCGCCGGGACGGCGATGCTGTCGGGTCGCCTGTACCTGCCTGTTGCAGCGCCTGATATCGTAGTTGTTCTGAACAGCGCGACCGGCGTTCCCCAGGACTATTATCAGCATTTTGCCCGGTGGCTGGCGGAAGAGCAGGGCATTGCCTGCCTCACCTATGATTACCGCGATTTCGGAAAATCGTTATCGGGGCGCCTGAAGGATTCGCGTGTCACCATGTCCGATTGGGCGCTGGTCGATATTCCCGCGGCCCGGGCCGAGATGCGGCGGCGATTCCCAAGTGCGCGGCAGTGGACCATTGGTCATTCGCTGGGGGGTATGCTTGGGCCATTGCAATCGGATGTGGATCAGGTCGACCGGATGATTTGTGTGTGTTCAGGCCTGGTTACGTTGTCGGATCATCCGTGGCCCTACAGGGGGCTGGCCGGAATCTTCTGGTACGGTCATGCGCCTTTTGCAGTTCATATGCTGGGGTATCTGCCCGGCAAGGCCATTGGGTTTGGCTCGGACCTGCCGTCAAAGGTCTACTGGCAATGGCGAAAATGGTGCACCTCGCCGAACAGCTATTTGCCTGAAATTGGCCAAAGCCTGCCCGCAGCGACCTGGCCGCGGGCCGGTGGTCCGGTTGACCTGTTTGCGATTTCGGACGACCAGATGGTGCCTGAAAATGCGGTCTGGAGGCTGGCCGAGCTATACGGCCCGGACGCCAACCGTCATGTGCTTGAACCAAAGGATTTCGGGCTGAAATCCATTGGCCACATTGGTGTTTTTGCGCGCAAAAACAAAGCGGTCTGGCCGAGGCTGATCGAGTCTGCGGAGCAGCAAGTCCGTTCCGACCGGAAAGATGTGACGATTGCGGGATGAAGTGAGAGGTTGGACATCGACCCAAGCGGGGCTCGTTGTGGCTGCTTCCTTCCGGACCTGACCAGGTTGGCGAGGCGCTCGCCCGCGCCAACCTCTCAATCGTCGATATAGGGAAGTTGCGCCAGGAAGACAACCCGTCAGAGTGACAGTCTGATCCGCAGAAAGCCTTCCGGGTCATGCCCCAGCACATGCGGATCGTATGCGTCCAGTTCGGAAAGATGCGCCCTTGCTCCCGGCCCGGTTTTCAGAATCTAAGCGTGCCCGGGAAGCCGGACAAGGCTGAAGGGGAAGGGCGCAGATTGCATCGGGTCGCCCGGTAATCCCCCCGAAAGATAGTCGCGCAGGACGTGCCTGATGGGTAAGGCCGGCAGATTGATCTGCCGGGCCTGATGCGCAACAGGGAAGTGTCCGCCGCCGCTGGCCCGGTAACTGTTCAGGGCCACAACGAATTTCTGGGTGGGTTCAACAGGGATTCCACCGCAGCAAATCTCGCGGACACGGTTTGCAGCGGGATCGACCAGCATTCCGTGAGAATCAAAACGCGCCGGCTGGGAAAGATCGATCCGATAGGTCAGGCCGAACAGCACATCGAAGTTATGCCCGGCCCGTGTTTAATCGGTCAGAGTGCGGACAGCTCCTGCATCCACCTGATTGAAAATGCCCGCCGACATTTCAAGCCAGTCACGGACCATGTCGCCGGTGACAAGCGCGGCGCGCAGTTCATTCGGGAAAGAATGAAGATCCGAAACATTGCGCAACCGAACCTTTCCGGGCGGTACTTCCGTGTAGGAGCGCGGTCCCGCGCGGCCTCCGAACTTGCAGGGCGAAACAGCGGACAACAGTGGAAGCCCCCGCAGGTCTTCGTCCAGATGGAGGTTCAATGCCGCTGCCTGGGCGCTGGCGACCAGCGCGAGGCCCCGATCTGGTGCGCAAAAGCTGAAATAGCTGTGCAGGCTTTGACCGGTGTGGCCCACGGGTCTTGAGGCCAGCGCACGGATTTCTTCGTGGCCGTAACTGAACAGATGCTGCATTCCGGGGTCTTCGGATACCGCTCCGTTCCCGTGCCGGGAGAGAACAGGCGGCAGCTTAACCTGCTGCCCGACAACCTTCCATCGCCCGGCAGAGGTTTTCTGCACATGCAGGTCAATGATGCCAAGATGCGTCCCGGCGACGCCAGGCATGACAACCGGTTTGCCATGTACATGCCCCCGGGTTGCGTCCGTATGATCCAGCCCTTCGTGATCCTTGCCGGGAAGTGTGAGATGCGTATGGCCTGCAACAATGGCGTCGATCCCGTCGATCGCGGCCAGCGGTATGACGGCGTTCTCCATTCCGCGCGCGGGTTCCGAAGGTCCAAGGCCCGAATGCGCCAGGGCGACAATCACATCGCTGCCGTCCGTGCGCAGGGCCTCGACCGTCTTTTGCGCGGCCTCCAGAATATCTTCGAACACGACCACATCCTGTACCCGGTGCGCATTCCATTGCGCCGTTTGCGGCGGCAGGATCGACAAAAGACCCAGACGAAACGGTGTTTCGACGCCGTCAACCAGAAGAGAGCGTTTTAGTATAGCGCGGTCATTCCATTTGGCCCCGGTGGTCAATTGCCGGGCATTGCTGCAAATCACCGGGCACGGTGCGCCGTCCAGAACGCGATTCAGCGTTTGCAGGCCAAAGTCGAAATCATGGTTGCCCAGTCCGATTGCGTCATAGCCAAGTTCCCGGAAGGCCTGCATCAACACGTGGTTGTCATCAGTCTGCTCTGCCGCCCAATCGCCAAACGGCGTTCCCTGAAGGGCATCTCCGTTGTCGAACAGGAATACCAGTGCTCCGTCTTTCTGCGCTTCTTCTCTGGCGGCGCGGATCAGACTGGCCGTTCGGGTGAAGCCCCGCGCCGGATCCGGTTCATCCGCGTGATAGTCGAACCCTGTCAGATTCATATGCAGATCGGTCGTGGCCAAAATCCGAATGCGACCGGCTGAAGTATGTTGGCGCTGAGATGAAACAGTGGTCGGGTGCAATTTTCTACTTTGGGCA
This sequence comes from Ruegeria sp. D4, assembly GCF_056534475.1. Taxonomy (NCBI): domain Bacteria; kingdom Pseudomonadati; phylum Pseudomonadota; class Alphaproteobacteria; order Rhodobacterales; family Roseobacteraceae; genus Ruegeria; species Ruegeria sp. D4. The sequence goes on from NZ_JBQFPJ010000004.1 coordinate 176,279, forward strand.
ATTTAATCTAAGCCATGTTCACTAAAAGAATGAGTAAGTGCAAATAACTTGGCGCCGGTGGGACCATTCAGCGGCATTGCCACGTCCCGGTGTTCATGAATTGGCATTGCAACAACTCGGCAGTCGTGGCAGCCCTGTGCGCAACACCCTGAGGATATTCAATGAAAAACGCGGAAACAGTGACATTTGGCGGCTCGGGCCTGGATCGCGCAGCGCATCTCCGGGGAGATTCGGACAGGCTGGAACAGATGAAAACTGATTCACGCGCCGAATGCCTGCTGGTCTGGCGTGGCAAGATATTGGTGCAGGGCGAAGGTCTGGACCGGCTTGGATTGGTTGCGATGGCACATAGCCTGGTGCGCGAAGGTCCCGGAGGGGTTGTGGAAGGCCCGGTATTTCTGGGCCTTCGTGAAGACGATGCACCGATTTTTGCGGCGGATATATCGGACTGGTCGGCGGATGGGCAGGATTTGTCGGATATCGGTGCTTTTGTAGACCGGTCCGAGCAGCAGCATCCGGACCTGCCGGACGGGTACGTGTTTGCCGAATTGCGCCGGATCATGACGCGGCTGAGCGCCCGCGATGCCGAGCTTGCGGCAGCGGCCAAGGCCGTTATTGGCTGGCATGAAACGCACCGGTTCTGTGCGCGTTGCGGGGCTGCCAGTGAAATTGCACAGGCGGGGTGGCAGCGCAGCTGCCCCACTTGTGGCGGGCAGCATTTTCCGCGCACCGACCCTGTGGTGATCATGCTGATTACCCATGGAAACTCGGTCCTGATGGGCCGGTCTCCGGGTTGGCCCGAAGGCATGTACTCGCTGCTTGCGGGATTTGTCGAACCGGGTGAAACGCTGGAAGCCGCCGTGCGGCGCGAAGTAATGGAAGAGGCAGGCGTGCCGGTTGGTGCCGTTCACTATCTGGCCAGCCAGCCGTGGCCGTTTCCGGCCTCGTTGATGTTCGGCTGCGCGGGTGAGGCCCTGTCCCGCGAACTCAGGATTGATCCGGTCGAGATCGAAGACGCGATGTGGGTCAGCAAATCGGAAATGATGCGCGCCTTTGCCGGAGAACATCCGGTCTTGTTGCCGGCCCGAAAAGGCGCCATTGCGCATTTTCTGCTGCAAAACTGGCTTGCAGACACTCTTGACTGACGAGACACTGAACGAAAGCAAAGGCACCGAGGGCGGACATGCAGTTTTCAGCGCGCGAAGATATCGAGGCCCCGATTGATGCGGTTTTCGACATGGTCGCGGATTTTGAGCGGTTCGAGCGGATGGCCATGCGCCGGGGTGTCGAAGTACGGCGACTGAACGAACAGGCCCCGATAACCGCTGGTGCCACTTGGCTGACGGATTTCAATTTGCGGGGAAAACCGCGTCGGGTCGAAATACAGATGACCGATTGCGATACCCCGTCCCGCATGTGCTTTGAGATGTCCAGCAAAGGTATGAAAGGGGTGACATCGGTTGACTTTCTTGCCCTGTCCCAACGCAAAACCCGGCTGAGTGTCGAAATGTCGCTTGCTGCGAAGTCACTACCGGCCCGCCTGATGCTTCAGTCCCTGAAGCTGGGACAATCGCGGTTCCGCCGGCAGTTTCAGATTCGCCTGAGCGAATTTGCCCGTGAATTGGCAGAGCGGCATGCACACGGTGTATGACGGAAAACTTGCAGGCATAGATTGAGCAGCTATTCCATTCGCCCCGCCGTTGCGGACGATGCCGAGGGGTTGGCCGTCGTTCTGAAGGCCCTTGTTCTTGCCGGACAACGCAGCAAACCATCGGATGCGGCCTTTGCGCTGTCGCATTATCTTTGCCACCCTCAGCAGATCCCGTGTTCGGTCGCCATCGACCCCCGGGGAACAGTATTGGGGTTCCAGTCTTTGAAGCTTGCAACTGCAGGCAATCCGTACAAGGTCGCTGAGGGGCTGGGCATTATTGGCACGCATATCAACCCGTCATCGGCCCGGCAGGGAATCGGACGGGCCTTGTTCAGATCCACTTTGCGGGCTGCGCAGGAAGTCGGCTTGCCTGCGATAGATGCCACCATTGGGGAAACCAATGTTGGGGGGTTGTCCTACTATGGTGCAATGGGCTTCACCGAATACCGCAGGTTGTCCGGCGCGATTTCGAAGTCGTTCACTCTGTCAGACTGCCAGTCATTGAGCTGACTTTTTCTGATCGTATTAGCTGGTGAGGATCGCAAAACAAAATGGGCCGCTGTCAGGCTATGACAGCGGCCCTTACCGATCAGAGTTCGGGGATCGGTTTCGCCCCCTCGAAAACCACTTAAAACACCAGCAACCAGAAAATCTTTCGATACTTTCGAAACTGACCCGCCTTGCTGATCGGTATGTCACTGTAATGCCGATAAACTTCGAGGCTCACAGTGAAGCAGTTCACATTGTTAAAACTTTTTTCATTTTTTCCAGTCGAAGAAGCCCGGTCCGGCCTGTTGCAGCAGTCTCGCTGCCATCTGGCGACCCATTTCCGCACCGTCTGCAACATCTCCGGTTACATCCTCGGCGATTGATTCTGACCCGTCTGGGCGCAGGACTTCTCCGCGCAGCCGAAGTTGCCCATTCAGAATTTCGGCCAGGCCGGCGATCGGTGTCTCGCAGGAACCGTCAAGCGCCGCCAGCAGCGTGCGTTCCGCCGACATGCGCTGTCCTGTCTCGGCATGGTGGATGGCTTCGAGCATTTCAGCCGAACGGGTGTCGGACGCCCGGCGTTCGATGCTGATGGTGCCCTGCGCGATGGCGGGCAGCATGTCCTCGGGCGCAATGGCCGTGGCGGGGACGTCGTCCATCTGCAGTCGGCGCAGTCCGGCCATGGCCAGAAAGGTGCAGTCCGCCACCCCGTCGCCCAGCTTTTTCAGCCGGGTCTGAACGTTGCCCCGGAACTCGACAACCTTCAGGTCAGGCCGCCGGTTCAGCAATTGCGCCTTGCGGCGCAGCGACGACGTGCCGACCACGGCGCCATCGGGCAGGTCATGGATGGAACTCAGGTCCGGCGAGATGAAAGCGTCGCGAACATCCTCGCGCGGCAGGAACGTGTCCAGTACCAGTCCCGCGGGCTGTTCGACCGGCATATCCTTGGTCGAATGCACGGCGATGTCGATATCGCTGCGCAGCATCGCCTCTTCGATTTCCTTGGTGAACAGGCCCTTGTTGCCGATCTCCTTCAGCGGGCGGTCCGCGTCGATCATGGCGCGATTGTCGCCGGTGGTCTTGATGACCACGATCTCGAACGCCTCTTCGGGTAGATCAAACGCATCGCGCAGTCTTTGACGGGTTTCGTAGGCCTGCGCCAGCGCCAGTGGCGAGCCACGGGTTCCAATCTTCAGCGGCGATGCGGGGGTCGGCAGAGTCAATGTCATGCGCACAGCTTTAGTCGCGTCACATTGCCCTGACAATGGGGGCAGAGCTTGACAAATTGCCGCCGAAGGCAGACCCGTTGCGGCAAACCGGACGATTGGGGACAAATATGGCCGAGACAAAGAAACTGCTGCGGGCGCTGTCGGGCGAGGTACAGGACGTGCCGCCGATCTGGATGATGCGTCAGGCAGGGCGGTATCTGCCGGAGTATCGCGCGACACGGGCGCAGGCAGGGGATTTCCTGTCCTTGTGCTACAACCCCGAACTGGCCGCCGAGGTCACTTTGCAGCCGATCCGCCGCTACGGGTTCGACGCAGCCATTCTGTTTGCCGATATCCTGCTGGTGCCACAGGCGCTGGGTGCCGACCTGTGGTTCGTCACGGGTGAAGGGCCGCGCCTGTCGACCATCACGCGGCAGTCCGATTTTGACGCTCTGAAGCCGGTAGAGGACATCCACAAAACCCTGTCTCCGGTCTACGAAACGGTTCGGATTCTGGCGCGGGAACTGCCCTCCGAAACCACGCTGATCGGATTTGCTGGCGCGCCCTGGACCGTGGCAACTTACATGATTGCCGGGCGCGGGACACCGGATCAGGGCCCAGCCCATGCGCTGCGTGAAGGTGACACTGCCTTGTTCGAAGTGCTGCTGGATCGGATCACTCTGGCCACGATCGAATACCTCTCCGCCCAGATCGAAGCCGGGGCCGAGGTGGTCAAGATTTTCGATAGCTGGGCCGGGTCGCTGAAGGGTGAAGCGTTCCGCAAATACGCCCTTGAGCCCTGTCGGGTTATCACGAAGGCCATCAAGAAACGTCACCCGGGCATCCCTATCATCGGTTTTCCGCGTGAGGCAGGGGACGGCTATGTCGGTTTTGCCAAGGCCACCGGTGTGGATTGTGTCGCGTTGGATAATTCCGTGTCGCCCGAATGGGCAGCAGAATATGTGCAGGCCGATGGATGCGTTCAGGGAAATCTGGCGTCGTCGCATATGGTGACAGGTGGGCAGGCGCTGGTCGATGAGACGCGGCGGATTGTCGAGGCCTTCTCGAATGGGCCGCACATTTTCAATCTTGGGCATGGGATCACGCCGGACGCAATCCCGGACAACGTGCAACTGATGATCGACACGGTGCGCGGTCGGTAACGACGGCCAAGGGGGCCAGCCCCCTTCTTGGCCTTCGGCCAATTCATCCCCCGGGATATTTCCGGCCAGATGAAGGGGCGGATCAGCGCAGGTTGTCGAGTTCGGCCAGGATTTCCCCAGTGTGCTCACCGCGAGCAGGGCTGGGGCCGGGTTGCCAATTGGCGTTTGAAAACCGCGGCGCCGCAGCAGCCTGTAGGGTTCCGTCAACCTCCTGCCAGGTTTGGCGGGCGAGGTTCATCTCGTGGTTCTGTGCCTCTTGCGGGCTGAGGACCGGGGCAACGCAGGCGTCGGTGCCATTGAACAGGTCTGCCCAGTGATCGCGGGGTTTGTCGGCAAATATGGCGCTCAGCCGCCGCGTCTGGTCGGGCCAGAGCTGTGGCTTGAATTGTTCCTTGAAAGCCGGATCCCCGGACAGATTCAAAACGCTCAGGAAAATAGCGTAGAATTTCGGTTCGAGGCATTGAACCGAGACAAAGCCACCATCGGCGCAGCGATAGGTGCGGCTCCAATGCGGACCGTCCAGCAGGCTTTGACCGCGGGTGTCTGACAGGTTGCCGGTCTGGCTTAGGCTCATCAGCAGGTTCATCATATGGGCAGATCCGTCGTAGATGGCCGCATCGACAACGGTGCCCCGTCCGGTTCGTTGCGCATTGATCAGTCCGGCCAGAACGCCGGCGACCAGATACATCGCCCCGCCGCCAATATCGCCGACCAGCGTTGCCGGTGTTTGCGGCGGGTGATCCGGAGCAGAGGCGTACCAGAGTGCGCCCGACAGGGCGATATAGTTCAGATCGTGGCCAGCGTCGCCCGACAGCGGGCTGTCCTGTCCCCATCCGGTCATGCGGCCGTAAACCAGCCTGGGGTTCCGGGCGAGGCAGATTTGCGGGCCGAGGCCCAGTTTTTCAATGACACCGGGGCGAAATCCTTCGATCAGCGCATCGGCCGAGGCGATCAGGTGTTTGGCCGTTTCAAGGTCGTCGGGATTTTTGAGGTCCAGATCGATAGAGCGCTTTCCACGATCCAGCAGCGAACGTTCCGGCATTCCGGGTGTCACAGCCCCGCCCTTGCGGTGAATGGTAATGACGTCCGCCCCAAGATCCGCCAGCAGCATGGCCGCGAATGGGCCAGGTCCCAGCGCTTCGATTTCGATGACGCGTATTCCGTGCAGCATGACTGTCCTCCGTTGTCGCGCAAAATTCCGGGAAGGCCACAAAAATGCAAGGTCGGAGTTGCCGGGCGGGCGCGTTTCGAATCCGGCGTGCTTGCCTGCCACCACTATTCAGCGCTAGGTCTGTGAGAACCGTCAGAGAAACGACAAAGGGTCCGCGACCATGCAGATGAGTGATACCCGTGAAATCAAGGCATCGCCGGCAGAGTTGTACGCCGCGTTGCTTGACCCGGAGGTTCTGAAAGCCTGTGTCAGTGGCGCGCAAGAGGTTTCGGGCAATCCGCAGAACGGTTACGAGGCCACGGTTGTGCAGAAGGTTGGCCCGGTAAAGGCGACGTTCAAAGGCGTCATTACAATGTCGGACATGGTCGAGGCCGAGCGGTTGACCATTGCCGGTGAGGGAAAGGGTGGCGCGGCGGGTTTCGCCAAAGGCCGCGCCACGGTGACATTTCAGCCAAACGCCGAGGGCGGCACAGTTCTGAGCTATGACGTCGATGCCAGTGTCGGTGGCAAACTTGCGCAACTGGGCAGCCGTCTGATCGACGGGTTTGCCAAGAAAATGGCAGATCAGTTCTTCGTAAACCTGCAAGCGCATTTCGAAGGCCCGGCAGAAGAAACAGCGAAAGACAGGGATGGTGAAAGCGGCAAAGGGTGGCTAGGGCGCTTGACGGGCCGGGACTGATCCGTTTGTAAATGGTCTGTTCGGTAACGGCGCGGCACGGATGGGTCGCTGCCACCACAGGGAATATGTATGACCACCATTCTGTCCATCAGGGATCTGCGCAAATCGTATGCGGATGGCTTTGAGGCACTGAAGGGCGTGTCTCTGGATATCGAGCAAGGTGAAATACTGGCACTGCTGGGGCCAAACGGGGCCGGAAAGACAACTCTGATTTCAACGATTTGCGGGATAACCACGCCCAGTTCCGGGTCTGTCACGGTGGGTGGTCACGATATTCAGACAGAGTTTCGCGCCGCCCGCAGGATGATCGGTCTGGTGCCGCAGGAGATTGCGCTGGAACCGTTCGAGAAGGTCTGGAACACGGTGCGATTTTCGCGGGGTCTGTTCGGGCTGGGCCGAGACAACGCCCGGCTTGAGAAGATTCTGCGCAAGCTCTCGCTGTGGGAAAAGCGCAGAAACGCCATCCGGGAATTGTCGGGCGGCATGAAGCGGCGGGTGCTGATTGCCAAGGCGCTGGCTCATGAGCCACGCGTGCTGTTTCTGGATGAACCCACCGCCGGTGTTGATGTCGAATTGCGCAAGGACATGTGGGAGATCGTGGCCGAGTTGAAGCGGGCCGGTGTCACCATCATCCTGACCACCCATTACATCGAAGAGGCCGAGGCCATCGCCGACCGCGTAGGTGTCATCGACAAGGGTGAGCTGTTGCTGGTGCAGGAAAAGGACACCCTGATGGCGCAGATGGGGAAAAAGCAGATCGAGGTCATGCTGACCGAGCCGATCCCGACCATCCCAGACAGTCTGGCCGCGCACAATCTGGTTCTGAACGGAAGCGGGGATACCTTGGTCTACAACTACGACACGCATGCCGACAGGACGGGTATCACCACGTTGCTGAACGATGTTGCACAGGCCGGTCTGGTGTTGCGTGACGTGCAGACCCGGCAGTCGAGCCTTGAGGAAATTTTCGTCAATCTGGTGTCGGGAGAACCCGCATGAACTGGTCTGCCATTGCCGCCATCTATCGGTTCGAGATGCAGCGCTTTTTCCGCACTCTGGCGCAAAGCTTTCTGTCGCCGGTGTTGTCGACCTCTTTGTATTTCGTGGTCTTCGGCACGGCCATCGGCAGCCGCATTCAGGAGGTTGAGGGCGTATCGTATGGCGCCTTCATCGTGCCGGGGCTGATCATGCTGTCGGTGGTGATGCTTTCGATCTCGAACGCATCTTTTGGCATCTATTTCCCGAAATTCCTGGGTACGATCTACGAGCTGCTGTCGGCCCCAGTCAATTTCATCGAAATCGTGATCGGTTACGTCGGCGCAGCAGCGACAAAAGCGTTGTTCGTGGGCGTGGTGATTTTGATTACCGCTACCTTCTTTGTGGATCTCAGGATTGAACACCCATTGGCGATGATGGCCTTTCTGGTGCTGACTTGCCTCAGTTTTTCGTTGCTGGGCTTCATCATTGGTATCTGGGCCAGCAATTTCGAGCAGATGTCGCTGGTGCCGCAACTTGTGGTCACGCCATTGATCTTTTTGGGCGGGACATTCTACTCGATCTCGATGCTGCCGCCGGTGTGGCAGACAATCACCCTGTTCAATCCGGTCGTCTATCTGATTTCGGGGTTCCGGTGGTCCTTCTACGGGCTTGCGGATGTGCCCATCGTGTTTAGCCTGCTAGCCATTCTGGCCTTTACCGGGATCTGTCTGGGCATCATCGGCTGGATCTTCAAAACCGGCTGGCGCATTCGCAGCTAGGGCGTTGCATTTTTGCCCATCGGATGTGTTTATTTGGTTCACGTCGCGTTTATGGCCGCGTCCGTCTCTTGTTTACCGTCAGGCAGCACTCTACATCGGCATCCATGAAACTCAGCCTTCCGTTTGTCAAAAAGCAGCCGCTTGTGGCCGTTGTGCGTTTGTCCGGCGCGATCGGGATGGCCGGTCGCGGGTCGCTGAACGACACCACGCTGGCCCCGATTCTGGAAAAGGCATTTCGCAAGGGCAAGCCTGCTGCCGTCGCGCTTGAGATCAACTCGCCCGGCGGTTCCCCGGTGCAAAGTTCCTTGATCGGCGCACGTATCCGGCGGCTGGCGGAGGAGCTTAAAATCCCTGTTTTCGCCTTTGTCGAGGATGTCGCGGCCTCGGGCGGCTACTGGCTGGCGGCGTCTGCGGATGAGATCTTTGCCGATGACAGTTCCGTGCTGGGTTCGATTGGCGTGATTTCTTCGGGCTTTGGTGCGCATGTGTTCCTGAAACGCCAGGGGCTCGAACGGCGCGTACATACGGCGGGTCAGTCGAAATCCATGCTGGATCCTTTCGCGCCGGAAAAGAAAGAGGATGTGGCACGACTGCAGGGGTTGCTGGGTGATATCCATGAAAACTTTATCACCCATGTCGTCACACGGCGCGGTGACAAGCTGGATGACGCGGCGGACCTGTTCAGTGGCGAGATCTGGCTGGCCAAACGCGCGCAGGAGCTGGGGTTGATCGATGGTATTGCCCATCTCAAACCTAAGATCCAGGAGAGGTTTGGCGATAAGGTGAAATTCCGCCGCTACGGCGTCCGCAAACCGATCTGGTCCCGCTTTGGGGCCGCCGTGGCGCAGGATGCCATTGCCGGGCTGGAGGAGCGGGCGGCTTACGCGCGCTTCGGTTTGTAACGTGATCATCAAGGCCGTCACTCTTTTTCTGATCGCCATGGGTGTATTGGCGATGTTCGGAAAGCTGCGCTTTCCGGGGCAGAAGCGGCTGAAGTCCTCAAGATGTCCCCGCTGCGGGCGGTTCAGGATCGGTAAAGGCCCCTGCGCCTGCGAAAAAGGAGGGCGGTCATGACGGCATGGCTGCTATCCGGCCTCGGATTGCTGATCCTTTTGCTGGCCGGTGACGCGCTGGTTCGGGGGGCGGTGAACCTGAGTCTGCGTCTGGGCGTGCCCGCCTTGATTGTCAGTCTGACGATTGTTGCCTTTGGCACATCGGCGCCGGAACTTCTGATTTCCATCAGCGCCATATTGGAAAACGCGCCCGGTATCGCACTGGGGAACGTGGTTGGGTCGAACACGGCGAATATCCTGTTGGTGCTGGGCCTTCCCGCGCTGCTTGCCACGCTTCACACCAGTGAATGCGACAGCCGCAAGAACTATGTTTTCATGTTGCTGGCCTCGGTTCTGTTCATTGGGCTGGCCTTTTGCGGCACGTTCACCGTGATCAGTGGCCTCATATTGCTGGCTGCGTTGGCCCTGATGCTGTGGAACGCTTTCCGGGAAGCCCGTGCCCATCGCAAGGCCTGTGGCGAAGCCTGCGCCGACGATGAGGAGCTGGAAGGATTGGAAGAAGCCGATCCCGAAATGCCCTATTGGAAAGTGTCGATCTTTTTGGTTCTGGGTCTGGTCGGCCTGCCGATGGGTGCGCATTTGCTGGTCGAGAACGCAACAGTAATTGCGCGGCATTACGGTGTCAGTGAAACCGTGATCGGACTGACGCTGGTGGCCGTCGGAACATCTTTGCCCGAGTTGGCGACAACGGTCATGGCGGCACTGCGCCGGCAGGCGGATGTGGCGCTGGGGAACGTCATCGGTTCGAACATGTTCAATCTGCTGGCGATTGTGGGGATTGCGACGCTGGTCGGACCGATTCCGGTTGATCCCGAATTCCTGCATTTTGATCTGTGGGTCATGCTGGGCGCATCGCTTCTGCTGATCCCGTTTGTTTTCCTCAAGCAAGACATCACACGGACCTGGGGTTTTGTCCTGTCCATCCTTTACGCGATTTATGTCATCATCCTGCTGGCGTGATCTGACGAAGAAAGGTGATCCATGACCCGAGCTCTAGTTACCGGTTCAGGCATTCGTCTTGGCCGGGCCATGGCGCTTTTTCTTGCGCGGCGGGGATATGACGTCGCGGTTCATTACGCCAGTTCGCGGGCCCCGGCAGAGGAGACTGTGGCCGAGGTTCAGGCGATGGGGCGCAAATCCGTTGCACTACAGGCCGACCTGCTGGACGAAGCCCAGGTTCAGGCGCTGCTGCCTCGCGCGGTCGAGGCGCTGGGCGGGCCGATCACCTGTCTGGTCAACAATGCTTCGGTCTTCGAGTACGACAATATCCGGACGGCCACCCGGCAAAGCTGGGACCGCCATCTCGACAGCAATCTGCGCGCGCCGTTTGTGCTGACGCAGGCAATGGCCGCGCAGGGGCTGGAGCCTGAAACGGACGACGCGGGCGAGCCCGTTGCCACCGGTCTGATCGTCAACATGGTTGACATGCGGGTGCGCAAGCTGACGCCGGAATTCATGTCCTACACCATTGCCAAGATGGGTCTTTGGGCGCTGACACGCACCGCGGCGCAGGCGCTGACGCCCGCGATCCGAGTCAATGCGATCGGGCCGGGTCCGACCATGCAGGGCCACCGGCAAAGCGAAGGGCACTTCAAAGCGCAACGCGCCAATACCGTTCTGGAGCGCGGCGCGAATCCCTCCGATATCACCGCTGCACTGGGGTATTTTCTGGATGCCCATGCCGTAACCGGGCAGTTGCTTTGCGTCGACGGCGGCCAGCACCTTGGCTGGCGGACGCCTGACGTGCTGGGACTGGAATAGGCAATTTTGCTGTAAGTTTTGCACCGCTCTCATTTGTGTTACCGGCACGTTACAAAAATGTCTTTTTTTTCATACACTTGTCACGCGTGAGAAAAAATCTCTATAAATAACAGGTGGTTATATGATCGCCTAATTATTAGGCAAACAGGGAAATAGGCAATGAAACAAGGGAAAAACGAGGCGATACAAAAGTTATCTGCACAGTTATCCACAGAAACCGTGGACTTGTTTACTCTTGATCTGAGGTCGACAAGATTGCAGCCATGGTCAGAGAATCATATCTCAGGCCAATGACCACCCAGGACGACCCTTCATCAGACACGCAGCCCACCGGCTATGCCTGCATTCAGCGTTACGTGAAAACGTTGGACAGCTCACCCGGTGTTTATCGCATGTTGGATGGCGACAGCCGTGTTCTTTATGTGGGAAAGGCGCGGAACCTCAGGGCGCGGGTGTCGAACTATGCGCGTCCAGGGCATTCGGGGCGGATCGAGCGGATGATCGCGGCAACCGCTTCGATGATGTTCCTGACCACCCGGACCGAGACCGAAGCGCTGCTGCTGGAACAGAACCTGATCAAGCAGCTCAAGCCGAAATACAACGTGCTGCTGCGCGATGACAAAAGCTTTCCGAATATTCTTGTCGCCAAGGATCATTCTTTTCCGCAGATCAAGAAACATCGCGGGGCGAAAAAGGAAAAAGGGGCCTATTTCGGCCCATTTGCCAGTGCGGGTGCGGTGAACCGGACCCTGAATCAGCTGCAAAAGGCGTTCCTGCTGCGCAACTGCTCGGATTCCATGTTCGAAAGCCGCACACGACCTTGTCTGCTTTATCAGATCAAGCGCTGTTCCGGGCCGTGCGTCGGCCTGATCTCCGAGGCTGACTATGGCGCAAGCGTCAAGGATGCGGAACGGTTCCTGTCCGGGCGGTCCACTCGGGTGCAGGAGGAATTGGCCGAACAGATGATGGTCGCCTCCGAGGCGATGGAGTTCGAACGCGCCGCCGGTCTGCGTGATCGCATCCGGGCGCTGACGCAGGTGCAGACCTCACAGGGCATCAATCCGCGCGGGGTGGCCGAGGCAGATGTCATCGGTCTTTACATGGACAGCGGGCAGGCTTGCGTTCAGGTGTTTTTCATCCGCGCCAACCAGAATTGGGGCAACAAGGATTTCTATCCTCGTGTGGGGCCCGAAGTATCGGCGGCCGAGGTCATGGAAGCTTTTCTGGGTCAGTTCTACGACAACAAGGAACCGCCCCGGCAATTGATCCTGTCAGACGGGATTGAAAACGCCGATCTGATGCAGGAGGCACTGTCTGAGAAGGCTGGCCGAAAGGTTGAGATTCTTGTGCCCCAGCGCGGTGAAAAGCAGGAGCTCGTGGCTGGCGCCTTGCGCAACGCGCGTGAATCTCTGGCCCGGCGCATGTCGGAAAGCGCAACGCAGGCCAAGCTGTTGCGCGGCGTGGCCGAGGCGTTTGATCTGGACAGTCAGCCGAACCGGATCGAGGTTTACGACAACAGCCACATTCAGGGCACCAACGCTGTGGGCGGCATGATTGTTGCGGGCCCGGAAGGGTTCATGAAAAACGCCTATCGTAAGTTCAACATCCGGGGCGACGATCTGACACCGGGTGACGATTTCGGCATGATGAAAGAGGTTCTGACCCGTCGGTTCACCCGTCTGCAAAAGGAGGACCCAGACCGGGACAAGGGGCTTTGGCCCGATTTGCTGTTGATTGATGGCGGCGCCGGTCAGGTGAGTGCCGTGCATGAAATTATGGTCGAACATGGTGTCGAAGACATCCCGATGGTCGGTGTCGCCAAAGGCGTTGATCGCGATCACGGCAAAGAAGAATTTCACCGGATCGGTCAGCGCCCCTTTGCGCTGAAACGCAACGACCCGGTGCTGTATTTCATTCAGCGCCTAAGGGACGAGGCGCATCGGTTTGCCATCGGAACACATCGCGCGAAACGGGCCAAAGCGGTGGGCGCGACACCTCTGGACGAAATCCCGGGGGTGGGTGCCGCGCGCAAAAGGGCGTTGCTGGCGCATTTCGGCAGTGCCAAGGCCGTCAGCCGAGCCAATCTGGCAGACCTGAAGGCGGTCGAGGGGATCTCAGCCGGGCTGGCGCAGAAGGTTTACGATTACTTCCACGACAAGGGCTAGACCTTCCGCCCACGCCACAGGATGTACAGCCCCGAGGCAACGATCAGCGCGCTGCCGGTCCACATGGTCCGGTCCAATTGCTCGCCAAATATGACGACCCCCAGTCCGATACCGAACAACAACCGGGAATAGCGGAAGGGCGTGACCGCCGAGACCTCGCCCGTGCGCATCGCCTTCATCAGCGACGCATAGGCGATTGTGCCCATCAGTGTGGCACCAACCAGGTGCAGGCTCGTGTGCAGGGTCACAGCGGCCATCGGCACATTTTCCCAGAACCGATAGGCCAAACCGGCCACGACGATGCAAAGAAAGCCATAGAACCCCAGCACTTCGGTTCCCAGCGACGCGGGTGCGGCACGGCTGGCCAGATCGCGTCCGGCAAAGCCCAGCATTCCCAACACGGCGAGGATGGAGAGGGCCGAGAAACTGTCCCCGGTCGGCTGGATGATGATCACGACGCCGATCAGCCCGATCAGGATTGCGCTCCACCGCCGCCAGCCGACGGTTTCACCAAAGAACAGGGCCGCTCCGGCGACCACGACAAGGGGCGTGGCCTGCAGAATTACCGTGGCCGAAGACAGGGGTGTCAGCGCAATGGCCAGCACGTAGAACAAACGCCCAAGGATTTCGAAGACCACGCGCACCTTCATCGGGCGCGATAGCACGTCAGGCTGAAACAGCCGCGTGCCACGCAGCAAGGCGGCAATTCCAAACACAAGCGCACCGCCCGTGCCGAACAGAATCAGGACCTGCCAGATCGGCAACGCGGCCGAGGCGCTTTTCAGCAGCGCATCCTCGAGCGCAAACAGCGCCATTGCCGAGATCATCCATAAACTGCCGATCAGGTTTGACCGGGGGTCCGTTTGAATATGCGGTGTCATGCTGCTGTCGTTCCCCAACCGGTCCGCACGCCAATCTGACGGCAAAGCGCGCGCGCGCCAAGCTGTATCTGGTTGAGATGTCCGGCTTGCGACCCTTTGACCACCAGTGCCGCAACCGCCTGTGATCGGGTCAGTTTTTTGCATGGCTGTCTTTTCTGTCCCGAAGTGGCGATGTAGTGTCGATCCATGAAGTGGAACCTGCCCAATATCCTGACCGTCCTGCGCCTGTTGGCGGCACCCGGTCTGGCCGTGATGTTTCTGTATTTCACCCGCCCCTGGGCGGACTGGTTCGCTTTGATCCTGTTTCTGACGGCCGCCATCACCGACTGGTTCGATGGATATCTGGCGCGTGCGTGGAAACAGGAAACCAAGATCGGGGCCATGCTGGACCCGATTGCCGACAAGGCGATGGTTGTGATCGCCCTGATGATTCTGGTCGGCTATTCCGCCGAGCACTGGACGCCCTGGCTGGTGCTGCCCGCAACTGTTATCCTGTTTCGCGAGGTTTTCGTCTCGGGCTTGCGTGAATATCTGGGTGACGTGGCCGGGACGCTGAAAGTCACGAAGCTGGCCAAATGGAAAACCACTGCGCAGATGGTGGCGATTGCCATCCTGTTTTCGCAAGGGATATTCGAGCACCATTTTGTGATGGGGTCCTTTGGCATGGATGCCGAAACACTCGATCGGGTCCTGATGGGTGAGATCGAGGACCTGAACGGCCTGCGCTGGCATCTTGAGGGGATGTTCTGGTCCGGGCGGATTGGGCTTTGGCTGTTGTGGATCGCGGCGACTCTGACATTGATCACGGGCTACGACTACCTACGTAAAGCCATGCCGCATCTGAAGGAGAGCTGAGCGATGGATGTGCTGTATTTCGCATGGGTGCGCGAACGCATCGGCCTGCCGAAAGAAAGGGTCGAGACCGAGGCCGCAACGGTATCCGATCTTGTGGCCGAGCTGAGCGCGCGAGAAGACCGCTATGCCGCAGCCTTTGCGGACCTGTCCGCATTGCGGGTAGCGCTGGATCAGGAACTTTCGGACTTTGACGCCTCGCTGGCCGGTGTGCGTGAAGTGGCGTTCTTTCCGCCCATGACCGGCGGCTGACGCGATGCGTATTGCCGTTCAGGAAGAAGCGTTTGACCTTGGCGCCGAAGCCAACGCTTTTGCGTCAGGGGATTCAGCCAACGGCGCCATCGTGACCTTTACCGGTATCGTGCGCAATCTGGCCACGGGTGATCTGGATGTGATGGAGATCGAGCATTACCCGGGCATGACCGAGCGCGCGCTGACCAGGATCGCCGAAGAGGCTCAGGAACGCTGGTCTTTGGGGGATGTTCTGGTAATCCACCGCCACGGGCGGCTGGCCCCGGGGGACCGGATCATGATGGTTGCCACGGCTGCGCGGCATCGCAAGGATGCATTCGAGGCGGCAGAGTACTTGATGGACTATCTGAAATCCCGCGCGCCCTTCTGGAAGAAAGAGATCACCTCGGGCGGGGCGGAGTGGGTGGCCGCGAAAGATGAAGACGAAGACGCGTTGACCCGCTGGTAATACTCGAACCGGCACCCGTCGGGCGGATGCCGGCGCGTGTCAGGGCAGATTAGCTGGATTGTTCCGCGTTGCAGGTCCGTGCTGCCTCAATGGCTTTCTTTGTGCCATCCAGGTTGACGGTGAATGCGAATTCCTTTTCCGGGAACACGGTCATTTCGTTTTTGTTGATGACGTCGTCAACGAACTGAGCGTTGTTCGCCAGGATGTACCCGCCGGTATATCCATCGGCCAGGTGCTTGGTTTTCTTGTGCGCTTCGGCCTCATAAACGTTGCCGTCTAGTGACAGGAAGATCTTTTCCTTCTTACCTTTCAGGCCGATGTCATTCTTCGTGAAAACCCCCAGATAGCCCATCTCATGGTCTTTGGTCAGGCCCATTTGAACGACGTTCTGGTTTTCGTCCATGCGCTCGATCAGGCAGGACCCGCGCGTATCATCTACAAAGATGGTCCATCCGGATTCTTCCCCCCAATTTGAAAACGTATCGTTTTCCGAGGGGATGACATCGCCGGAAGCCAGGGCTGAGGTTGCGGAAAATGCGCAAAGCACTTTGGCGGTTTTCAAAGTATCTTGGAAATTCATAGTACACTCCAATTTTCTGGATAGTGGACAGTGATGTGTGTAGGCAAAAACACACCAATTCGTAGTATTGAATTTGTCGCCAATATTGAAGGCGAAAGAAACAGACCGGCCAAAACACGCCGATCTTGTTTACTGTTGTACTGAGGCAAGCTCAGGTTGTGCAGTCGACGCAAAGGTTCAGTCGGCGTTGTTTATCCGCCCGCGCAGTTCTTCCGCTTCTTGCCGCGCCGCGCGCAGGCCGTCCATCGCGGCGGCTAGTTCGGCTTCGGTCTGGGTCAGCTGGTTGGACAGTTCGGCCTCGCGTTGTTGCAGGTAGGTAATCGCCTGATCGCGGGTTTCTTCGGCTTCATGTAACTCCTGGCTCATACGGTCCAGATCAGCGACGTCGCTTTGGCGGACGCGGGACAGACGATGAGCTAGCCAGTTGGCGAACCAGCCCATGCAGAATGCCGCAAACAGGATAACGGCAGTGGCGATGATGAATTCGGTTCTGTTCACTTTACTGATCCCCTGCATCTGCATCAGATGCGCTGTTTTCCGGTTCTTCAGGCTCGGATGGCGTGGCTTCCAGCGCATCAAGCCCGGTTTCCCTGTCCGCAAGCGGTTCGGGCCGGATCAGGCGAAACTCGATGCGGCGGTTTTCTTCCCGGCCTTCTTCGCTGTCATTGTCCGCGATGGGTTGCGTTTCACCATAGCCGACGGCCGAGTAGGTTGCCGTTGGTATCCGGCGCGCGCGCAGCTCACTCAGAACGGACTGGGCGCGGGACTGGCTCAGCTGCTGGTTCATCTCTTCGCGGCCCTGGCTGTCCGTGTGGCCCTGAATTTCAAGCCGGATGGGGCCACATTCCCGCAGGATCTCTGCGATCTGGTTCAGCGTATCCCGCGATTCGGTGGCAACGGTGGCCGAACCGGGTTCGAACGCGATCTTGCCTGCCGCCTGAATCTCGGCAATCCGGGATTCGCACAGCTCCGGATCGGGCAGGGCGTCTTTGGGTTCGGGCGGTTCCTGATAGGTGATCGACAGGGTGAAATCCTGCGCTTCGCCCAGTTTGTCAGACAGATGCCCGGCTATGCGGGCCTTTGCATCTTCCTCATGGCTGACACCGGACAGTTCCACCACCTCGGGCGTGACGGTCAGAACACCATTATGCAGTTCCGACAACGCCTCAAGCCCGGCCAGCACCCGCAGCGGCCAGTCGGCGGGCAGATCGGGAACAATGCGGGTTGCCAAGTGCACCTGTTCCGAGCCGAAGGCCGCGCGGGCAAAGCTGTCGACCATGTCCCGCAAGGTTTCATCTCCGACACGCCCACGCAGTTGCACCAGGCCTTCCGGGCTGCGGGTTGCGGAAAACTCGGGCGGGCCGGCCTGGTCTTGGGTGTCGGGTTCGGGCAAAACGGCGTGTAGGGCAAACACTTCCGGCAATGCGTTTTCCAATTCACCCACGACCCGGTCGAATGTGGCGGGGTCCGCGCCTTGCGCCGCGATCAGCGTGATGTCGGCATCGGACATGGTCACCGAACCCTGCCCGATATCGGCCAGCGCCCCGATGCTGAGTTCGGCAGCGCGGGCCCAGCGCGGCGAGGGGACACCCAGCCCGATGGTGCAACTGTAAGGACCGGACAATCCTGCTGCTTGCGCGGCGGCCACGATTGTCTGACGGGCGTCGTCATCCTGCGCTGAACAGGCGTCGAAACGGCCCCCTTCCTCGGTGATCAGGTAGCGCAACGTAAAAGGTGTGATCACCGGGCGCGGTGCTGAAATCGACAGGCCGATCCGAAGGCTTGGCGGTGCTGCGCGCGTCAGGTCGCGCTCCAGCATCTCTTTTTCCTTCTGGCTGTCGGTGATGGCCGTGATCCGCACCAGCCCGGGGCTGGCCGAGATCTTGGCCCGGGGCAATTTCGCCAGCGCGCTGAGCGCGTAAGTAAACGCGTCATCCCAGCCCTTCGGCTTGGGATAGTCAGCCGTTTCCAGCAGATCTGACACGGGGGTGTTTGGAACCAGTTTTTCCAACTGTCTGATCATGGCGTCACGATCCACGCTGGCCGGGATCAGACCGATGACCGAGATGCCACTGTCGTTGCGCAGGATTTCGGTCGAAAACCGCGGTGCCGCCAACGTTGTGGTGGGCGCAACTTCCATCTCATCGATGACACGCGATGTATCGACTTCGGTTCCGGCAGCGGTCAGCGCGTTGAATCGCGTTGCCTCGTCCGAAGCGGTGCCGGTCAGAACCACGCGCAGCCCGTCTGAATACACTTCGGCCCAGTCGTGACCCTTGAGATCCAGCGCCCGCCGCACGGCAAATTCCGAAGCTTCTTCGACCTTTGTCACGGCATAACTGGCCGCCAGGAGCGACAAACCAGCCGACACGAGAAAGATCAGGACAACAGCGATGGAAAAAGGCAAACGCATGTGCGGTTTCGGGACTCCTCGGGCGATTGGTCGGGACTCTTACAGAGGCGTGGCCTGGGGTGCAATCAGAGCAGAAGCGCGACGCAGAGGAAGATCAGCGGAATCAAGCCGGTGTCGCGGTTGGCCCGGAAAAGTTGCAACAGTTTGGCGTTGTCTTCGATATCCAGCCCGCGCAATTGCCAGGCCATGTGCCAGCCCATCGCCCATGGCCCGGTCAGGGCAACGACCAGTGCCATGATGGACGCCTGCTGGGCAGCACCATCGATGATGGCAAGTCCCATAAGCGCGACGGTTGCGACCAGAAAATACTTGAGCCATTTCGCTGTATCCGTCCCGAACAGTCGCGCGGTGGATTTGATGCCGATCAGCTCGTCATCCTCGGCATCCTGATGGGCATAGATGGTGTCGTAAAACAGCGTCCAGGCGATCCCTGACAGGTACAGGGTAACTGCGGGCCAGCCTACCGTGCCGCTATGGGCGGCCCAAGCCAGCAGCGCGCCCCAATTGAAGGCCAGGCCCAGAAAGACCTGCGGCCACCATGTGAACCGCTTTGCGTAAGGGTAGATGGTCACGGGCAACAGGGACAGAACGCCCATGGCGATGGCCGCCTGATTGAACGTCAGAAGAATCCCCAGCGCCAGCAGGCATTGCAGGCCCATCCAGACAACGGCCTGCCGAACGCTGACCTGTCCGGACGGGATCGGCCGGGACCGTGTGCGCTCCACCTGCCCGTCAAATTCGCGGTCGGTGATATCGTTCCAGGTACAGCCTGCACCACGCATAAGAAAGGCTCCGATGGCGCAGCCGATCGCGATCCACAGATCCTCCCAGCGTGGGTTTCCGTCGCTGAGAATTGCCAGCGCAAGGCCCCACCAGCAGGGAATCAGCAGCAGCCACGTGCCGATGGGCCGGTCCGCGCGGCTGAGGCGCAGGTAGGGCCGCGCAAAAGCGGGCGCATGGGTGTCGACCCAGTTGCCGCTGACGGCATCGGCGACCTGACCATCTGGTGTTGGGACATTGCCTTGCATATGTAAGGTCTCATGAGTGCAAAAATCAGACTGTATGTAGAGCACCCTCTGGGTCGGGGGCAATCCGTTGAATTGACGCGCGAGCAGGCACATTACCTGTTCGGCGTCATGCGTCTGGCTGTCGGGGCACACGTTGCCCTGTTCAACAGTCGGGACGGAGAGTGGCTGGCCGAGGTGGCCGAGGCAGGCAAACGCGGCGGCACGCTGGCCTGTGTCGAACAGACAAGACCGTTGCAGATGCCGCCCGACCTTTGGTTTCTGTTCGCGCCGATCAAAAAGGCACGCACCGACTTCATCGTTGAAAAGGCGGCGGAAATGGGTTCCGCGCGGATCATGCCGGTGCAGACCGAATTCACCAATTCCGAACGCATCCGGCAGGACAGGTTGCAGGCCCATGCGGTTGAGGCCGCCGAACAGTGCGGCGGAACCTTCGTACCCGAAGTTTGCGAGCTGCAGCGCCTGGACCGTGTGCTGGATGCTTGGCCCGATGGGCGGCAACTGATGTTCTGCAACGAGGCGGAAGTAGGCTCGGCTCTGCGTCTGGCCGAACAGGAAAAGGGCGGGCCGTGGGCCATTCTGATCGGTCCCGAGGGCGGGTTTTCCGAGCGTGAGCGCAACCGCCTGACCGCATTGCCTTATGCGCATGTGGTCAGTCTGGGCCCGCGCATTCTGCGCGCGGATACTGCGACTGTGGCGGCACTTACCATGTGGCAGCAGGCGCTAGGGGATTGGTCGTGACCTGGTGTTTGGCGCAGGCAACCGACCTGCCCGAGATCGAGGAATTCCTCCGCCGTCACCTGCAATCTTCAATGTTTCCGCTGGCCAACTTGCGGGATTTCGGACTGAACGGATCGGAACCCCGGTCCCTGAAAATCTGGATGCTGGGCGAGCCGCTGCGCGCCGTTCTGGCCATCACGAACGAAGGGATGCTGTTGCCGCAGTGCCGGGATTGCACCGATGCCGAGCTTGAAGCGGTACTAAAGATGTTGAAAAGGCGCCCGGTCATCGGCGTGATCGGTGAGGCCGCCCAAGCCCGGCGCATTTTGCAACTGGCTGGCTGGCAAAACAGACCCGCTATCCTCAGCCGGGATGAGCCTGCCTTTTCGCTGGAACTGGAACAGCTTATTATTCCAGACCTGCCGGGAGCGCGCCTTGTCCCCTTGTCGGCAATTGACCGGGCGCTAGCCGTTCACTGGCGGCACAGCTACCATCTGGAATCCTTGGGAAAGGACTCGGATCAGGCGCAACATCAAGCCGAGCGCGACATTGACGGGTATCTGAGCCGGGACAGCCACCGGGCGTTGTTGTTGAACAACCAACCTGTCTGCATGACCGGTTTCAACGCCGTTTTGCCTGAAGTGGTTCAGATCGGCGGGGTTTATACGCCGCCCGAACTGCGCCGCCGCGGCTATGCCCGAACCGCCGTCGCGCTGCATCTGGCCGAGACGTGCGCAACCGGTGTGTCACGTGCCGTACTTTTTGCCGCTTCAGATTTTGCGGCGCGGGCCTATATCGCAGTAGGATTTGTTCGGACAGGTCAGTTCTCGGTGAACCTGTTCAAGACGGAAAAGGAGGCCGCCGCATGAGTTTCATCCGCCCGGAAGCGAAACTGGCTCTGTGGCGCTGGCGCGAAGTGCTGGTGGCCGTCGCCGTTTTTCTGGTAGGCCTGAGTTGGATTAGCGGGCCCGGCGGGCTGCTGGGCTGGATGGGATGGATTCTGGTCGCCGTGGCGGTGGCGCTGGCGGTGATCGGGGTGCAGCGGGTGCGATTCCGCATGGGTGCGGGTGGTCCCGGTGTCGTGACAATAGATGAGGGGCAGATCGCCTATCTCGGGCCTCTGGATGGCGGCATTGTCGCGGCGCGCGAAATCGAGAGGCTGGCGCTGGACCCGACCTCGGACCCGGCGCATTGGGTGCTGGACCAGCCGGGACAGCCCGCACTTCACATTCCTGTGAACGCCGAAGGCGCCGAGGCGCTGTTTGATGTGTTCTCGGCCCTGCCGGGGCTGAAAACCGAACGGATGTTGTCGGAACTCAACGGCGGATCGCCGCATCCGGTGGTAATCTGGGAACGCACGCCCTCGCGCCCGTCGCATATGCGCCTGCATTGACACTGGCCGCGTTTGCGACCACGACTGACCCAGCAACAGACACTTCAGGAGCGGAGCGCGGTTCATGTCAATTCCCCAGTCCGGCGGCGGGCCGATCGAACGCCACGAGCAACTGGCCGAATATCTGGAATCGGGCTGCAAGCCCAAGGCCGATTGGCGTATCGGTACCGAGCATGAGAAGTTCGGGTATTGCAAGGACACGCTGAAACCGCTGCCGTTTGAAGGCACCCGGTCCATCGTTGCGGTGCTTGAAGGCTTGCGCGACCGTCACGGCTGGAGCGAGGTACGTGAAGCCGGGCATCTGATCGGTCTGGAAAAGGACGGCGCGAATGTCAGCCTTGAACCGGGCGGCGCGCTGGAATTGTCGGGTGCCCCGCTGGAGACCATCCACGAAACCTGTGACGAGGTGAACACTCACCTGCGCGAGGTGAAGGATATCGCCGACGCGATTGGTGTCGGTTTCATTGGTTTGGGGGCGGCTCCGATCTGGACCCATGACCAGATGCCGCTGATGCCCAAGGGCCGTTATCGGCTGATGAACGACTATATGGAAGAAGTCGGCACCATGGGCCGCGCCATGATGCGGCGCACATGCACGGTACAGGTCAATATCGACTTCGGCTCCGAGGCCGACATGGTTCAGAAACTGCGCGTGGCACTGGCGTTGCAGCCGGTGGCAACGGCGCTGTTTGCAAACTCTCCGTTCTTCGAAGGCAAGGTCAACGGACAGAAAAGCTGGCGCAGCCACATCTGGCGACATCTGGACGATGCCCGCACCGGGATGTTGCCCTTCGTGTTCGAGGACGGATTCGGGTTCGAGCGTTACGTTCAGTATGCGCTCGATGTGCCGATGTATTTCGTCTACCGCGACGGACAGTATATCAACGCGCTGGGCATGTCCTTCCGTGATTTCCTGCAGGGCAAACTTCCGGCGCTGCCGGGGGAAACCCCGACCCTGTCCGACTGGGCCGACCACCTGACCACCGCCTTCCCCGAAGCGCGGATCAAGAAGTTCATGGAAATGCGCGGTGCCGATGGCGGCCCGTGGCGCCGCCTGTGCGCGCTGCCTGCCTTCTGGGTCGGGCTGACCTACGATCAGGGCGCGCTGGATGCGGCGTGGGATCTGGTCAAAGGCTGGGACGCGGAAACCCGCGAGGCGCTGCGGGTTGAGGCCGCCAAAGACGGGCTGCAGGCGCGGGTTGGCAACATCAGCATGCATGATCTGGCACGCGAAGTGGTGGCCATTTCCGAGGCCGGCCTGAAATCCCGTGCGCGCCCCGGCGCCGGAGGTCTGGTCCCCGATGAGACCCATTTCCTGAATGCGCTGAAGGACAGTATCGAGACCGGTAAGATTCCGGCAGACGAGTTGCTGGATCACTTCTATGGAGACTGGAACGGCGATCTGACCCGGATCTATCCTGAATACAGCTACTGAGACCATCGGGCGCGTTAAGGCATGATTTGCCAAAACGGGCCTAATGTCTTGCACTTCTTGCGGGCCGTCAGATACTAGCACGCATTCCGTCGCGCGAGTGATCCATGGCCCGTATCAGCGAACTTCATTATTCCAACGCCTACGCCGCAACCTCGGGTGTAAACGAATTTCTTGAAGTCGCACTGCGCCCGGATGAGATTCCAGCAGATTTCACGGTCTCGTTCTATCAGGCAAACGGGCAGGTCGGGATCGAAATTCCGCTGGATCATCCCTTAGTTCAGATGTCGGTCGATGCCGACAACAACGAGCTTGTTTTTGTCATATCGGCGGATGACTTCCCGATCCTTTTGACAGACCCCAACGGGGGCGGGCCGACCAACTACGAAGCCTATGCACTGACCAATACGAACACCGGTCAGGTCATCGATTTTTATGATATCGGTGGCGGCACAACGAACATCGTGGCGCAAAACGGGCTTGCGGCGGGGCAGACTTCGGTCAACCTGCCGGTTCTGGTCGGGCCGAACCAGACCACGACAACGTTGCAATTCAATCAGCCCGATCCGGATACCCTGACCTACGGGTCAGTGGCCCCCGGCGACAGTGGTGCGGCCTGTTTCACGGCGGACACGATGGTGGAGACGCCCGACGGACGTCGCGCTGTCGAAAATCTGCGGCTGGGTGATCTGGTGCACACAATCGACGCCGGGCCGCTGCCGGTTCGCTGGGTTGGCGGGCGCACGGTCTCAGGTCGTGGCCGCTTTGCGCCGATCCGGATCCACTCAGGTACACTTGGGGCCGAGGCCGATATTCTGGTCTCTCCCCAGCATCGTATCCTGATCACCGGTTGGCAGGCCGAATTGCTGTTTGGCGAAGATGAGGTACTGGTTCCCGCGATATCTCTGGTCAACGGCACCACCGTGACACAAGACCCTTGCGACATTGTCAGGTACATCCACCTGCTGTTTGACCGCCATCAGCTTGTCACCACCTCTGGCTTGATCTCCGAGAGCTTTTTTCCGGGGCAGGAGGGGCTTGCGGGGTTGGGAACGGACACTCAGGACGAGTTGCTGGCGTTGTTTCCCCAGCTGCGCAATCACCCCGAGGCATATGGCCTTGCAGCGCGCCCGGTGCG
Organism: Ruegeria sp. D4; assembly: GCF_056534475.1. Classification (NCBI taxonomy): domain Bacteria; kingdom Pseudomonadati; phylum Pseudomonadota; class Alphaproteobacteria; order Rhodobacterales; family Roseobacteraceae; genus Ruegeria; species Ruegeria sp. D4. The sequence continues at coordinate 200,530 of NZ_JBQFPJ010000004.1, forward strand.
GCAGGACAGAACCACAGCGCTGCTTCGTTTCGCCTGAATGTGCGCGCCCTCTTGCTTTCGCGGGCTGCTGTGATAGCAGGTCCGCAACAGCATTCAGGGGCCAAAGTCAGGAAGCGTCATGGACGATCTTAAGGCAAAATATCTGGGTCAGATCGCAGACGCGGGCGACGAGAACGCACTCGAAGCGATCCGCCTGGCCGCCGTGGGCAAAAAGGGCGAAGTCGCGCTGAAGATGCGCGAGCTGGGCAAAATGACACCCGAGGAACGCCAGGTTGCAGGCCCGGCGCTGAACGCCCTGAAGGATGAGATCAACTCGGCGCTATCCGCCAAAAAAGCCGCTCTGGCCGACGCCGCGCTGGATGAGCGTCTGCGCACCGAATGGCTGGACGTTACGCTGCCGACCCGCGCGCGCCGTCAGGGCTCGATCCACCCGGTCAGCCAGGCGACCGAGGAACTGACTGCTATTTTTGCCGAACTGGGTTTCTCGGTGGCCGAAGGGCCGCGGATCGAGACCGACTGGCATAACTTTGACGCGCTGAACATCCCCGGCCACCACCCCGCGCGGGCCGAGATGGATACGTTCTACATGCACCGCGCCGCAGGCGACAACCGCCCGCCGCATGTGCTGCGTACTCATACCTCGCCGGTGCAAATACGTTCGATGGAGCTACAGGGCGCGCCGATCCGTGTGATCTGCCCGGGCGGCGTGTACCGCGCCGATTATGACCAGACCCACACGCCGATGTTCCATCAGGTCGAGGGGCTCGCCATCGACAAGGACATCTCGATGGCGAACCTGAAATGGGTTCTGGAAGAATTCGTAAAAGCCTTCTTCGAAGTCGACGACGTCGAACTGCGCTTCCGCGCCTCGCACTTCCCCTTCACCGAGCCATCGGCCGAGGTCGATATCCGCTGTTCCTGGGATAACGGCCAGCTGAAGATCGGCGAAGGCGACGACTGGATGGAGATCTTGGGCTCCGGCATGGTCCACCCCAAGGTGATCGCCGCTGGTGGCATCGACCCCGAGGTCTATCAGGGTTTCGCTTTTGGCATCGGGATCGACCGTCTGGCGATGCTGAAATACGGCATTCCGGATTTGCGAGCCTTCTTTGATAGCGACCTGCGCTGGCTGCGCCATTACGGTTTCGCAGCGCTGGATATGCCGAACCTGCATGGTGGTTTGAGCCGGTAAGTGTATCCGCTGGGTGTATATCTGGCGAGCTATTATGATTGGTGGCGCCGTAGAGTAGCCAAGGTTCCATTTCTATGGCTGGTCGGGCTAGTTGTAGCGTTAGGCTTTCTTCAGTTTTCAGTAGAACGCTTGTTCGGATCGTCCTTTGCTTGGGTTTTGTTGGTTGCGGTTATCGCTGTATCTCCGGGAGTGTGGGTGGCTCTTTTGGCGACCCGTAACGGATTTTTAAAGAAAGTGAATCCTCTGAAAGAGGTGGAAGATCAAAAAGCCATGGCCAAGAAGCTCATTAATGAATTCGCGAAAAAGCAGTCGAAATAGCGGCGCGGAGCAAAGGCCGATAGGCCGCCGCGCCATCGCCAGACCGCCCGGACGGGCTGGCGATTTGTCTCCGCCAGCGTTCCGTTTGAACGTCACACGGGTTTGGCTGCCATAAAGTGCCCAACACAACCCGAGGATCGCCATCCCGCGGTCTGGCGATGGCGCGGCTTGGTGGTTTGGTTGGATGTCGGGCGGGCTTCAGCCCACCATGCCCCGGGTGCCGGGCTGGAGCCTGGCCTACACCAATATGTTACGTGACAGTGCCGTGAGTCTGACTAGGCTCCGGCCTATGATCTATCGACTGCTATGCCTGCTTCTGCTGACCGCCACCCCGGCCGCCGCCGTGGATACCTGCCACGGGGATACCGCCTGTCAGGTCGGCGACCGCTCGTATCATGTGCTGGAACCCGATGGCTGGGACGGGGTGACGCCTCTGCCGGTGTTGCTGCATTTTCACGGCTGGGCGCGGCAGGGGACGGTTGTGGTGAACCACGAGCGTATCGCCGGGGCCACGAAGCTGCGGGGCGTGTTGTTGGTCGCGCCGAACGGCCTGGGCAAAAGCTGGGATTTCTGGGCGCCGGACACTGGCGACGTGGGTTTTGCCGACCGGGTGCTAAAGGATGTCGCCAGTCGGTATCCCATTGATCCTGAACGCATCTATGTCTCGGGCTATTCCTATGGCGGCGCGATGGCGTGGCGCTTTGTCTGCCAGTCCGGCAATGACGTGACCGCTTTGTTGGCCGTGGCGGGCAGTATCCCGCAGACCGAGGATTGCCCAGAATCCCCGCGCCAGGCGCGCCATGTTCACGGGACCGATGACGCAGTAATGAGCTTCCCCTTTGGTCCGGGCGGCGATACGACTTATCCGGTGGCGCTGTGGCGGGAAAAATTCGGCTGTGCAACTGCAACCCCGCGCGGCGACTGGAGTGTCGAGCCTTTCCTGACGCTCAGCCGGGTGGAATGGACCGATTGCGCGCGGGGAAAGGTGGTGCTGGACACCCATCCCGGCGGGCATTTTATCCCTCATGGCTGGATCGGCTGGCAACTGGATGAGCTTTTGGGCCGCACCCCAGCCTATCCGTGACGCGCGGCGCTTGCACCCCGGCGCAATCTTTGCCATTGCCTTTGCCGACTGGATGTTTGCCAAAAAAGGCCCTGAGCAATGAAATTCACTCTGTCCTGGCTGAAAGACCACCTCGACACTGACGCTTCGGTTGATGAGATTGCCGAGGCGCTGACCGATCTCGGGCTTGAGGTCGAAGAGATCGTGAACCCGGCGGACCGGTTGAAGGATTTTACCCTCGGGTATGTGAAACATGCCGAGAAACACCCTGACGCGGACAAGCTGCGTGTTTGCAAGGTCGACACCGATGAGGGTGAGTTGCAGATCATCTGTGGTGCCCCCAACGCGCGTGAAGGTATCACGGTCGTGGTTTGCAAACCCGGCATGTATATCCCCGGTCTGGACCTGACGATCAGCGTGGGCAAGATCCGTGGCGTCGAAAGCTTCGGCATGATGGCGTCTGAACGCGAGCTTGAGTTGTCGGAAGAACATGACGGCATCATCGAACTGCCATCGGGCGAGGTTGGCGACAGGTTTGTTGACTGGCTGGCTGAGAATGACCCCTCGAAAGTCGATCCGATGATCGAGATCGCGATCACTCCGAACCGTCCGGACGCGCTGGGCGTCGAAGGGATTGCCCGCGATCTGGCCGCGCGTGGCATTGGCACCCTGAAACAACGTGACTACGTGCCGGTCCCGGGAGACTACGAAAGCCCGATCAAGGTGACGATTGACGAGGACACGTTGGACGGCTGTCCGCATTTCACCGGTCGTTTGATCCGGGGTGTCAAGAACGGTCCCAGCCCGCAATGGTTGCAGGATCAGCTGAAGGCAATCGGTCTGCGCCCGATTTCGGCCTTGGTGGACATCACCAACTACATGACTTTTGACCACAACCGCCCTCTGCACGTTTTCGACGCGGACAAGGTGCAGGGCAACCTGCGCGTTCACCGCGCCAAAGGCGGCGAAAAGCTGGTGGCACTGGACGAGAAGGAATACACGATTCAGCCCGGCATGATGGTGATTTCGGATGACAAGGGCCCGGAATCGATTGCGGGCATCATGGGCGGGCAGGAAACCGGCTGCACCGAAGAGACCGTTAACGTTTTCCTCGAAAGCGCGTTCTGGGATCATGTTCAGATTGCCTTGACGGGCCGGGCGCTCAGGATCAATTCCGATGCCCGTTACCGTTTTGAACGTGGCGTCGATCCGGAATACACCCGTGAAGGGCTTGAGCATGCGACGCAGATGATCCTTGATATCTGTGGCGGTGAAGTTTCGAACGTGGTCGAGGCAGGCAAGGCGCCGAACCACGCGCGCGCCTACAAGCTGGACGCGGCGCGGGTTCGGTCCCTGGTCGGCATGGACATCCCCGAAAGCGAGCAGCGCCAGACCCTGACCCGACTGGGCTTTCGTTTGGAAGGCGAGATGGCTCATGTTCCCAGCTGGCGCCCCGATGTCATGGGTGAGGCCGATCTGGTTGAAGAAGTCGCGCGGATTGCGTCCCTGACCAAGCTGCAGGGAAAGCCATTGCCGCGGGTCACAGACGGCATTCCGAAGCCGGTGATGACCCCGGCGCAGCGGCGGCAGTCGATGGCGCGACGCACCTGTGCGGCGCTTGGGTACAACGAATGCGTCAGCTACACGTTTATCGATCAGGCCTCGGCCGCGCTGTTTGGCGGGGGCGATGATGCGACGAAGCTGGAAAATCCGATCTCGTCCGAGATGAGCCATATGCGCCCGGACCTTTTGCCGGGGCTGCTGCAGGCTGCGGCCCGCAATCAGGCGCGTGGGTACGCGGACGTGGCTTTGTTCGAGGTCGGTCCGGTTTTTCATGATGGCGAACCCGGCGATCAGAAGACCCAAATTACCGGCCTGCTGGTCGGTCGAAATGGCCCCAAGGATGTGCATGGCGCGTCGCGCCCGGTCGACGTGTTCGACGCCAAGGCGGATGCCGAAGCCGTTCTGGCCGCGATCGGCGCACCTGCCAAGGTTCAGGTTCTGCGTGACGGTGACACCTGGTGGCATCCGGGTCGTCACGGTAGGATTTGTCTGGGCCCGAAGAAGGTGCTGGGTGTATTTGGCGAACTGCACCCGCGCGTCCTGCAGGCGATGGATATCAAGGGCCCGGCAATGGCCTTCACGATCTGGCCGGATGAGGTGCCTTTGCCCCGAAAATCCGGCGCCACCCGCGCGGCGCTGGAACTGCGTGACCTACAGGCTGTCGAGCGCGATTTTGCCTTTGTTGTCGATGCCGCGGTCGAGGCCCTGACACTGGTCAATGCTGCAGCAGGTGCCGACAAGGCGCTGATTGAGGATGTGCGTGTGTTCGACGAGTTTATCGGTGGAAGTGTGGGTGAAGGCAAAAAGTCCCTGGCCATTACCGTGCGACTTCAGCCGACGGACAAGACACTGAAGGAAAAAGACATCGAAGCCGTCAGCGCCAAGATCGTTGAAAAGGTCGCCAAGGCCACGGGCGGTACGCTGCGGGGCTGATGGAGTCCGCCTCCGGCGGGAGTATTTTCAAAAAGATAAAGGGGCGGTTGCGCCCCTTTGTTGTCTGGAGAGGAGAAAGCCATGCTGAACGTTTATCTGTCCGGGGAAATCCATACGGACTGGCGTGAACAGATCATCGAAGGTGCCAAGGGGCTGAGCATCGCGTTCAACAGCCCGGTGACGGATCATGCGGCCAGTGACGATTGCGGCGTTGTTATTCTGGGCGCCGAGCCGGACAAATACTGGCATGACCACAAAGGCGCGATGGTCAACGCAATCAGAACGCGCAAGGGGATCGCCGATGCGGATGTGGTCGTGGTTCGGTTTGGCGACAAATACAAGCAATGGAACGCTGCCTTTGATGCCGGTTACGCGGCGGCTTTGGGTAAGTCTCTGATCGTGATGCACGGGCCAGATCATCAGCACGCGCTGAAAGAGGTGGACGCTGCCGCACTGGCCGTGACCGAGACACCGGAACAGGTCGTCGGTGTCCTGCGCTATGTGTTGACCGGCGCGCTGCCGAAGTGATCTGCGGACCGAACGCAGGTCATTTTCCTCGGATTTACCGTCTGAATGCAGGCGTCCTTGCAAACGGCCCCGGTCCGCGCTGATTGCTGCCGACTGGCGTTTTCGGCGTGACGGGTCGGATTCCAAGCACTGGCGTCACTGGGGAAAAACATGCCGCCTTTCCCATGAAAATGATTGCGCGTTTGTGAGAATGGCGCAGTCATCCTATACGAAATCACAACACTTGGGGTTTGCCCCAGCTGGAAAAACTGGTGAATCGTGCGAAGGAACGCGCGAAAAGGCAGAAGGAACAGACCGAAAAATCGCGGGCAGGCCAGAGCGAACCGGATAAACGTAAGGAGACTTGCGGCATGCTGAAAAAGTGACTGCTGCTGCATCAATTGTTTGGGATCTGCGCAGATGCATAGGTATCTGTTTTAATAATAGCGAAAACTGCGGCTTAGGGAGTGATCGGGAATGGAAATGGACCAGATTGTAGAAATGACAAACGGCTATCTGCCGGTTGTGCTGAATGCAGGCAAGGCGCTGATTGTTCTGATTTTGGGTTGGATCGCAGCGGGTGCAATCAGCGGCATGGTCCGTCGCCGGATCAACAGAACACCTCAGATCGATCCAACATTGGGCAACTTTGCCGCCAGCATCATCAAATGGGTCATTCTCGCGATGGTTGTCGTCGCCGTACTGGGGATCTTTGGGATCCAGGCGACCAGTATCGTGGCCATTCTGGGTGCCGCGTCGCTGGCCATCGGCCTGGCCCTGCAGGGAACGCTGAGCGATCTGGCCGCTGGTGTCATGCTGGTCGTGTTCCGCCCCTACAAGCTGGGCCAGTATGTCGATATCGGCGGGACGGCGGGGACCGTAAAAGACCTCAATCTGTTCACGACGGAACTGGTGACGCCGGACAACGTGCAGATCATCGTTCCGAATGGCCAGTCCTGGGGATCGATCATCACCAACTACTCGGCACATGATACGCGCCGCGTCGATCTGGTGTTTGGCATTGACTATGGCGACAGCGCAGATGAGGCGATGAATATTATTCTGGATGTGGCCAAGGCGGATGAACGTATTCACAGCGATCCGGAGCCATGGGTGCGTGTGACCAATCTGGGTGACAGCTCGGTCGATCTGACAGCGCGTCTTTGGTGTGCGGCGGCGGATTACTGGGATGTCAGATTCGAACTCACCAAGACGATCAAGGAAGCCTTTGATGCCAAGGGCGTATCGATCCCCTATCCGCATTCGGTGGAGATCCAGAAACAAGGCTGATGGCTCCCGCCTGTCGGGCGGGCAATGGAAATGCCCTTCTCCTGTTGGGCCCGGCGCCGCGCGAAAAGTGCGGCGCTTTTTTTGCGGCCACGCTGGTGCTTGAGACGACAGCGCCGCGCCCGAAGGCGCGGCGCTATGCCTAACGCTGTAAAGCACCCGCATCAGCGGGCGCTTTCAACGGCGGGAGGGCTTAGGATTTAACAATAACGTTGGGAGAGACGACATCAATTCCCAGCGCCTTGCCGACCGCGAAATAGGTCAGCTGCCCGGCGTGAACGTTCAGACCGTTCAGCAGGTGCGGGTCATCCTGACATGCCTGTTTCCAACCCTTGTCCGCAAGTGCCAGCATGAACGGCATGGTCGCGTTGCCCAATGCAATGGTCGAGGTGCGCGCAACAGCGCCCGGCATGTTGGCCACGCAATAGTGCATGATGCCATCGACCTCGTAGATCGGTTCCGCATGGGTGGTGGCTTTCGAGGTTTCAAAGCAGCCGCCCTGGTCGATGGCCACGTCCACCAGCACCGCACCCGGCTTCATTGTGGACAATTGCGCGCGCGAGACCAGCTTGGGCGCTTCTGCACCGGGGATCAGAACAGCGCCGATCACCATGTCTGCGGTCTGGATCAGTTCAGCCGTTGCGCCAGCGGTCGAGTACTGGTTCTTGAACGTGCCGCCATAGACGTCGTCCAGATACCGCAGACGTGGCAGTGAACGGTCCAGAACGGTGACGTCCGCGCCCATGCCGGCTGCGATCTTGGCGGCGTGGGTACCAACAACACCACCGCCGATCACGACGACCTTTGCCGGGCCAACACCGGGAACGCCGCCCATCAGAACTCCGCGGCCACCATTGGCCTTTTGCAGCGTCCACGAGCCGACCTGAGGGGCCAGACGGCCAGCGACTTCGGACATCGGGGCCAGCAACGGCAGGCCGCCATTGGCGTCGGTCACGGTTTCATAGGCAATGGCGGTGCAGCCGGAGTCCAGCAGGTCGCGGGTCTGATCCGGATCGGGGGCCAGGTGAAGGTAGGTGAACAGCAGCTGGCCTTCGCGCAGCATCTTGCGCTCGACCGCCTGCGGTTCCTTGACTTTCACGATCATGTCCGCCGTCGCGAACACCTCGGCCGCGGTGTCGACGATGCTGGCACCGGCAGCGGTATAGGCGTCATTGTCAAAGCCGGATCCCAGGCCGGCTCCGGTTTCGATGATGACCTCATGGCCGCGCGCGACAGCTTCCTGTGCGGCGTTGGGCGTCATACCGACACGGAATTCCTGAGGTTTGATTTCCTTTGGGCAACCGATTTTCATTTTGGGCTCTCCATCCATAAACTGCCTAAATTATGGGCACTCACAGCCGCAATTTCTGTGAAACTTTGCCCGGAATCTAAGTTTGTTTCGGTGGATTCTTCGATATACTGTCAGAATCTTGCAAAGGATTTGCGTGAATGAGCATAGATTCGACTGATCGAAAGATTCTGGCCGCCCTGCAGCGCAATGGCAGAATGTCGAATGCTGAGCTTTCAGAGCAGGTGAATCTGTCGCCCTCCGCCTGCCACAGACGTGTACAGCGGCTCGAGGTCGAAGGCTATATCCGCAACTACGTGGCGCTGCTGGATGCGCGCAAGATGAACGTTCCGACAACCGTGTTTGTCGAGATCACGTTACAGGGTCAGGCCGAAGAGGTTCTGGATGCGTTCGAGAAGGCAGTATCGCGGATACCGGATGTTCTGGAATGCCATCTTATGGCGGGTACTGCGGATTACATCCTGAAGGTCGTCGCGGAAAACACCGAGGACTTTGCCCGTATCCACCGGCAATACCTGTCACGTTTGCCCGGCGTGGCACAGATGCAGAGTTCCTTTGCGCTGCGGACCGTGTTCAAGACCACCGCATTGCCCGTGTGATCTTCAGGCCGGGCCGGGATAGGTGAACAGGGCCAGATGCAGGGCGTTGAAGGCGAAATGCATCACAACAGGAACCCAAATTCGTCCCGTCGCGAAATAACCCAGACCGCAGCCCAGCCCAAGCAGCGATGCGAACAGGACCAGAGGGACGCCACCGCCCGCATGGGCCACGCCAAACAGAAGGCTTGCGACCGCAAGTCCGGCGGGAGGGCCGAACCGGGACACAAGGACCGTTTGCAGATAGCCGCGAAAGAAGGCCTCTTCCGCGAGGCAGGTCAGGAACAGGTTGGAAAGGGCAAAGGTCAGCCACCATTCAGGCAGGCCGACTTCCGGATGCACGGCCCCAGTCAGTAGTCCTGTTGCAAAGAGCAGCGGCAAAGTTACGACACCAAGCGCAAGGGGCACCCAGCGTACCGGAGATTTTCGGCTCAACATCGCAGGGCAAGCAAGCACGACCGCGAAGAACACCAGCGGTTTGTCCAGATTCAGGTGCATTGAGAACAGCGCGCTGTCTGGACCCGCGCGAACCTGATCCAGGACCAGAAGATTACGAAATCCGGGCAGCAGATGTGCGCCAAGTGCGATGCACCAGACAATCAACGCCAGATGCCCGATCAGGACCCACCGGCCCTGAAGTCGATGCAGAATCCAGGCCCCTATCAAGCCCGACACGGCAAGTCCGGTTGCCAGCGGCGCCAGAAGCCCGGTCAGCAGCGCGGCGACCGCGAAAACCGAAAGCAACGCAAGACCCAGCCGCAGGTGCCCGGCCAAGGTGCTTACCTGAGCGGTTATCAGGATCGTCCATGGCCAGATCATTGGCAACAGAGAAACAAAGTGGTCCACAAAAGCCTCATGCATTCGATGTCGGCATTGTTGCCGCCTGATTGCGGGAAATGGCAATATCGCTCTGGCCTGTTGGTTTCAACCTGTTGGCATTGCGTCAATTCTAACGCTTGTATCCCCGGCACCATGGGTCCACATTCAGGACAAAGACCGCACAACGGCCCCGTTTTCGTGGTCTGCACCTGTCAGGTCAGCGCCACTTGCCCGGGGATTTGGCGATGCCACCGCATTTTCGGTGACATCCGGCAGTTACACTTGCCCGGTACGGTCCAGACCCGACGAACGATAAGGAGCAGACCTTGACCTACGAAAACAACAGTACCCCCAAAGATTGGCTTGAGGCGGAACTGGAAGACACGCTGGACGAAGATTTCGAAATCGAGTTCAGCGAACCAATGCTTTCGATGGAGGTCCGCAAGATCTACAAGGACCAGCATCCCGACATGCTGGACCGCAAGGTTTATTTTCAGAACCTCTTGCGCCTGCAGGCCGAGCTGATCAAGGTGCAGGATTGGGTGGTTCACACCGGCGCCAAGGTCTGCATTCTGTTCGAAGGCCGTGACAGCGCCGGCAAAGGGGGGGTGATCAAACGCATAACTCAACGCCTGAACCCGCGCGTCGCCCGAGTTGTGGCCTTGCCCGCGCCCAGCCGCCGGGAGCAGAGCCAATGGTATTTTCAGCGATATGTTCCGCATCTGCCTGCGGCGGGCGAAATCGTGTTCTTCGACCGCTCGTGGTACAACCGGGCCGGTGTCGAACGCGTCATGGGCTTCGCCAATGAAAACCAGGTCGAGCAGTTCTTTCAGGACGTTCCCGAATTTGAACGGATGCTGGTGCGGTCGGGGATCATTCTTCTGAAATATTGGTTCTCGATCACCGATGAAGAACAGCAACTGCGATTCCTCATGCGGATTCACGATCCGATGAAACAGTGGAAACTGTCACCCATGGATCTGGAATCCCGCATCCGCTGGGAGGCGTACACCAAGGCCAAGGAGGACATGTTCTTCCGCACCAATATCCCCGAGGCACCTTGGTATATTGTGGAAGGCAATGACAAAAAGCGCGAACGTCTGAACTGTATCGAGCACCTGCTGACCAAAATCCCTTACGAGGACGTGCCGCAGGACAAGGTCAATCTGCCCGACCGCCGGTATAATCCTGAATACGAACGGCGCATCCTGCCGGATGAGCTTTACGTTCCAAAGATCTATTGATGAAGTTGTGCGAGGCTGGTTGTCCAGCCTCGCACCGGAACGCCGGATCAGGCTGCGTCCATCATGCAGTCCACGTCGAAGATATTGAACATCATGAAGTCACAGCCGTCTTCGGCGACCGTGCCGGAATCAGCAGGGTCTTCCATGTGTTCGCTGTCTTTACCCGTCACAAGATCGAAGTCATCCATGTCACCGGTTTCGTCGCCTGCGGTTTCGGTGCCATCCCAATCGAACTGATCGAACTGGGCCTGCAGGTTTTCCAGGAATGAAGCGATCTCATCCAGAAAGGCCTGTACGTCAAAACAATCGGACTCTGGTTCGCCTGAATCGGTCACTTCAGTATCTGGCGTTTCGGTTTCCGGATTTTCCGTCTCGCTATCATCCGCGTCCGTTGTTTCGATCTCCGGTTCCTCAGGCTCGTTTTCATCCGTGTCCGTTGTTTCAGTCCCCGGCTCTTCCGTTTCGGTATCTTCGGTGTCGGTTGTTTCGGTCTCCGGATTTTCCGGTTCCGTCACTTCTGTGTCGGTCGTTTCGCTATCCGGCTCCTCGGGTTCCGTCACATCCGTGCCTGTCGTCTCGGTATCCGTTTCCTCCGGGTCGGTTGTTTCCTCGACCGGTGTGACCGGCGTGGCGGGTGCCGAGGGTTCTCCGGTGTCCGGCAGAACAGCGGCATCGGTTGCGGCAAAGTTCTGGGTGACCATGACCGCGTCAAATCCCTGCATGTCCCCGGTTTCAATGCCAATACCGATATACTCGAATTCAGGGTTCAGGATATTGGCGCGGTGGCCCGGGCTGTTCATCAGACCCTGATGTAGCTGGGCAACATCGTCGCTGATGCCTGGGGCACCCCGTTCGGATTGCCAGGCGATGTTTTCGCCGGTGCGCCAGCTGCCTTCCAGGTCGAACCCGGCATTTTCCATCCGTTGAGTCGCGCTCGATCCGCCCGATCCGGTGTGGCTAAAGGTATCCGTGTTCAGCATCCAGCTGCTGTGGTTTTCCGACGAGTCGTTCAGCTGGGTTTCAAGTTTCAGCTGGTTCAGCCCGCGGGATGTGCGCTCCTGATTGATCAGCGCCAGCATTTCGCGTTCGAACGTGTTTGCAGTCGACATTTTTGCCTCCGTTTATGGTTGAGTCCTTGCGGACGACGCCACTTAGAGGTGCAAGGCGCGACAGCGATAGAGACTGTCGAAGATCGGCGGTTTACGGCGACGCAGCGCTTTCCGGGCAAGATTCGCTGCGCTGCAAAATGCCGGGCAAAATGCTGCTGATGGGAAAATGGCAGCTTGCCGCGCGGTCTGTCCCACGGGTCGGCGGAATGTAACCGGCAAACGGGCGATGCCCCCTGAAAACGACAAACCCCCGGGCAGGGCCTCGGGGGTCGTCAAATAGTGTCATCCAAAGCTGGACGAGCAAGGTGCTTAGAGCAAACCTTCGCGCTGTGCTTTCTTACGTGCCAGTTTACGGGCACGGCGGATCGCTTCAGCTTTCTCGCGCGCTTTTTTCTCGGACGGTTTCTCGAAATGTTGCTTCAGCTTCATTTCACGGAACACGCCTTCGCGCTGCAGCTTTTTCTTCAGGGCCCGAAGCGCCTGATCGACGTTATTGTCGCGAACACTAACCTGCATGTGGTTGTCACCACCTTTCTAGATAGAGTTGCAAGGAAATTGCAGGAGTTGGCCGTATAGCAAAGCCGTTATATCTTGTCTAGTACTGGCTCTGAAAACCGGAGAACCGCAATGACCACCACTTATGAAGATTCAAAGCAACAGCTTTTGGACGCGATGCTGACCCACGTTCCGTTTGACGGCTGGTCCGAGGTGGGCTTTCGCGCGGCTATTGCGGACTGTGACATGGATGAAGGTCTGGCACGTGCGATCTGTCCGCGTGGCGCGGTCGATCTGGCGCTGGCTTTCCACGCACGCGGCGATGCAGTCATGGTCGAACGTCTGAAATCCGAAGATCTGGGTGATCTGAAATTCCGCGATCGGGTTGCTGCCGCAGTGCGCTTTCGGTTGCAGGCCGTCGAGGATAAGGAGTTGGTCCGCAAGGGCATGACCCTTTTTGCGCTGCCCCTTCATGCGGCAGACGGGGCCAAGGCCCTGTGGCAGACCTGCGACCTGATCTGGGATACGCTTGGCGACACGTCCGATGACGTGAACTGGTACACCAAGCGCGCCACCCTGTCGGGAGTGTATTCTTCGACCCTGCTGTTCTGGCTGGGTGATGAGTCCCCCGCGCATCAGAAGACATGGGAGTTTCTGGACCGGCGCATCGACAATGTCATGCAGTTCGAGAAACTCAAGGCGCAGGTGAACGACAATCCACTGTTCAAGCCGTTCCTCGCGGTTCCGAACTGGCTGGCCGGGCAGGTGAAGCCGCCGATTAAAATGCGGACCGATCTGCCCGGGATGCTGAATCCGCGCAAGTAAGCGTCTGGGCCTTCCAGAAATTGCCTGCTAGGCATTGGGCAAAGGAGATTTGCCCATGACCCAGACGATGCGCGCCGTTGTAATATCCGAGCCGGGCGGCCCGGATGTTCTGCGATTGACCGAACGCCCGATTCCGAAACCGGCCAATGGTCAGGTAATCCTGAAGGTCGCCTATGCCGGGGTGAACCGCCCCGACGCGCTGCAGCGCGCAGGTGCATATGATCCCCCACCGGGCGCCAGTGATCTGCCGGGCCTGGAAGCTTCCGGCGAAGTGGTTTCCATCGGATCAGGGGTTGAAGGGCTGTCACTCGGCGATCAGGTCTGCGCGCTTCTGCCAGGCGGTGGTTACGCCGAATATGTCGCCACGCCCGCCGCTCATTGTCTGCCTGTGCCAAATGGTATGGGCATGAAAGAAGCCGCATGCCTGCCCGAAACCTTCTTCACCGTCTGGTCCAACGTCTTCACGCGCGGCGGGCTGAAAGCAGGCGAGCGGTTTTTGGTCCATGGCGGATCCAGCGGAATTGGCACAACTGCGATCCAGTTGGCCAATGCCTTTGGCGCACGGGTCTTTGCAACAGCCGGATCTGCCGAGAAATGCGAAGCCTGTGTCCGGCTGGGAGCAGAAAAGGCGATCAACTACCGGGACGAAGATTTCGTGGCGGCGATGCGGGTCGAAGGCGGGGCGAATCTGATCCTCGATATGGTGGGGGGCGATTACATCCCGCGCAACGTCAAGGCGTTGGCCGAGGATGGACGTCTCGTGCAGATCGCGTTCCTGCAGGGTCCGAAGGTCGAGCTGAACTTTGCCATGATGATGGTGAAACGCCTGACCCTGACCGGAAGCACCCTGCGCCCGCAAAGCGATCTGGCCAAGGCAAAGATCGCGCAGGACTTGCGCGAGGCGGTCTGGCCGCTTCTGGATGCCGGAAAGATCTCACCTGTGATGGACAGCGAGTTTGCCTTGGCCGAGGCGGCGGCAGCGCATGCGCGCATGGAAAGCTCGGGCCATATCGGCAAGATCGTTCTGAACGTCGCAGGCTAAGGGAACAGCGCGCGGGGGTGCCCCGCGCGCGACCGCGTCAGGCGATGGCCCGACGATACAGGTGCCAGGTCGAATGGCCCAGAACCGGCATCACCACGATCAGGCCCAGCAGCATCGGGATGGCCCCCAGAATAAGCAGGGCCGCGACGATGAAGCCCCAGGTCAACACCACACCCGGGTTTTGGCGCGTCACGCGGAAGGATGTTACCACAGCCACCGGCAGCCCGACCTGCTTGTCCAGCAGAAGCGGAAAGCTGACAACACTGATCGCCAGGGCGACAAGCGCAAACAGGAAACCGACGGCGGTTCCGACAACGATCATGGTCCAGCCTGCGCCGGTTGTGAACACCTGCGTTGCAAACACACTCAGAGAGGCGGGCGGTTCCGGCCCCAGCGTCTGTGCATAGATGGCCTGTGCGGCCATCAGCCAGATCAGCAGCAGCATGACCAGGTAGAAGCCAAGTGCCAATATGGCGCCGAAGGACGGCGACCGGAAGACACCGAACGCGTCCAGCCATTGAACCACTTCGCCCTGTTCGCGCTTGCGGCTGATTTCGTACAGACCCACGGCCGCGACCGGGCCAATCAGGGCAAAGCCCGCGATCAGGGGCGCCAGCAGTGGCACCATGTTCATGTTCAGCCCGAAGCCGACCATCAGAAGCCCGGCAATCGGGTAGATCAGCACCACGAAGATCGCGTCGGCGCGCGTTTCCAGAAAGTCCTGATATCCGGCTTTCAGGCAGGAACGCAGGTCCTGAAGTGTCAGTGTCTGAACCACCGGCAGGTGCTTGGTGTCGGCGCTTCCGATCCGCGATACGCTTTCCGATATATGATCGCCGGACGCACTGATGTTTCTGGCGGCCCAGCTGATTGGATTACCGATTGTTTTTGCCATACTCATCCCCTCCCCTAACGAGGTTGCGTCTCGGATCATGTCCGGCGCAGGGGGTCGTGGCCGGATCAGCCGACAACGTGTGAAATCACTATAGCACAGTATCTTCTTTTGCGCCGCCATAATTCTGAGACAGGTCAATTGCCCTGTGCCTCAGTCATGTTAGCTTGGTTACAGGCGCAAGGAGGTGAGCATGCAGCAAACAGCACGTACCGTGGTCATTCATGAAACCGGCGGCCCCGAGGTTCTGCGAATCGAAGACAGGCCCGTGGGCGATCCCGGTCCGGGAGAGATTCGCATTCGGCATCACGCCTGTGGGTTGAATTTCATCGATGTCTATCAGCGGACCGGCCTTTATCCGCTGGAACTTCCGCACGCCCTTGGCATGGAGGCCGCAGGGGTTGTTGAGGCCGTCGGCGAGGGCGTGAGCCACCTACAACCCGGTCAGCGTGCCGCTTACGCCGCGGCTCCCCCAGGTGCCTATTGCGAGGCACGCGTAATGCCGGCGGCGCAGGTCTGCCCGCTGCCCGACAGCATTCCATTCGATGCCGCCGCTGCCATGATGCTGAAAGGAATGACAGTCGAATATCTGTTTCACCGGACGACGCCCCTGAAACGCGGCGACACGGTGTTGTTTCACGCCGCCGCCGGCGGGGTGGGACTGATCGCCTGCCAGTGGGCCAAGTCCGAGGGCATCACCCTGATCGGCACGGCGGGCACGGATGAAAAATGCCAGTTGGCCAGGTTCAACGGGGCCGCCGAATGCATCAATTACCGGACCGAAAATTTTGCCGAACGCGTGGCCGAGATCACCCACGGCAAGGGGGTGGACGCGGTCATGGATTCAATCGGCGCGGATACGTTCGAAGGTTCTCTGGATTGCCTGAAACCATTGGGCATGATGATCTCGTTCGGCAATGCGTCCGGACCGGTGCCGCCGGTGGATATCGGCATACTCGGCCGCAAAGGCTCGCTGAAGATCACCCGCCCGACCTTGTTCACCCACATCGCGGATCATTCGGTATGCCAGGCCATGGCCCGGCGTCTGTTCGGCAAGGTCGAAGGCCGGGAAGTCAGGCTGCACATCGATCAGCGCTTTGCCCTGTCACAAGTCGCCGATGCGCATCGGGCGCTGGAGGCGCGCCAGACGACCGGCAGCACGGTTCTTGAACCCTGAACGCAAATGGCGGCGGAAATCTCCGCCGCCATTTGTTCTGAAAGGATCAGAAAATTACTGCTGCTGCAATTCAGCAGGGGTTTTGTGAGCGATGGTTTCCCAGTTCGCGTCCGCTTTTTCGTTGAAGCCCGGGATGTCACCTTCCCAGCGTTCCTGGATGTCCGCCGACAGGTTCAGGTACAGCTTGTTGTCAACGATTTTCCAGTAGTTCGGATCACCGTCGAACTTGAAGCCCATGGCCGTGCCGAAGGCGCAGTAGCCGCCATATGCCGGCAGGTAAGCATCTGGGTTCTCTTCGAATGCGGCTTTGTTTTCTTCCGAGGAGAAGCGGTACAGCGCTTCGTTGTGCAGTGCGGTGATGCGGTAGTCGCCTTTGGTCGCTTCACCTGCGGTGAAATAGGCCACCGGGTCGTAGCCCTGCAAGGCCAGGCCGGTCGAACTTGCGTTCAGTTCAACACCCGCCGCCATGGCCGAGCTTGCAATTGCAACAGACAGCGCGACGCCGCCGATAAGGGATTTGATCTTGTTCATTGCTTCACCTTTCGTGAACCGGGTCACCAGATGGCGTTGGAATTGCACCTTGGTTTCCCTCGTGATTTTGTCCTGTGCGGTCGGTAATTGGCCGTCACAACACCCCAGTTGGGAAGCGGGCTGTTCACGTTCAAAGCAATCAATTGTGATTGTGCGGTTATGAATAGGTGATGTGCGGGAACGAAGGTTTCAGCCGACCGGTTGCGGATCGGGCACCAGCGCCATCGTGAACGCGATCACCTTGGCTGCAGACATCTCGCAGGGTCGGAGCAGCGCCCCGCTGTTCTTGGTCTGATACAGGTTCAGGCTGATGAAATCTGTGCCGTCCAGCTGATGCGCCACCAGCTTGTGCGACATACCTTTCGCCACGGTCTGGCGGCACACGACATAACGCCCGTTGCGGCTTGTCCCGGTGAAAGTGCCCATGGGCAGGGCAAAGAACGCGTTCAGAAATTCGTCTGGCGGGGTCACGATTTGCCGATTTTCGGCTCGGTCCCGGCCTTGATACGCGCGACGTTGGCACTGTGCCGCCAGTAGACCAACAGGGTCAGGATGATCCCCAGAATGAACGTCGCGCCATCCGTCAGAACAACGATCCAAACCGTCAGCAGAGCCGCCGCAGCAAGCGCGCCAACCGAGGAGATCCTCCAGATCGCTGCCGCCACAAGCCAGCTCAGACAGCAGGCAACTCCGACCCGCCAGTCCAGCGCCAGCCACAGGCCCAGAAAGGTCGCGACACCCTTGCCGCCCTTGAAGCCCAGCCAGACCGGAAAGCAATGTCCCAGAAAAGCGGTCAGGGCGGCAATCTGGGCTGCGTCTTCTCCGGCCAGTGAACGTGCTAGCAGAACAGCCACCGCCCCTTTGGCCGCATCGAAAATCAGGGTCAGCGCGGCGGCGGCCTTGTTGCCGGTGCGCAGAACATTGGTGGCGCCGATATTGCCGGACCCGATACTGCGCAAGTTGCCCAGTCCCATGACCCTGGCGATGATCATGCCGAAGGGAACGGACCCCATAAGGTAACCGATCACGGCCCACAGGATCAGTTGGGTCATGGTGCTGTCGATCAGGGGCATCAGGTTCTCCGGTAAACTTCTTTGCCAGCGACAAAAGTCGCTGTGACCTTACCCTGCATCCGCTGGCCGTCAAACGGTGTGTTCTGCGACTTGGATCTCAGGGCGAACCGGTCCAACACAAAGGGGACATCGGGATCGAACAGCACCAGATCAGCCGGCGCGCCTTCGGACAGGCGACCGCACTCCAGGCCCAACCGTCTCGCCGGGTTCAGGGCCATGGCGCGAAACAGCGTCGGCAGGTCCAGCTGCTTGGCATGATAAAGGCGCAGCGCGGCGGGCAGCAGTGTTTCCAGCGCCACCGCGCCCGAGGCGGCTTCTTCAAACGGCAGGCGCTTGCTTTCTTCGTCCTGCGGCGTGTGCATCGAGCTGATCGTGTCGATCAACCCGGTGCGCAGCGCCTCGATCACCGCCAGCCGGTCGTCTTCGGACCGCAGCGGGGGTTTGACCTTGAAGAAGGTACGGTAGTCGGCCACGTCCAGTTCGTTCAGCGTCAGATGATGGATCGAAGTGCCCGCAGTGACGTCCAGCCCATTGCGCTTGGCGCGTTCCAGCGCGGGTAGGGCGCGGGCGGTGGTGATCTGGTCGGCGTGGTATTTTGCACCGGTCATTTCCAGCAGGGCGATGTCGCGGTCCAGCCCCATCCGCTCGGCCATTGGCGATACGGCGGGCAGGCCGCGCAGGGCAGCGAACTTGCCGCTGGTCGCGGCGGCCCCGGCGCTCAAGCCTGGTTCCTGCGGATGCGCGATGACCAGTGCGCCGCAGGATTTCGCGTAGGTCAACGCGCGAGAGAACACTTTGGTATTGGCGATAACGTGATCGCAATCGGTGAACGCAACGGCTCCTGCGTCTTGCAGGAAACCGATCTCGGTCATTTCGCGGCCCTCGCGGCCCTTGGTCAGGGCGGCCATCGGCAGCACGTTAACCGGTGTATCGGCCTGTGCCCGGCGGGTGACGAATTCCAACGTTTCCGGCGTGTCGATGGCGGGGCTGGTGTCGGGCCGAGTGACCATGGTGGTCACACCTCCCGCAGCAGCGGCAAGGCCCGCCGACTTGTAGCTTTCCTTGTGCCGTTCACCCGGTTCGCAGACCTTGACGCCGATATCAACGATACCCGGTGCCAGACAGTGGCTGCCGCAGTCGATGATTTGGGAGTCGCAAACCGGTGCCTGCCCCTCTCCGCGCGCCACAATCCGGCCCTCGGCGACCTGCAGCCACCCGGTTGCATCGGTTCCGGCCTCGGGGTCGATCAGGCGGGCGTTTGAGAAGAGAACGGTGCTCATGAAATGGCCCTTTCGATTGCGGCTTTGGTGGCGGCAGGGTCTGCCTGGTATTTGATCAGATGTTTGTCACCGCTTTTGGTGACGATCTGGACGAAGCTGCCTAGGATGTTGACCGCATCGATCTGGTTCAGTGGCAAATTGCGGGGGCCGGGGCCGGTCAGGGTGGTATCCGTCATCTGCCAAGTGGCAACCAGTTCTTCGGAGGCCAGATACCAGGCCCGGATGCCGATGGCGGCAAGCCCGGCGGGTGCGCCGGTCCAGACGTAGGGGTTGCCGATCAGCCAGAGAACCAGCATCGCACACGCCATGGCCCCGGCAGCGAGCCAGGCGTTGGTGCGGATATAGGCGCCTTTGTCCGGTGCGAAACTTACAGGATCAGCCACAGGACACCTCCGATTACCAGAAAGATCACCAGAGCAAGTATGGCCGACCCCATACGGCGTGGCTTGTCATCAACAGGGGCGGTCTGAGGCGCCGAGAACGGTTTCGCGCTTTCGGTCTCGATTGGTCCGCCGGTCCAGTTGGTGGCCTCTTCGGTATAAAGACCGGTCAGGTGCAGCCTCGGGTCCGGCGTCAGTGTTACCGGGCGGTCGTCAAAGGCGGCACTGCGCACGACCATCACCCAGCCTTCGATGGCGTCCAACGCGGCGCGGTCCAGTTGGTCGGCAGAGACGCCGCAGCCCTCGTTCAGATAGCCGTAAAGCCCGAGGTCTTCGAGGTCCGAGACCGGAAAGACGTCGATCTGGTCCGGGTCCAGTCCGTCAACCCCCAGAACCTGATCGGCAGCGCCCGGTTCGCGCAGGAACTTCGCCTCTTCGGAACGCATGTCCAGCGTGAACACGCGGAGCACGCCGCGTTCGTGGGGGGCGACAGTCAGATCGCTCATGCGGCCTCGCGCAGGTTGCGGGCCAGCAGTTCCATCGCGGCCATACGCACTGCGACGCCCATCTCGACCTGTTCCTGAATGACGGACCGGTTGATGTCATCGGCCAGTGTGCCGTCGATCTCGACGCCACGGTTCATCGGGCCGGGGTGCATGACGATCGCGTCGGTTTTTGCCAGTGCCAGCTTGGCGGCGTCCAGACCATAGCGATGGTAGTATTCCCTTTCCGAAGGGATAAACCCGCCATCCATCCGCTCTTTCTGAAGGCGCAGCATCATGACCACGTCGACATCTTTCAGGCCCTCGTTCATGTCGTCGTAGATTTCGGCTCCGAACTCGGCGAATTGCGCAGGCACCAGCGTAGGCGGGCCGATCAGGCGAATACGGTTCTCCATCTTGCCCAACAGGATCAGGTTCGAGCGGGCCACACGGGAATGGGCCACGTCTCCGCAAATGGCGATGTTCAGACGGTGTAGCCGGCCCTTGGCGCGCCGAATGGTCAGCGCGTCCAGCAGCGCCTGCGTCGGGTGTTCGTGCCGCCCGTCGCCCGCGTTCAGCACGGCGCAGTTCACCTTCTGCGCCAGCAGATCGACCGCGCCGGAATGCGGGTGCCGCACCACCAGCAGATCGGGATGCATCGCGTTCAGTGTCATAGCTGTATCAATCAGCGTCTCGCCCTTTTTGATCGAACTGGCCTGCATCGCCATGTTCATCACATCCGCGCCCAGCCGCTTGCCCGCAATCTCGAAGCTTGCCTGCGTGCGGGTCGAGTTCTCGAAGAACATGTTGATCTGGGTCAGCCCCGCCAGCACATCTGAGTGTTTCGACGACTGGCGATTCATATCGACGTATTTCTCGGCCAGATCCAGAATGGCGGTGATATCGGATTGCGACAGATGCTCGATGCCAAGAAGGTGACGATGGGCGAAACGCATGGGCGGGCTCCTGTCTGACAATCGGGCCGCTTATAAGAAGCCACGCAGCGCAAGGCAACCTAAGGATCAGTGCTCTCGGGCAGTTTCTCGCACCCGCCTTTCGGCAGGCACTGCTCGCCGGGTTTGCACCATTTGCCATAACCGCAATCAATGGCCCGGACCGGCACACAGCCTTGATTTCTGGAGCATTTGAAACCGGGACGGCACTGCGATCCGGTTTTTTCGCACAAAAACCAGCCCGGACGGGAGCAACCGCCAGCCGGCAGACAGGACGATCCCGCAGAGCAGACATTTCCGTCGTCGCAGGCGCTTGGCAGCCCGGGGTTGAACTCAGGCGTGATCCGTTCGCATTCTCCGCGCCCGTTGCAGAAACTGTTGCTTGGACAATCCAGGCGCGACGTGCATTTGTTTGCCCCTGCAGGCGCACAGCGGGTGCCGCCTGCCACGCAGCGTTCAAATGGCCCGCAAGACCGGCCCCCGCCGCAATAGGTTCCGCCTGCGCGGATGCAGTGGCCGTCAAAGCTGCACCGCTGTCCTCCGCTGCAGCAGGTGCTGCCGCATTGGAACTGCCCTGCGCGGCACTGCCCGTGCTTGTCGTGAAAGGTCGCCATGGCCGGTCCGCTGCCAAAGACGTTGAACAGCAGCAGGAGCAGGAGATATCTCAGAGCAATCAGCATGTGCATGGCCATCGTCGGTGCGACCGGGTGCCATGGCAAGGTCTATTCGCTTTCCCTCGGGCCAAAGCTGGTTAGATTATGAGGCATGGAATCGGCAATGGACCATCATACCGCGCGCGCGCTGCTGGAATGGCAGGTTGAACTGGGCGTCACCGACGCTATCGGTGACGCGCCGGTTGACCGCTATGCCTTGCCGGATACCGCGCCGAAGGCCCGGACACAGGTTGTTGAACATTCGTCGCAAGAAAAGCCGCGACAGGCGGACCCAATTGCGGCTGCCGAAAAGGCCGCGCGCGGGGCAGGGTCGCTGCCGGAATTGCGCGCAACGATGGATGCGTTCGATCTGTGCGACCTGAAGCGGGGCGCACGGCAGCTGGTGTTTGCGGATGGCACCCCCGGCGCGCGGGTGATGATCATAGGCGAGGCCCCGGGCCGGGATGAGGATCGCGAAGGCAAGCCGTTCGTGGGTCGCGCCGGGCAATTGCTGGACCGGATGCTGGCCGCCATTGATCTGAACCGGGCCGAGAATGTCTATATCACGAACGTCCTGCCATGGCGCCCGCCGCAGAACCGTGATCCGAAGCCCGAGGAAATCGGCATGATGAACCCGTTTCTGCAGCGTCATATCGCATTGGCAAACCCTGAGGTTCTTGTGGTGATGGGCAATATCAGCTGTCAGGCCGTGCTGGGAAAACGCGGCATCACGCGGCTGCGCGGGAATTGGGAACAGGCGCTGGATCTGCCGGTCATACCAATGTTTCACCCTGCCTATCTGCTGCGGCAGCCGCAGATGAAGCGGCAGGCCTGGGCCGATCTGCTGGAACTCAGGGCGTGGCTGGAGGCGAAGCGATGAAAATACTGGCGTTCTCGGACCTGCATATGGCGCGCAACCGCGCCGTCGATCTGGTTGCGGCCAGTGCAGAGGCCGATCTGGTGATCGGGGCCGGGGATTACTGCAACATGCGTCAGGGTCTGGACGAAGCGATGGCCATGCTGTCCGGTATCGCTGCACCGATGGTTCTGGTGCCGGGCAATGCCGAAAGCGCGGAAGAGCTGGCAGATGCCGTCCCCGACGGGGTGCATGTGCTGCACGGGTCCGGTATGACCGTCGACGGGCTGCGGCTGTTCGGTCTGGGCTACGGCGTGCCGGTTACGCCTTTTGGCGACTGGTCCTGTGACATGACCGAAGGCGATGCGACAGAAATGCTTGCGCGATGCGTCGGGACTGACATCCTGATCGCGCATTCACCGCCGAAAGGATACGGCGATAAGACGTCTCAGGGGCTTTCAGTCGGGTCTACGGCCATCCGGAATGCAATTGAACGGATTCAGCCCGCGTTGGTGCTTGGTGGCCATATCCATGACAGCTGGGGGTATCGCGGTTCGATCGGCCGGTCGCAGGTCGCCAATCTCGGTCCGCAAGTCAACTGGTTCGAGGTCCGCGCATGATCGAGACCGTGACGCTGCTGGCCTTTGTGCCTGCGGCCATCGCACTGAACCTCACGCCGGGTGCGGATATGATGTTCTGTTTCGGGCAGGGGCTGCGATCCGGCACAAAACCCGCGATTGCCGCCAGCGCCGGAATTTCGATGGGCTCGATGATCCATGTTTCGCTGGTCGGACTGGGATTGGGCGCGGTTGTTGCCGCTGTTCCGTGGGTGTTCGACGCGATCCGCTGGCTGGGTGTCGCCTATCTGCTGTATCTGGCATGGGGTGCGATACGGCACGGCGCGATTTCGGCCGAAGGTCCGGTAAAACCGACACGCTATGCCTTTCGCGACGGGTTTCTGGTCAACCTGACCAACCCGAAGGTCATTCTGTTTGTCCTTGCCTTTATTCCGCAATTCGTAAACCCCGCCTCGGGGTCCGTTCTGCTGCAATTCCTGATCTTCGGGGCGATCATTTCCATCGGCGGGTTCGTTATCAACGGGCTGGTGGGCGTGTTTGCCGGGGGCGCGGGTCAAATGCTGATCAACAGCCCCCGCGCGTCCAGAATTCTGGGCTGGGTCAGTGGCGGCATCTTCACCGCTCTGGCGATCCGACTTGCCATCATGGAAAGGGCCTGACGCCAAATGTCACGCATTGATGAAACCATGGAGTTCATCCCGGTTCGTATCGCCGTTCTGACCGTGTCAGATACGCGCTCGATCGAGGAAGACCGTTCCGGCCAGACCCTGGTCGACCGGATTGAACGGGCCGGCCACACACTTGCCGACCGCAAAATCCTGCCGGATGAGCGCAGCCAGATCGCAGATCAGCTGCGGGCCTGGATCGCCGAGCCCGATATTGACGTTGTCCTGTCGACCGGAGGAACTGGCCTGACGGGGCGTGATGTCACGGTGGAGGCGCATCGCGACGTCTATGAAAAGGAAATCGAGGCGTTTGGAACCGTCTTCACCATCATCTCGATGGAAAAGATAGGCACTTCGGCTGTTCAGTCGCGCGCGACAGGCGGCGTGGCGGGCGGGACCTATCTGTTTGCCCTCCCCGGTAGTCCCAGCGCGTGCAAGGACGCCTGGGACGGGATTTTGGAAAAACAGTTCGATTATCGGCATCGCCCCTGCAATTTTGTGGAAATAATGCCCCGATTGGACGAACATCTGCGACGGAAGTAGACTGGTCATACGTTCAAGTCCTTATAACCGCCTTGTGGCTTGGCTTATTTTCCGGTCCAGCTACATTTCGCGTATGGCAGCCTGTTGCAACTTGGGTGAATGATTGATGCGATTTCTGAGGCAAAGCCTTGTCGGTGTCTTTCTGGCGTCCCTGACGCTGGCCCTGTTGTTTGTGGCTGCACAGATGATCGCAAATGCGCTGCAGGATGTGCTGACCCGGGACGAAAACCGCCCGCCAGCGCAGGAGAGGGTATTTGCGGTCAGCGTCAAACCCGCGCTGGTGGAAACGGTAATCCCCTATCTGGATGCGTTTGGCGAAGTGCAAAGCCGCCGCAGGCTTGAGTTGCGCGCGGCTCTGGGCGGGCGGGTTGTATCCCTGGCCGAGGAATTCGAAGATGGCGGCGTTGTGTCCGCTGGCGAGGTACTGGTTGAACTGGACCCCGCCGATGCGCAATCGGCGCTGGACCGTGCCAAATCCGATCTGTTGGATGCCCAGTTCGAAGAGCGCGATGCCGAGCGGTCGCTGCTGCTGGCGCAGGACGAGTTGAACTCGGCCGAAGCTCAGGCCGAGTTGCGCGGACGCGCCCTGCAGCGCCAGAAGGATCTGCAAAGCCGTGGCGTCGGTGCCGCCGCCAGCGTGGAAGAGGCTGAACTGGCCGCAGCGTCGGCTCAGCAATCGGTTCTGGCCCGGCGGATCGCACTGGCGCAGGCCGAATCCCGTGTCGATCAGGCCACCACGTTGCTGGCCCGCGCGCGGATCGCCTTGGAAGCGGCCGAGCGGGATCTGGACGACATGACGATTCGCGCCCGGTTTGGCGGCACGCTGACCGATGTCACACTGGTCGAGGGCCGATTGGTGACGGCCAATGAAAAACTGGCCGAACTGGTCGATCCGGACGCGCTGGAAGTGGCGTTTCGGGTGTCGACCGCGCAGTATGTGCGCCTGCTGGACGCGCGGGGCGAGCTGATCAAAGCCCCCGTTTCCGTGTCGCTGGAAGTGACCGGCACCGACCTGGTCGCCCTTGGCCGGATCAGCCGCGACAGCGGATCGGCGGGGGAAGGGCAGACGGGCCGGTTGATCTATGCCCGCCTGAATGATGCGTTTGGTTTCAAACCCGGTGACTTCGTAACGGTCTCTGTCGAGGAACAACCCGTCGAGAATGTTGTTCGCCTGCCGTCGACGGCCCTTGATGCGTTTGGCACCGTATTGGTGCTGGGTGATGGCGACCGGCTTGAGGCGCTGCCTGTGCAATTGATTCGCCGACAGGGCGATGAGGTGCTGTTGCGCGGGCAGGGGCTGGAAGGGCGCGAGGTGGTGATCGGACGCACCCCGTTGCTGGGCGCAGGCGTACGTGTGCGCCCCTTGCGGGCCGAAGCCCGGGCGCAATCGGACACGGATATGGTCGAGTTGTCGGATGAACAACGCGCGCAGTTTGTGGCTCAGGTCGAAGCCAGTGCAGGCATGTCGCAGGACGCCAAGGCCCGCGTGCTGGGCCAGTTGAGCGAGGCGAAAGTGCCTGCATCGCTGGTGCGCCGTCTTGAAAGCCCGACAGGGGGATAAGCGTCATGATGCGCGAAATCCCCGGTGCAGCAGGCGGTATCCTGAGCTACTTCATCCGGCACCGGACCGTGGCCAATCTTTTGCTGCTGGTGATGTTGGTTCTGGGCGCCGCTGCGATTCCGAACATGCGGGCGCAGTTCTTTCCCGATGTGGTGCTGGAACGGGTGGACGTCACCGTCAATTGGGATCAGGCCGGCCCCGAGGATATGGACAGTGCCATCGTCAGGGTTCTGGAACCGGCCCTGCTGGCTGTCGAGGGCGTGACCAGCACCGAATCCAGTTCGCATCCCGGACATTCGCGCATCCGGATGGAGTTCGAACCGGACTGGGACATGGCCAGGGCCGTCGAGGAGGTGCGCACCGCCGTTGACGCTGTGACCGATCTGCCGGACGACGCTGACGAGCCCATTATCCGGCGCGGCGCCTGGCGGGACCGCGTCACGGACGTTGTACTGACCGGACCGGTCGGGACCGAACAGCTTGCGAACTTCACCGATGAGCTGATCAGCCGCCTGTTCGCAGCCGGTGTGACCCGCACATCGATCCGCGGCATAGCTGCGCCGCGTGTGGTGGTCGAGGTGCCAACCGCGCAGCTGATTGCCAATGACATCACCCTGTCCGAGATCGCCTCGGCCATTGCGGCCGAAGTCAATGCCAGCCCTGCGGGCGAAGTGACCGGGGCCAACGCGCGCATCAAAACCGGTGTTGAAAAACGGACGCCCGAGGAAATCGAAGGCATCGCCCTACGCACGTTCGAGAACGGATCAAAGCTGGTGGTCAGCGATGTGGCGCGGATTTTCGTCGAAGGCGTCACCCGTCATCGCAGCTATTTCGTCGATGACGACCCGGCCATGTCGATCCGCGTCGATCGCTCGAATCTTGGGGATGCGATCGACATCCAGCATCGGGTCGAGGATGTCGTCGCCGAGATGCAAGCCAGTCTGCCCGATGGTGTCACGATCGAACTGATCCGGACCCGGGCGCAGGCCATCACCGACAGGCTGAACATTCTTGTCGACAATGGTCTGCTCGGCCTGGGTCTTGTGGTCTGCCTGCTGTTTCTCTTTCTCAATGCGCGTATTGCGTTCTGGGTTGCAGCCGGTATTCCCGTCGCCATGTCCGCCGCGATCGCGTTCATGTATATCGGCGGGCTGTCCATCAACATGGTTTCACTGTTCGGCCTGATCATCACACTGGGTATTGTGGTCGATGATGCCATCGTGGTCGGTGAACATGCCGATTTCCGTGCACGGCGATTGGGCGAGGCACCGATGGTTGCAGCCGAACGGGCCGCCCGGCGCATGGCGATGCCCGTCTTTGCTGCGACAGTCACGACGGTTATCGCCTTTTTTGGCCTGACCCTGGTTGGTGGGCGCTTTGGCGTGTTGATCCGCGATGTCCCGTTTACCGTGATTGCCGTCCTGATCGCCTCACTGATCGAGTGTTTCCTGATCCTGCCGAACCATATGGCCCACGCCATAAAACACTCTGCCAAGGAACACTGGTATGACCTGCCCAACCGGGTGGTGAACAAGGGTTTTCGCTGGGTGCGTGACCACCTGTTCCGACCGCTGATCGCCTGGGTGGTCTGGGCCCGCTATGTGGTTGTCGCGGTGATGGTGGTGATTCTGGCCAGTCAGGTCGCGCTGTTTATCCGTGGCGATGTGAACTGGCGCTTTTTCAACGCGCCCGAGCGTGGTTCGGTCACAGGCAGCTTCATCATGCGCGAAGGGGCGACGCGGGATGACACGCTGGAAATGATGCGCATGTTGCAGCAGGCCGCCGAAGAGATGGGTCAGATCTATGCGGAGCGCCATGGGCGCAATCCCATCGAATATGCGCTGGCCCAGATCGGCGACACGCCGGGCTATGGGCTTGCGGCGGCAGACGGCAAGGACGGGTCGCTGCTGGGGGGTATTTCCATCGAACTGATCGATGCCGATCAGCGCCCCTATTCCAGTTTCGAGTTTGTCGGAGAATTGCAGGAATATGTTCCGCGCCATCCCAAGGTTGAGCTTGTCACGTTTCGCGGCTGGCGGTCCGGCCCGGGCGGCGATGCGATCGATGTTCAGTTTTATGGGGCTGAGATCGACACGCTCAAATCGGCGTCCGAGGATTTGCAGACCGAACTGTCGAAATACCCCGAGGTTTCCGCGCTGCAGGACGATCTGGCCTATGACAAGGAAGACTTCATCCTGGAACTCACAGCACAGGGTCAGGCCCTGGGATTCCGGATCGAAACGCTGGGCCGGGTTCTGCGCAGCCGCCTGAACGGCATCGAGGCCGCAACCTTCCCGGATGGTCCGCGCAGCGCCGAAATACGGGTTGAATTGCCCGAAAGCGAACTGACGGCCGATTTTCTGGAACGCACACTGATGCGGTCGCCCGAAGGGATATACGTACCGCTGGCCGATATCGTTTCGGTCCAGCGAAAGTCAGGCTTTTCCACGATCCGGCGCGAGAATGGCTTGCGGGTGGTCTCGGTAAATGGCGACATCTCCGAAGATGACCCCGATCGCGCCGCTGAAATTGAACGCGCACTCAGTCAGGAAATCCTGCCCAAAATCGCCTCCGAGCGGCAGGTCGAATGGCGCATGTCGGGGCTGAGTGAGCAGGAGGACGATTTTCTGTCGCAGGCGCGCACCGGCCTGATCCTATGCCTGACGGGCATTTATCTGGTTCTGGCCTGGGTCTTTGCGAGCTGGACGCGGCCGTTGTTAGTCATGGCGATCATTCCATTTGGCCTCGTGGGTGCCATCTGGGGCCACTACATCTGGGCTGTACCGCTTAGCATGTTCACGGTCGTGGGCCTGCTGGGGATGACAGGGATAATCATCAACGACTCCATCGTGCTGGTGACGACCATCGACGCCTATCAACAGGACAGGGGGTTGATTCCGTCCATTGTCGAAGGCACAGCCGACAGGTTGCGGCCGGTGATGCTGACCACTTTGACCACGGTTCTGGGTCTCACACCGCTGCTGTACGAAGGCTCGCAGCAAGCGCAGTTCCTCAAGCCCACAGTGATCACGCTGGTCTACGGTCTTGGGTTCGGAATGCTTCTGGTTCTGTTGCTGGTACCCGCGCTGCTGGCCATCCTGAATGACGTGACACGTCCGATGACCTCAATGCGTCGCGCCCTGCGCGCGCCGGATAGGGTGGTGCAAGGGATGATTGTCATAACCGGTCTGGCATTGCTGGCCTGGTTTGCGGTGACGATGGTGTGGCCCGCTGTCGCGGGCACGCCGCTGACCGCTCTGGCCGACTATTACCCCGGCGAAGATGGTTCTGCGGTTCTGCGTATGGGACTGGGTGTGTTCGCTGCCGGCGCAGCGCTGATCCTGGTGCTGAGCGTCGCGCTATCCGGTCTGATTTACGCGCGGCTTAGAGGCCGGATCGGGGCTTGACCCCGTCCAATGCGGTCTCCAGCAGGTCGGCGACACGAGCGCTCATATTCAATTCGCCGCGCGTGATCTGATCGATGGGAAACCAGCGCGCGTCCATCGCGTCATCGCCGGCAACCGGATCGCCGGCCTGATATCGGCAGGCTACGCCGACCAGCAGGTAATGCGACAGAACCTGCCCGTTAGGATCACGACGCAGCAGATCCAGATTGTCCAGATACTGCAGAGGTTCAGCCATCACCGATGTTTCTTCGTGCAGCTCGCGCTGCGCGGCCTGCATCACGGTCTCACCCCATTCGACATGACCGCCGGGAAATCCCCAAAGCCCGGCATCCGGTTGCTTGGAGCGCTGAACCAGCAACACCCGATCCTGATGCACAACAATGGCCAGAGCGCCGATTTTTGGGTATTGCATCACCGGATCAGCCCGCGCTGCATCCCTGAATGTCAACCGCGTGGCTGCTGCCCAGCACTGTGATCCTGACGGCTGACCGGTCCAGCGCAAAGGGACTGCCCGATGCATTGACCACCTCGGTCCGGGCGATCAGCGTGTCGCCCTGCCGCCGGGTTTCGGGATGCGCGGCCCACAACGCCGGATTGCCCGGCTCGATCACGGCGACCTCGGTCCCTCCGGCCGACGGCATGGTGATGCGCGCCTCGATTTGCATGCCATCTTTTGTGGGCGCCAGGTGGCATTTGGCGCTGGCAACACGGGCCTCGTTGGCGGAATAGGGGCGTTGTGCCAATGCGGCGGCAATGGCCGGGTTGCGTCCTGCGTTCTTGTCCAGAGTATGATCGAAACCCAGCCGCTCGGGGATGCAGACATCCTTGCACACGCCCAGATCCATCTCACCGCGCAGACGCACTGGCTTGGCAGGGTTCTTTGGCGTGATTTCGACCGGCAGAACCAGCTGATCCTGATACCCGATCGAGCGCAATCCGTTCTGGTCAAAAACATCCGGCGCAGGCCAGGTGATCGAAATGTCGCCAACGTTGCGCGACCCTTTCCAGTCGAACTGTGGCGGGATGCCCGCATCGCCCGGCGCGCGCCAGTAAGTTTTCCACCCGTCTTTCAGGGTCAGGCGCAACGCACCAAGATAGGTACCGTTGGCAGTGCGCCCGCCATCCAGAATATCCAGTTGCACAGGTTTGCCCACGCTCTGCGACAGGGCAGGCGAGGCAAGGGCAAAACAGGCGGTCAGCGCAACTGCGGCGGGTCTGAGAAGTGATCGCATACTACATAAATGCGCGCTCTGGCGCGCGATTCCAAGTCACGTTCCGGTCACTGGGGTGAAATACCGCTAAATGTCGGACGATCCCTTGCCAATTGTGGTCCCACGGGTTCATTGTTGAGACAGGACTCAGTCAGAAACGGCGGCTTATGGATCTTACCGGAAAACTGTTGATTGCGATGCCGGGAATGGGCGATCCGCGCTTTGACCACTCGGTTGTCTATATCTGCAGCCATGGTGAAGACGGCGCCATGGGGCTGATTGTCAACAAACCGTCGGACCTACGCATCAAGACATTGCTGGGGCAGCTCAATATTGCCTGCAACATTCCCGTCATAGGTGAGCGTCTGGTCCATGTCGGCGGTCCGGTCGAGATGTCGCGCGGCTTCGTCCTGCACAGTGCCGATTACGAAGCTAACCTCCACTCGATGCAGATTTCGACCGATTTCAGCATGACGGCTACGCTGGACGTGCTGGAAGATCTGGCTTCGGGCCGGGGGCCTTTGAACTCGATGCTGACGCTGGGATACTCCGGATGGGGCCCGGGCCAGCTTGAGGATGAGATTGCCATGAATGGCTGGCTGACGACCGATGCAACCTCGAAACTGGTGTTCGATGTCGCTGATGACGAAAAGTGGGAGGCCGCGCTGGCAACCCTTGGCGTTGATCCCCTGACCTTGTCGGCCAGCGCAGGACGCGCCTGATCAGCTGTCGCGCGGGGCCGCCGCGCGGCGCAGCCGGTCGTTGATTGCCGCCCCAAGGCCATGGTCGGGGATCGGCGAGACCGCAATCGGGCGACCTGTTGTGTTCAGCGCATGAAGGGCAGAAAACAGGTTGGCCGCAGCTTCGGTCAGAACACCATCAGCCGACAAGTTCAAATCGCAGTCGACCGGCCCAAAGCCCAGCAGGACTTCATCGCCCTGTCGGGACAGCGCATTCAGCCGAACCGGCGCGTCCGGAGCATAATGAGACTGTAATTGTCCCGGCGCCGTCAAAAGGTCCCCGGGCTGGTGATTATGCAGTCGCGTGTTCAGAACATCCTCGATCTGTTCCAGCGCCACGCCGCCCGGACGCAGCAGCGCCGGTTCTCCGGCCAGGCCGACGATGGACGATTCCAGCCCGACACCGCAGGGGCCGTCATCCAGAATGGCTGCGATACGCCCACCCAGACCGGCGCGCACATGCTCGGCGGTGGTCGGGCTGATCTGTCCTGACGGGTTGGCGGATGGCGCGGCCACCGGACCATCGAATTCGGCCAGCAATGCCCGCGCGCTGGGATGCGCAGGCACCCGGACGGCCAGCGTGTCCAGCCCGGCTGTGACCAGCGATGAAATGCCATGTCCGTCGCGCAGCGGCAGGACCAGCGTCAAAGGCCCGGGCCAGAACGCGGCGGCCAGTCGCTCGGCCTGATCGGACCAGCGGACGAACCGCTGCGCTGCCTGAACGGATGCGACATGCGCGATCAGCGGATTGAAGCTGGGCCGCCCCTTTGCTTCATAAATCCCGGCGACCGCTTCGCCATTACGGGCATCACCGCCCAGGCCATAGACCGTCTCGGTCGCAAACGCGACCAGAAGACCCTGCCGCAGCAGGTCCGCAGCGCGTGAGATGCCGGCCGGATCTGCGCTCAGGTCGAGTGTGCCGTGGGGGATCATGACTGGTGACGCCGCGTTTTGATTGCTTGTAACATGGGGAAGAGTAGGTAATGCCTTCGAGCCCAGATGCATAGTGCCGTGCGCGGATGATTCCAAGCCCGCCTGCGCAAACCGAACTGACAGCCCCGAGGGAAGCCATGACGTATCGCGCCCCAGTCCCAGATTATGAATTCCTGTTCCGCAACGTGATCGACTTTGACCAGATCGCAGCCACCGAGATGTTTTCAGAGGCCAGTACGGATGTGGTCAGCGCCATTCTGACCGAAGCAGGCAGGATGTGCGAAGAAGTGATGGCCCCGCTGCAACGCCCCGGTGATCTGGAACCGGCGCGGCTGGAAAACGGGGTTCTGCGCTCGTCTCCGGGGTATGCCGATGGCTGGAAGGCGATATCCGAAGGGGGCTGGATCGGGATAAGCGGCGATCCTGAATATGGCGGCATGGGCCTGCCGATGACCTTGACCAGCGCAGTGAACGAGATGATGAGCGCGGCCTGCCTTTCGCTGCAACTGGCCCCGCTGATGAGCCAGGGCCAGATCGAGGCGCTGGAGCATCACGCCAGTGCCGAGCTGAAAGAGCTTTATCTGCCCAAACTGATGTCGGGCGAATGGTCCGGCACGATGAACCTGACCGAGGCGCAGGCGGGGTCGGACGTGGGTGGCCTGGCCTCAAAGGCGGAACCGAACGGGGATGGCACCTACGCGGTGACGGGTCAGAAGATCTTCATCTCGTGGGGCGACAACGATTTCGCGAAAAACGTCTGCCACCTGGTGCTGGCGCGCCTGCCGGACGGCGTTCCCGGGACGAAGGGAATTTCCCTGTTTCTGGTGCCCAAGTTCATCCCGGATGAGAACGGCAATCCGGGCGTGGCGAATGATCTGAAGGTTGTGTCGCTTGAGCACAAGATGGGCCTGCACGGCTCACCGACCTGCGTCATGCAATATGACGGAGCCAGGGGCTGGCTGGTTGGCAAGGAACATGGCGGCATGGCCGCGATGTTTACGATGATGAACAATGCCCGTCTGGGTGTTGGCGGGCAAGGCGTCGGCGTTGCGGAAGGCGCCTATCAGCATGCGCTGGCCTACGCGCTTGAGCGCAAGCAGGGCAAGACGCCCTCGGGTACGATTATCGACCATGCTGATGTGCGCCGCATGCTGATGGAAATGCGCGCGGATGTGTTCGCGGCACGGGCCATCCTGCTGGCCAATGCAGTGGCCATCGACATGGCCAACGCGACCGGCGATGCGGACTGGTCGGCCCGCGCGGCGCTGCTGACGCCAATTGGCAAGGCTTTTGGCACCCAGACCGGCATGCGTGTCGCCGAAACCGGCGTGCAGGTTCACGGCGGCATGGGTTTTATCGAGGAAACCGGTGCGGCCCAATATTACCGTGACGTTCGCGTGACCGCGATTTACGAAGGCACCAATGGCATTCAGGCGATGGATCTGGTCGCCCGCAAAATGATGGATGGGGGTGAGGCTGCGGCGCGGCTGCTGGATGAAATCGAAGATCACGCAGAACAGGCGCGGGCCACCATGCCGGAACTGGCCGGCCCGGTCTGGGAAGCCACCGAAAGCCTGCGTGAGGCCACTGAATGGCTGGTTTCCCAGTCGGAAATGAACAACCGCTTTGCCGGGGCCGTCCCGTATCTGCAAGCCTTTGCGCGGGTTCTGGGCGCGCATTACCATCTTGCGGCAGCTCTGGCGGAACCCGATGGGCCGCGGTTCAAGCTGGCGCGGTTCTACATCAACGCTTTGTTGCCCGAATATGCGGGCCTGCTGGCAAAGGCGCAAAACGGTGCGGACGATATCTTCGCGCTCAACGTGGACGAGCTGCTGGCATGAAGGATGGTGGGCAACGATTGACGACGCACTACCCCTGGCCTGAACCTCCGGCCCCCGATGAGGCGATCGAGATTGCCGAAGGCGTCCTTTGGCTGCGCCTGCCGCTGCCCATGGCGCTTGATCACGTCAATGTCTATGCGCTGGATGATGGCGACGGGTGGACGGTGATCGACACCGGTATTTCGTCCAGAAAGTCGCGTGGCATCTGGCAAACGCTGATGGACGGGCCATTGGCGGGCAAGCCGGTGACCCGTGTTGTCGTTACGCATCATCACCCCGACCATGTTGGCAATGCAGGGTGGTTCCAGACCGAACACGGCGCTGAATTGGTGGCCAGCCGCACCGCATGGCTGTTTTCGCGGATGCTGACGCTGGACGTGCAGGAAACCTGGCCGCAGGAAACGCTGGACTACTACCGCAGCGCGGGCATGGCGCATGAAATTCTGGCAAAGCGTATGTCGGACCGGCCCTTCAACTTTGCCGACACCGTCTATCCGATGCCGCTGGGCTATACCCGGATCAAACAGGGCGACGTGATCCGCATGGGCGGGCGTGACTGGGACGTTCACGTGGGCAATGGCCACGCGCCCGAACACGCCACGTTCTGGAGCCGCGATGACAATCTTGTCCTGTCCGGCGATCAGATCATCAGCTCGATCAGCCCCAATCTGGGTGTCTATGTCACCGAACCCATGGCGGATCCGGTGGCCGAGTGGCTGGAAGCCTGCGAGCGGCTGTCGGCGCTGGCGCGTCCCGATCATCTGGTGTTGGCCGGGCACAAGCTGCCCTTCACCGGATTGCCGGTTCGCATGCGGCAACTGGTCGACAATCATCACGGCGCGCTCCGGCGGCTGCTGGATCATCTGGACCAGCCCAAAGCTGCCGCCGAGTGCTTTGCCCCCCTGTTCAAGCGTCCGATTGGCGAAGGTGAATACGGTCTCGCGCTGGTCGAGGCGGTTGCACATCTGAACCATCTCTACCACATTGATGCTGTAACCCGGTCGCGCCGCGCGGACGGGGCGTGGGAGTTTCAGCGCAAAGGGTAAGCCATGCAGGATCAGATCGAAACCTCGGCCGAGGCCGCAGAATCCGCCGCATTGCCACGCTGTTACGAGGTCCACGCCAACTCCAGTGCGCAATCGGGCAACAAGGATCTTCCCGGCCGCCTGAAAAAGCCGGTCGAAACCAAAAGCCCGGCCCAGTGGGCCTATGAACGCCTGATCCTGTATATCCAGAATTTTGAAAAGACGCTGGACGGCGATCAGGAGGTTGCCATGGGCTTCACCGGCGGCGATGCCGGGGTGATGCGGATCGAGGGGATGGGTTATTTCGACCCTGACGTGATCACCTTTTTCGGCTCGGACGCCACCGGTGCGCGCACCCAACTGGTACAGCATGTCAGCCAGTTGAACGTGATGCTGCGCGCGCTGCCCAAATCGGTCGAGGACAAGCCTGCCAACCGCATCGGTTTTCGGCTGGCTGCGGATCTGGAAGAAAGCTGACAGTCCCGCTTGCAATTCACGCAATCGCAGCCTTGAATGAGCGTATCATTCAGGAGAGCGCCGCGTGACACATTTCTCAACCGTTACAGAGGCCTGGCGGGGGGCTTGGGCGCGCCGTCGGGTGTTCGTACCGATCTATGTTGCGGTGCGACTTTTGCTGGTGGCGCTGATTGCGCCGGGCGTGGCGATAGCCGTGCAACTGGCGGTGTCCCTGTCCAATCAAAGTGCCCTGACCGATCAGGCCATTGCCGGGTTCATCCTGTCCCCGGTGGGCTTTATCGCGGCGATCCTTGCGCTCAGCCTGTTTCTGCTGGCCGAAGTGTTTGTCTTCTCCGTCATGGCGGGTTCTCTGCGCATGGGCGAGGCCGATCCCTGGCGCGCCGGCAGCTCCGCCATCCAACTGATCCTGTCCCGACTGCCCGCTTTGTTCGGCTTTGCGGTCCGGTTTGTCCTGCGCGTGTTGCTGCTGGTTCTGCCCTTTGCAGCCATTGCCGCCGTTGTCGCGTGGTGGACACTGACGGAATACGACATCAACTATTACCTGACCTTCCAGCCACCCTCGTTCTGGGTGGCGGTCGTTCTGATCGGGTTAATCGTTCTGGCATTGGCCTGGGTTTTGATCCGCAGGCTGTCGGCCTGGGCCCTGTCGCTGCATCTGGTTCTGTTTGAAAGCTGCAATCCGGCAGAAGCGTTTGAAACCAGCACCGGGCGGATGGAGGGCAAACGCGGACGCCTAAAGATCGAACTGGCGCAGTGGCTGGGCATACGCATCGTGATCGCAGCCGGAATTGCGGCTGTGGCCGGGTTTCTGTTCGATCTCGTACCCCTGCAACCGGGTGGTCGTCTGCAACTGGCACTGACCTACACACTGGTCATCGCCGCGCTCTGGTCGCTGGCCGGTCTTGTTCTGGCGGCCGTCGCGCTGGGCGCTTTGGCGGTGCTACTGGACGGTTTCTTCGAGGCAAAAACGTCAGACATCCCCCACCCCGAACCGGGCAACTTGAGGTTGCCGCTATTTGGTGTTTTGGGGGCTGCCGTCCTTGCAGTGCTGGCCGGTGGCTGGTTCGGGCAGCGGCTGCTTGAACAGGTGCAGGCCCTCGACCACGCGGATGTCATCGGCCACCGCGGGGCCGCGGCCTTGCGGCCCGAAAACACCATGGCGGCCGTTCTTAAGGCCATCGAGGATGGCGCGGACTGGGTTGAGATCGACGTGCAGGAAACGGCCGATGGTGAGGTCATCGTCGCCCATGACAGCGATTTCATGAAACTGGCGGGCGTCAACCTCAAGGTCTGGGATGCCACAATGGACGACGTCGCGGACATCGATATCGGCAGTTGGTTCGGACCCGAATACGCCTCGGAACGCACGCCGACCCTGCGTGAGGTGCTGGAAGCCGCAAAAGGCCGGTCGAAGGTGATCATCGAACTGAAATATTACGGCCATGACGTCGATCTGGAAAACCGGGTTGCCACAACTGTCGAAGAAATGGGGATGCAGGACGATATCGCCACAATGTCCTTGAAATATCCGGCGGTGCAGAAGATGAAGGCCCTGCGCCCGGACTGGCGCGCCGGTGTACTGGCTGCGACCGCAGTCGGCAATCTGTCGGGGTTGGATGGCGATTTTCTGGCGGTGAACGCGGCGATGGCGACACCCGGGCTGGTCCGGTCTGTCCATGCTGCCGGCAAGGATTTGTATGTGTGGACGGTGAACGATCCGTTGCAGATGTCGGCTTTGGCGTCGATGGGCGTCGATGGTCTGATCACCGACCGGCCTGCCATGGCCCGCGAGGTTCTGCGCGTCCGAGCCGAGATGGGTCCGGCTGAACGTTTGCTGCTGTGGTTGGCCACCGAGTTCGGGATGACCGTGGACACAGAGGCGATGCGCGATGCGAGCCCTTAAAACGGCGCTTATCCTGATCGCCCTTGGCACATCCACCGCCGCGCAAGATCTGATGCGCGGCATCGAGATGCCCGGCCATCAGGCCCTGATGACACAATCGGCCGGGGCCGAAGTGACGCCATTTGAAACCGATGGCTGCTCGGGCGGGCTGTCGGCCAGCTGGCGATTGGTGGCTGACATCATCCCAAGCTTCGCCGCACGCTATGAAAACAACCCTCCGTGGGAATATTGCTGCGTTACCCATGACAGCGCCTATCACAACGCCGGCGGCGCAACGCGGGCCGAAGACAGCTATGACGCCCGCCTGTCGGCGGACGATGCACTGCACGCCTGTGTCGAACAACACGGCGATGCGCATGCCGAAGAATACGCGGATCGTTACGGGGTGACACCCGAACAGGTCCGAACCGCCCATTCGGTCACCGCGGATGCCATGTATATGGCGGTGCGATTTGGTGGCGGCCCCTGTTCCGGCCTGCCATGGCGATGGGGCTTTGGTTTTCCGGGCTGTTCGGTATTCGGGTCACAGTCACCTGCGCGCGAATGACGTGGTGACAGCGCTTTCGTTTTCCTTTATCCAAAGCCCAAACACGCGAATTCAGGAGTCTTCCGACATGGCCGAACACAAGCACGGCGAGATGGACATCACAGTTCAAACCAAAACCTTCGAAGGGTTCGTCAAAGCCACAGTCTGGTGCTGTGTGGCCATTGCTTTCCTGGGATTGTTCCTGGCGGTTTTCGCGTCTTGATCTGAACGGGGCGAACCGTGCTCAGAATAATTGTCGCCTGCCTGTTGGCAGTGACCGTAGCTGGCTGCACCGGATCGAATCGTCCGCAGGCAGACCTGGCCGAGGTCGCTGCACGGTCCTACCGTGACCCCGGCCCGTCGACGCTGACGCTTTACACGATGATCAACACCCGGACCGGATCGGGCGCGCATACGTCGCTGATGATCAGCGCCAGCGAGCGGGTGATCTTTGACCCTGCGGGATCGTTCCGTGCGGATGTGGTTCCGAACAAGGATGATGTCCTATACGGTATCACGCCCGCTGTCGAACGCGCCTATCGCAGCTCGCACGCGCGCGAGACGCACTATGCGCGCATCCAGACCATCGAGGTCACGCCGCAACAGGCCGAGATCGCCTATCAACTGGCCAAGCAGTCCGGCCCGGTGGCCAGCGCGTATTGCGCCCATTCGACGGCAAGTATCCTGAGGCAAGTGCCGGGGTTCGAACAGATCGACGTCACATTCTACCCGGTCAAACTGTCGGAACAGTTCGCCCAGATTCCGGGCGTGGTGACAGAAGAATACCGTGAATACGACGACGCGGACCTGCAAAAGGGACTGGCTGCGAATAACGCGCGCCTCAATCAACTGGACGCGACCTCAACCCAGTAGGTAGAGCAATCCGTACAGCGTGGCGGCGCCCGAAAAGATTGCCGCCAGAACGTTCTTGGTGACCAAACCGACCGACAGCGCCACCACGGCGGCAGCCATGCGGGGCAGGTCCGGCTGACCTTCGGTTGCGGCGGGCCAGACGACAAGTGGTGCGATCAGCGCCGGAATGATCGCCACCGCCGTGTACCGCAGATGACGCAGCAGCCACGGCGGCATGGGGCGGTCTCCGACGAGGCCGATAAAGGTAAAACGCAGGGCAAAGCTGCCGACGGCCAGCCCGACGATGATGATCCACATGGTTGTCGGGTCAATTTGGGTCATGTCTCTTTCCGCTCCAGCCTGCGTTCCAGCATCAGTTCGGCCTGCGCGCCCGCCATCATGCCCGCCGCGCCCGCGATCAGCAGGCCCAGATTGAATGGCACCGAAACGGCCAGCAGGGCGACAATGATCGCAACCAGCGCCGCAATCACATGCGCCAGCGTCCGCATCATTGGTCCAATCATGGCCAGAAACGTGATCGGCAGGGCGAAATCCAGCGCCCAGCTTTCCGGGATTTGCGCGCCCAGCACCGCCCCGAGATAGGTGGCGAATATCCAAAGCGGGGTGATCGGTGTGACCGAGCCAAAGAAATAGGCCATCCGCTGCGGTACAGTCATCTTCGGCTCTTTTTCAAACTGGACGATCCCACAAGCATAGGATTGATCGACCGTCAGGTAGGCCGCAATGGCCCTTTGCCACAACGGGGCGGCCCCCAGATAAGGTGTCAGCGAGGCGGAATACATCGCCACCCGCAGGTTCACCGCAAGCGCCGAGATCAAAACAATCGCCGTAGGCGTGTTGTCCTGCAACAACTGCAGGGCGGTGAACTGCGCGGCACCCGCAAACACCGTTGCGGAAAACGCGATGGTTTGAACGATATCCAGCCCGGCCTCGGTCGCGAAAACCCCAAACAGCGTGCCAAAGGGGATGGCCACGAAGATAAACGGCGTGCCGTCCCGAAAACCCTTCCAGAAGTAAGACTTGGATGTGGTGTCTGCCATGGCTAGATCCTATGGTGTCGCCAGCACAACTAGCGGTCTTGGGAAAGGGTTGCAATTGGCCACGCACACGGACCTGTCGGACTACATCATCGCGCCTGATCCCGGCGCGGCCCGCCTGACCCGCGCGGTGGAAGGCGTGGACCAGAACGGCGAGGTCAGCCAGATCTCGGTGATCGAGGAGCGCCCGCTGACGATTTTCCTAAATGCACAGGAGATCGTGACGGCGATGACCATCGGCGATTACCCCGAATATCTGGCGCTGGGTTTTCTGCGCAATCAGGGGATGCTGCTGGCGGATGATGAGATCACCGGCGTCGATTATGACGACGATCTGGAAACCGTGGTTGTTCGCACAGCGCGCCAGACCTCGTACGAGGACAAGCTGAAGAAAAAGACCCGGACCAGCGGTTGCGCGGTCGGTACCGTCTTTGGCGACATGATGGACGGGCTTGAGGATGTCCGCCTGCCGCAGGTTTCTGTCCGCACCTCATGGCTTTATGAACTTACGGCCCGGATCAACCGAACCCCGTCGCTGTATCTTCAGGCCGGGGCGATTCACGGCACCGTCCTGTGCCGGGAAAACCGCCCGCTGGTCTATATGGAAGACGTGGGCCGCCACAATGCGGTCGACAAGATCGCCGGCTGGATGCTTTCGACCAGGGAGGAGGCTGGTGACAAGATCCTCTACACCACGGGCCGCCTGACGTCCGAAATGGTGATCAAGACCGCGATGATGGGCATTCCGGTTCTGGCTTCGCGATCGGGTTTCACGGCATGGGGCGTTGAAATTGCACGTGAGGTCGGGTTGACCCTGATCGGTCGTATGCGCGGGCAGCGGTTCGTGTGTCTGTCCGGCGAGGATCGTCTTGTTCGGGATATCGACCCTTCGTCCGTGGCGGTTGAGGACAAAAAACATCGCAGGAAAAGCGCAGGATGACCAAACCAAAGGGCGTGATCCTCGCAGGCGGTCTGGCCACCCGGATGGGCGGAGGCGACAAGGGCCTGCTGCAACTGGGCGGGCAAAGCCTGCTAACCCGGGTAATTGACCGGCTGGCCCCGCAGGTCGACGGTCTGGCGCTGAACGCCAATGGCGATCCGTCCCGGTTCAGTGCCCTGAACCTGCCTGTGTTGCCGGACACAATCGAAGGTTTCGCAGGACCGTTGGCCGGTGTTCTGGCCGGTCTCGACTGGGCCGCGGAGCAGGGCGCCGACAGCATCGTCACCGCTGCTGCCGACACGCCGTTCTTTCCCCGCGATCTGGTGGCGCGGCTGATGCAGGCGGCTGAAGGACAGGCGCATCCGCTTGTGTTGGCGACGACCCCGCGCACGGGTGACGAAGCTCTGAAATCCGGCGGTGGAAAGCGGGTCAACCGGCACCCGACATTCGGGTTGTGGCCAGTCGCATTGCGCGACGATCTGCGGGCCGCGTTGCAGGACGGGCTGCGCAAGGTCGTCTTGTGGACCGATAAACATGACGGTCGCGAGGCGCTGTTTCCGGCAGACCCTTTCGATCCGTTCTTCAACGTGAACACGCCCAAAGACCTCGAAAGGGCGCAGACCTTGCTGGAGCAGGCATGAGAGTCTACGGCGTCACCGGCTGGAAAAACGCGGGCAAGACCGGGTTGATGGAGCGACTGGTGGCCGAGATCACCGGACGGGGGTTCACGGTTTCAACCGTCAAACACGCGCATCATGCCTTTGACGTCGATCAGCCGGGCACCGACAGCCACCGTCACCGTGTTGCCGGCGCCTCCGAGGTTCTGCTGGCGTCCGGGCAGCGTGTCGCCCTGATGCAGGAACTGCGCGGCGCGCCTGAGCCGTCTCTGGACTCGCTGCTGGCCCGGCTATCACCGGTCGATCTGGTCCTGATCGAAGGATACAAACGTGAAAGCCACCCCAAGGTCGAGGCATTTCGGGCCGAACCCGGCAACCCGCTGATCGCTTTAAAGGATGAAACGATCCGGGCGGTGGCCAGCGACACGCCACTGGATCTGGATCGCCCGGTCTTTGACCTAAACGACACTGCGCGCATTGCTGCGTTCATCCTGCAAGAGGTTGGTTTGTGACCACATTCGACACCTTTGCGATGGTCGATTGGTCTGGTGGAAATGACACAGGGCCAACGCCCCGCAAGGATGCGATCTGGGGATGTATGGTGCGCGACGGGGCCACTGGTCAGGCTGAATACTTGCGCAATCGTAAGGTCGCAGAAGATTGGCTGACCAGGTTGATTGAAACGGAACTGAATGCGGGTCGGCGCCTGTGTCTGGGGTTCGATTTCCCATTCGGCTATCCTAGGGGCTTTGCCCGCGCACTGACCGGTGCGGACGATCCGCTGGGCTTGTGGGAGTGGTTCGAACACCGGATCGAAGACGCGCCGAAGGCCAATAACCGTTTCGATCTCGCCGGCCGGATCAACCGGGATTTCGGCGGCAGGGGCCCGTTCTGGTTCAACGGTCTGGCCCGCGATGTTCCGGGCCTGCCGAAAACCAAAGCGGATTATCACAATCCCTTTCCGGATCGCCGTCAGGTGGAAGCTCTGGCCAAGGGTAGCTTCACCTGCTGGCAGATGGGCGGATCCGGCGCGGTTGGCGGGCAGGTGATGACCGGACTGCCGGTTCTGTCCCGCCTGCGTCGCCGATTTGCAGGGCAGGTGGCCGTCTGGCCGTTCGAAGTGCTGGACAAACCGGTCGCCTTTGTCGAAATCTGGCCCTCACTGACGCTGGGGGCGGAACCCGATGATCGGATCAGGGACGCCTGGCAGGTCGAACAAGTCGCGAAGTCTCTGGCGCAGATGCCAGAGGCGGAACTGACCCGGCAGCTGACCGTCAGCGCCGCCGAAGAAGGATGGATTTTGGGCGTGCCACAGGACAAACCGAATATCACACCACCGCCATTGCAAAACGACTGCTTTGCCCTGCCCGCAGGCGTGGACTGGACCCCGGTGGATGAGGCATTGGCCTTGCTGCAGGACCGGCTTTCGGTAGTGAAGGGGGCTGAGACCGTGCCACTGGGTCAGGCGACAGGTCGTATTCTGGCGGCGGATCAGATCGCGAAACGCTCCAATCCGCCGCAACCCAATACGGCGGTAGATGGCTATGGGTTTGCAGGGCCTTTTGCAGAAGGCGCACAGGTTCTGCCCCTGATCCAAGGGCGCGCGGCGGCGGGTATACCGTTTGAAGGCACCGTTCCCCCCGGTCAGGCCCTTCGGGTTCTGACCGGGGCGGCTCTGCCTGCGGGTGTGGATACCGTCATTCTGGAAGAGGATGTGACCGTTCAGGACGGCCACATTGCCTTTCACGGCCCTCTAAAAAAGGGCGCGAATACCCGAAAGGCAGGCGAGGATGTGGCCGCCGGAGATCTGGCTTTGGCCGCAGGTCGCCGCCTGACACCCCCGGATCTGGCGCTGCTGTCAGCAGTGGGAATTGCCGAGGTTCCGGTGCGCAAGACCCTGCGCGTGGCGGTTCTGTCCACCGGTGACGAACTGATCGAAGCCGGAGAGCCCGCCGGACCCGGGCAGATATTCGATGCCAACCGCCCGATGTTGCTGTCTCTGGCAGCCCGGATGGGATTCGCTGCGGTTGATCTGGGCCGTGTGGCCGATGATCGTGACGCGTTGGCGACGCGGCTGTACGAGGCGTCCGAGCGGGCCGATGTGATTCTGACCAGTGGTGGCGCATCCGCGGGCGACGAAGATCATGTCTCCGCTCTGCTGCGGCAGGCCGGGGCGATGCATGAATGGCGTATTGCGCTGAAACCGGGCCGTCCGCTGGCGCTGGGGATGTGGAAGGGCACTCCGGTCTTCGGCTTGCCGGGCAATCCGGTGGCGGCACTGGTCTGCACGCTGATCTTTGCGCGCCCCGCCCTGGGGCTGATGGCCGGCGAAGGCTGGCAGGAACCGCAAGCGTTTGACCTGCCCGCCGACTTTGAAAAACGCAAGAAACCTGGTCGCCGCGAATATCTGCGTGCACGGGTCCGGGACGGTCGTGCTGAAGTATTCGCGTCAGAAGGTTCGGGCCGGATCAGCGGCCTCAGCTGGGCCGAGGGACTGGTCGAGATCGAAGACGGCGCGCGCCATATCCGGCCCGGCGACCCTGTCCGGTTCATTCCCTATGGCAGTTTCGGGCTGTAGCGGCGCCTGTCAGTCGAAGGTACCCGCAACCCGTCCCAGCAGCATGAACGCGCGGGCGGTTCGGGTTTCACCTAGCGCGGTCAGTTCAGCATCGCTGGCGATGGGCTCGAATTCCACGATCATGTTGTCGAACCGCCGCAGAAAATGGTGCGCGGCGTCGCGGAAAATCGGGTCCTGCTTCATTCGCGCCGCCGTCAAGGCCAGCGAGGACCGGTCCCGAATGCCGCCCAGAGCGGCCACTGCACGGCCGCGTGCGCCCTGCGCGAACTGGCGCCAGATTTCAGGTCGGGCCATGTCGGGACGCAGGTCGTCCATATAGATCCCCTCCTGGCTGAGAAGGGTCAGCACATCCTGCGAGGCCTGCACCAGTTGTGCGGTCTTCCTGTCCTTCAGCGCCAGCCTCAGGGCGTCGAACCCTTCGGCATCGTCCTGTGTTTCAGGAAAGTTCAGGGCACGGATAAAGATACCGGTCGGCAGAGGGCGCGCGATGTCTTCCGCTGGTGTGCCAAGCGCAA
Organism: Ruegeria sp. D4; assembly: GCF_056534475.1. NCBI lineage: Bacteria > Pseudomonadati > Pseudomonadota > Alphaproteobacteria > Rhodobacterales > Roseobacteraceae > Ruegeria > Ruegeria sp. D4. The sequence continues at coordinate 245,079 of NZ_JBQFPJ010000004.1, forward strand.
GTGAGGTCTGGTCTCCCGGTGATGGTGCCGCCCTGCGCACAGGTTCGCGGCGCTTGGAAGAAAACGTAGCCAATGCGCTTTCCGTCTTCTTCGCTGTCTGCGCGATTTCATCCAGCTTCTTGCTGACGGCAGGCTCATACGTACTGGCGGCGCGCTGCTGCTGCGTGACATAGGCGTTTCGGATCGCGTCGATTGCCGTCTGCAGTCGGGCACTTTCCTCGCGCATGACGCGGCTGGCGCGCATGGCCATGGCCGCCACCCAGATCATGGCCACGGGCATGAACACTGCAAGCAGCGTGACGATGAAACTGCTGGTTTCGACCCGGCCGGGCAGCACCAGAAAAACCACCGAAACAACCAGCCAGATCAGGCTGAGAACAACACCCGCGATCTCGATGCCGCTCACCGACGGCGCTCCGGGGCGATCGTAGATGCCCAGAGATGTCGGTTGCTTGGTTTCGCGGTCAGGATTGGACCCCGACATGATCAACGCTCCGATCAGGCGTACTCGATACTCAGAATTTCATAAGACCGCACACCGCCGGGGGTACGGACTTCGACACTGTCCCCCTCTTCCTTGCCAATCAGGGCGCGGGCAAGGGGGGATTTGATGTTCAGCAGGCCTTTTTCGATATTGGCCTCATATTCACCCACGATTTTCCAGGTCTTTTCTTCGTCGGTGTCTTCATCGACCAGCCTGACCTTGGCGCCGAACTTGATCGCGCCCGACAGTTTGGCCGGATCAATTACGTCAGCCAGCGACAGGATGCCTTCCAGCTCTTTGATGCGCCCTTCGATAAAACCCTGTTTTTCACGGGCCGAATGATACTCGGCGTTTTCCTTCAGGTCGCCCAGTTCCCGCGCCGTCGCAATGGCCTCGATGATCGCCGGGCGTTCGACGGACTTCAGGTTCTTCAATTCCGCCTCAAGCGCGGCATTGCCCGCGGGCGTCATGGGAATTTTTTCCATTTTGTCTTCGTCCACGCATAAATTGAGTCGCCCCGCCGCTCAAAGCGTCGGGGCGAATGATGGGTCGTCAGATACCTGACCCAAATGCAGCGTGAAATGCAAGGGGGCTCAGTGGTTCCGGTGCTTTATTCGCGAACTCGCGCCGTCGGGATGGGGCAAGGCATGCCTGCGGCGATGCCCCAGAAGGTCGCCCCTGCGCCAGTGATGCGCTTCGGTTCCCAGCCACAGCAACTCAATCATACTGCACCACCTCGAATTCGATGCCGTTGTCATCCTCGAAATAGAACCGCCTGCCGGGTTCGTAATCCGCATGGTTGTGCGGCTTGAATCCCGCTTTGCGCACCTTGCTTTCAGTGGCATCGATATCCTCGACCAGCACGCCGACATGGTTCAGCCCGCCGACATAGTCGTAACTGTTCTCACCCGAGCGCATGGGTTTGCCCGGCGCATAGAGCGCGAGATAGGTGTGTGCGCTGCCCACGTGGACCGTATAGCCGCCAGCGATTGCCGGACCTTCCCACCGGGTTTTCCAGCCAAAGACCTTCTCCATCCAGTCTGCCGAAGCCTTTGGGTCGCGGACAGTGAAATTGGTGTGTTCAAGCGTCGCCATCATGGGATCTCCTTTGCGAATTCAGGCTTGTCACGACTCACCGTAATTTCTAAACCTAACTTTAGGTCAAGAAGTTTTTTGAGGTTCTGATGGCTGCATCCGAAGGGCTGGCAATTGGCGCACTGGCCCGGCGCACCGGACTGGCTGTTTCAGCCATCCGGTATTACGAGGCACAGGGCCTGATTGCACCCTGGCGCAATGCAGGCGGGCAGCGTCGCTATCAACGTGCCGATATCCGGCGGCTGAGTTTTGTCATGATCGCCCAGCAATTCGGCCTGACCCTGCCGGAGATCCGAGAGGTGTTGTCGGGCCTGCCCGGAAACCGCACCCCCACACCGCAGGACTGGAAGCAGATCAGCACCACCCTGCGCGCCCGGCTGGATCTGCGAATCGATACCCTGACACGATTGCGCGACAATCTGGATGGCTGCATCGGGTGCGGCTGCCTCAGCCTGCCGAAATGCGCCCTTTACAACCCCGATGACCGGGCAAAGTCCAATGGTAGCGGTCCCAGGTATCTCATGGGTGATACACCAGACGGCTGAACTGCCGTATTGCTGCTGTTTTACGCCGTGTTTCGATTGACCAAGGTCTTGCCGACCGGGTAATCAGCCGTGAAACAAAATTGCGCACACCACGCAGTGAAAGCGCCAATTCGGAAAGTTAGCTAAGGAGCCCGCGATGGCCGAGATTGAACGCGAAGCGATGGAATACGATGTGGTGATCGTGGGCGCAGGCCCCGCGGGCCTGTCGGCGGCCATTCGTCTGAAACAGCTGGATGCCGACCTGAACGTCGTTGTTCTGGAAAAGGGCTCGGAAGTGGGCGCACATATCCTGTCGGGTGCGGTACTGGATCCGTGCGGTCTGGATGCGCTGATCCCCGACTGGAAGGAAAAGGGCGCGCCGCTGAACGTGCCTGTGCACGAAGACAACTTCTACATGCTGGGTGAGGCGGGCAAGATCCGCATCCCGAACTTCCCGATGCCGCCGCTGATGAACAACCACGGCAACTACATCGTGTCGATGGGCAATGTCTGCCGCTGGATGGCGGAACAGGCCGAGGAACTGGGCGTGGAAATCTTCCCGGGCATGGCGTGTTCTGAACTGGTTTACGGCGACAATGGCGAAGTCAAAGGCGTTGTTGCTGGCGTTTTTGGCCTGGAAGCAGATGGTTCCTACGGCCCGAACACCGAACCGGGCATGGAGCTGCACGGCAAATACGTCTTCCTGTCGGAAGGTGTGCGCGGCTCGCTGTCGAAAGAAGTCATCGCCAAATACGACCTGTCGGCCGGCAAAGAGCCGCAGAAATACGGCGTCGGCATGAAAGAGATCTGGGAGATCGACCCGGCCAAGCACAAGGAAGGCTCGGTCACGCACACCATGGGCTGGCCGCTGGGCAGCAATGCGGGCGGCGGGTCGTTCATCTATCATCTTGAAAACAATCAGGTCTATGTCGGTTTCGTGGTGCACCTGAACTACAAGAACCCGCACCTGTATCCTTACATGGAATTCCAGCGCTTCAAGCATCACCCGATGGTCGCCGAACTGCTGAAAGGCGGCAAGCGCGTGGCCTACGGCGCCCGCGCGATCACCGAAGGCGGCCTTCAGTCGATGCCGAAACTGGTCGCACCCGGCGTGGCGCTGTTGGGCTGTTCTGCGGGCATGGTCAACGTGCCGCGCATCAAGGGCAACCACAACGCGATGCTGTCGGGCAAGGCCGCAGCCGAGGCTGCTTATGACGCCATCAAGGCCGACCGCTCGGGCGACGAACTGACCGCCTACGAGGCCGACGTGCGCGAAGGCGCAATCGGCAGCGACCTCAAGAAGGTGCGCAACGTCAAGCCGCTGTGGTCGAAATACGGCCTGACTGCTTCGCTGGTGCTGGGCGGCATGGACATGTGGACCAACACGCTGGGCTTCTCGTTGCTGGGTACTCTGGGTCATGGCAAGAACGACGCGGAATCGACCGAAGATGCCAGCAAGCACAAGCCGATCGACTATCCCAAACCTGACGGAACGCTGTCGTTCGATCGTTTGACCAACGTTTCCTTCGCGGCCACCAATCACGAGGAAAGCCAGCCCTGCCACCTGCGCCTGGCCGACCCCGAGATTCCAGTCAAGGTCAACCTGCCCAGGTTCGACGAACCGGCGCAGCGCTACTGCCCGGCGGGCGTCTACGAGATGGTCGAGGATGAAAACGGTCCGCGATTCGTGATCAACTTCCAGAACTGCGTCCACTGCAAGACCTGCGACATCAAGGATCCCAGCCAAAATATCACCTGGACCACACCGCAGGGCGGCGACGGGCCGAACTATCCAAACATGTAAGCGAAAACCCGGGCAATGGCGGCGTCGTGAAGGCTCTGCCATTGCCTCTCAGGGGCCAAAGCCCTAGCTTATCGTTCAGATAACGATAGCGAGGCAGAATTCTGGTGATTTCCCTGGTTCGACGCGTGGCATTGGCTGCAATGCTTTCTTCCCCTATTGCCGTTCCGGTCTTGGCCGATACCGGCGCCGGGGCGTATCTTGCGGGTCGTCAGGCGATCTATGAAAGCGACTATACGGCGGCCGAGAAATATTATTCGCAGGCCCTTCGCTTTGATCCGGAAAACCTGCACCTGCTGGAAAGCGTGGTCGTGGCCCGTCTCGCGCTGGGCGAGATTCAGCGAGCCCTGCCCGTCGCGCAGAAAATCGTGGACAACGACTTGCCAAGCCAGGCCGCGCGCATGGTGCTGTCGGCGGCTTTGGTGGCAGACGAAAAATATGACGCGTTTCTGGCCCTTGATCCTGAAACGCAAGGTGTCGGGCCGCTGGTTGACGGGCTAATGATTGCCTGGACCTACATGGCGCAGGGCGCCATGACCAAAGCGATGGAGCAGTTTGACAAGGTTTCCACGCAGGACGGTCTGAGGGAGTTTTCGCTGTATCATAAGGCAATGGCCCTTGCGTCCGTGGGCGATTTCGAAGGGGCTGAGGCAATTTTTGCCGAAAACAACGGAACCATTGCCCGCTTCAGCCGCCGCGCTGCACTTGCCCGGGCCGAGGTCCTGTCGCAACTGGACCGCAATGCCGACGCGCTGGCATTTCTGGACGAAGTGTTTTCCATAGGCAGCGACCCGACCATCGAAGGCTACGAGACGCGTCTGACCGACGGCGAAACCCTGCCTTTCACACATATCGGATCAGCTCGGGACGGCATGGCCGAGGTTTTCTTCTCGGTTGGCGCGGCACTGAATGGCGAAGCGGCACAGAACTATGTCCTGCTTTACACACGTGTGGCGACCTTTCTGCGCCCCGATCACGTCGACGCGATTTTGCTGGGGGCAGAGCTGCTGGACGATCTGGAACAGTTTGATCTTGCAGTTGCGGCCTATCGGACAGTGCCTTCTGACAGCCCTGATTTTCACGTTGCCGAACTGGGCCGGGCCGAAGTTTTAGGGCGTGCAGGCAAGAAAGACGCTGCAGCGGAAGTTCTGCAGAACCTGGCGGCACAACGTCCGAACCTGCCGTCCGTTCATGTGGCACTGGCCGATTTGTTGCGCCGGGACGAAAACTATGCCGCCGCGGTGCCGTCCTACGACCGGGCGATCGAGCTGACCGAAACCGGGGCGGGCGGCAGTTGGTTCCTGCACTATGCCCGCGGAATTTCGCATGAGCGTCTCAAGAACTGGGATCAGGCCGAGGCGGATTTTCGCCGCGCGCTTGAACTGAACCCGGACCAGCCGCAAGTGCTGAATTACCTCGGCTACTCGCTGGTCGAACGTCGCGAAAAGCTGGACGAGGCGCTTGAAATGATCGAACGCGCCGTCGCCACGCGCCCGGACAGCGGTTATATCGTGGACAGCCTCGGTTGGGTTCTGTTCCGGCTCGGCCGCTATGAAGAAGCCGTTGAGCATATGGAACGCGCCATCGAGCTGATGCCGGTCGACCCGGTGGTCAATGATCATCTGGGCGACGTCTATTGGGCCGTTGGGCGCGACCGCGAGGCCGAGTTCCAGTGGAAACGCGCCCTGTCTTTCATCGACCCCGACGACACCGATGGTGAGGCCGATCCCGACCGTATCCGGCGAAAGCTCGAGATCGGGCTGGACGCGGTTCTGGCGGAAGAAGGTGCAGAGCCTCTTCAGGTTGCCAATGAAGGCTGAGGCATTTGCCCCCGCCAAGATCAACCTGACCCTGCATGTGACTGGCCAGCGCGAAGATGGCTATCACCTGCTGGATTCTCTGGTCGTGTTCGCAGATATCGGTGATCACCTGACGTTCGAGCCCGGCCCGGACCTGTCGATGGACGTCACCGGTGAACATGCCCGGGGTGTACCATCCGATCAGCGTAATCTGGTTTGGCAGGCGGCGGATGCAGTTGGCTGGACAGGCCGAATTACCCTGAACAAGTCGTTGCCCCATGGGGGCGGTATCGGCGGCGGGTCTTCGGATGCGGCCGCGACATTGCGTGTGCTCGCGGGATCGGGCAACGGAAAGCTGCCGAACCCGGTGTCACTGGGTGCTGATATCCCGGTCTGTTTGATGGCGAAAGCCGCGCGAATGCGGGGCATAGGCGAACAGATCAACCCTGTTTCCCTTCCGCCGCTTTATGCGGTTCTGGTCAACCCTTGCGTCGGGGTTCCGACCGGTTCCGTTTTCAAGGCGATGGAAACGCGCCACAACCCGGCTATGCCCGAGGATATCCCTGAATTTGAAACGGCGGAAGACTGCGCCGCGTGGCTGAAAGGCCAGCGCAACGATCTGCAGGCACCGGCCATGGGCATTGCGCCTCAGATCGGGCGGGTTCTTGATGAGCTCGACGCCTCTCGCGGTGTTCTTTTGTCGCGGATGTCCGGCTCGGGCTCGACCTGTTTCGGGCTTTACCCGTCCATGAAGGCCGCGCATTTCGCGGCCTATGAAATCGGCGCGGCCCATTCCGACTGGTGGTGCCGCGCAACGCAGCTTAATTGAGGCGCGCGACCACGTAGTCGGCCAGATCGCGCAGCAGCGACCGGATCTCGTGATCGGGCAGCACCTCCAGCGCGGTTTTGGCCTTGGCGGCCCAGCCGATGGCATCCGAACGGGTGGCCTCCAGCGTGCCGTATTTGTTCATCAGGCTTAGCGCGTGATCCAGATCGCCATCCTGCTGGCGGCCCTTGCCAATCGTGCGTTCCCAGAAGGCGTGTTCGTCTGCCGTGGCCTGCGCCACGGCCTTGATCACCGGCAGGGTCAGTTTGCGCTCGCGGAAATCATCGCCGACATTCTTGCCGGTTGCCTTGCTGTCGCCCTGATAGTCCAACAGGTCATCGGCGATCTGAAAGGCAATGCCAAGCGCGTCGCCATAGTCGAACAGCGCTTTCACCTGCTCTTCCGATGCACCGGCAATCACGCCGCCTACCTCGGTTGCAGCCGAAAACAGCGCGGCCGTCTTTCCGCGCACCACCTGCAGATAAATGCCCTCGTGGGTGCTCAGGTCGGTGGCTGCCGTCATCTGCAACACTTCACCCTCGGCAATCGTGGCCGAAGCGTTGGCCAGAATGTCCAGAACGCGCAACGACCCGGTTTCCACCATCAGCTGGAAACTGCGGGAAAACAGGTAATCGCCAACCAGAACACTGGATTTGTTGTCCCACAGCAGGTTTGCCGTGGGCCGCCCGCGCCGCTGGGCGCTTTCGTCCACAACGTCGTCATGCAGAAGCGTGGCGGTATGAATGAATTCGACCGTCGCGGCCAGACGCACATGGTGGTCGCCTGAATAGCCAAACAGACGGGCTGCGGCCAGAGTCAGCATGGGGCGCAGACGCTTGCCGCCCGCCTCAACCAGATGAGCGGTCACTTCGGGGATACGAGGGGCGTGTTCCGACGCCATGCGCGTGCGGATCAGATGGTTTACCGCATCCATTTCACCGGCCAGAATGTCGGCCAGCCGTTCATGTGGTTTCGAGATTGTGCTGACGTTCATCACACTCCTGATACAAGGCTCGACTTCCGCCGCTCCTTGCCCTTACATCCATCCCCATGGAAGAACTATTGCGCAGCACCGATCCGACAATCCTGGCCTTTGCATCCGCTCTCCTTGAAGGCGAGGATATAGACTGCTTTCAGATGGACGTAAATATGAGCATCCTCGAAGGCGGCATAGGAATTTTCCCCCGCCGCCTGATGGTGCGCGCCGACGACCTGATCCGCGCCGAACGGGTAATGCGTGACAACGACATCCCCTTGGGCCGATGAGCGGGTTCTCCGACAGCGAGCTGATCTGCAACGAGTTCCTCGGCGGACGCGTGCGGCTGTGGCAGCCTTTGTCCGGCTATCGCGCAGGTGTTGACCCGGTTCTGCTGGCGGCCTCGGTTCCGGCCACGGCAGGCCAAACCGTGCTGGAGCTTGGCTGCGGGGCAGGCGCCGCCATCCTGTGCCTTGCCGCCCGCGTGCCGGGCCTGCACCTGACAGGGGTCGAATTGCAACCCGCCTACGCCGATCTGGCGCGGCGCAACGCCGCAGAGAACGATGTGCCGCTGGCAGTGATACCGGCAAACCTGACCGATCTACCCAATGATCTGAGGCAAAGACAGTTCGATCACATTATCGCCAACCCGCCCTATTACCGCCCCGGCGCACACAGCCCGGCGCAGGATTCAGGGCGGCAGGTGGCGCTGGGCGAGCAGACACCGCTGTCGGACTGGATCGGCGTGGCCGCCAGGCGGCTTGCCCCGCGCGGCTATCTGCACATGATCCAAAAGGCCGAACGCCTGCCGGACATGTTGTCGGCCTGTGCCGGCAGACTGGGTTCAGTCGAAGTCCTGCCGCTGACGCCGCGCGCGACCCGAGATGCGGAACTGGTTATTCTGCGCGCGCGGAAAGAGGGGCGCGCTGCCTTCCAGCTCCATTCCCCGCTGATCCTGCACACAGGCGCACGGCACGAGAGGGACGGTGAGAGCTATACGCCCCAGGTAACTTCGGTGCTGCGGAACGGGGCCGGGCTACCCGGATTCTCGGATTGATAGGCGGTGACCGGCCGAATTTGTCGGATTTGTGACAGATTCTGTGCGTCTGCGGCGTGACAGGCTGGAAACGATGTGGTCAACTTCCCATGTAAAACTCAGACATCCAACTAAGGAGGATCGCCATGAGCGTGAGCGCACATCTGACGGAACTGAAGAAAAAACACGAAAGTCTCGGTCTCGAAGTGGAAAAAGCCCAACGCTCGCCAGGAATTGATGATCTCCATATTGCGCAGCTCAAAAAGCAGAAGCTCAAGCTGAAGGAAGAGATCGAACGCCTGTCCAATTAAAGCGTCCAGCACCTGACCTGAATCACTCTGTATCGCCAATGTCCCGAAAGCACCAAAGGCGCGGCAGGTTATTGGCGATGCAAGTTCAGGGCAGGGCGAACTAGGACTTCAGACTGGCCCGCGCCGCAATTGTGGCCCCGCCGGTGATCAACAGCGCCGCGACCGCCAGACCCCAGGAAGGGGCGGCGATCCCGGCGAGAACCAGCGCAAGCGTAGACAGCAATGGTGCCGCATAGGACGCGGTGCCCAGTATCTGAATGTCGCCCCGCTTGACCCCGATATCCCAAACATAAAACGCCAGCCCGACCGGTCCCAGACCCAGGGCAAGGATCGATGCCCAGCCGAATGCGGTCGCGGGCCAGACCGTTTCCTCCACAGCAAGATGCAGCGCGCCCGAGGCAATTGCCGCGGCGATGCAGAAAACAGCAACCGAACTGGTGGGGGTATCGCCCAGACGCCGGGACAGAACGGAATAGCCCGACCAGGTCAACGCGCACATCAGTGCCAGCGCATATCCGGGCAGGTGTTGCACCTGAAACCCGGTGCTGCCGCCACCGGCAATGATCAGCGCCGCGCCCGCGAAACCGAAGCAGGCACCAATCAGATGCCCGATGCGCAACCGCTCGCCGGGCAACAGCCCCGACAGCAGAACGATCAGCAAAGGCCAGAGATAGGCGATCAGACCCGCCTCGGCCGCGGGGGCCATCCTCAGTGCCGAGAAATATAGGGCGTGATAGCCGAACAGACCCAGCGTTCCGAACAGATAAGTTGTCCAGGGTACGCGCCCAAGTTGTTGCAATCCGCCGGTGGCCCAGGTCCAGATCAGGCCCAGGGTGCCGCCGATTGAAAAGCAGACGGCGTTCAGCAGCAACGGTGGTGTCGGTGTCGAGCCGACAGTGAACAGGGCCAGCAGGGACCACAGCAGCACAGCAATAAAACCAATCGCCGTTGCGCGCATTCTGGTCATGGGGCAGCCTCTTCGGGAATCTGAAATTGACAGGGCCGGCCCATTTGGACCGGCCCGTTCAAAATTGCAATCGCTCTTGATCAGACGAAGAACTGCGCACCGTTGGCCGAGATGGTCGAGCCGTTGATGAACTGGGAATCGTCCGATGCCAGGAACGCCACGCAGCGCGCGATTTCCTCGGGCTCACCCAACCGGCCGGCCGGGATCTGACCGATGATCGATTCGCGGACTTTTTCCGGAACCGCCATGACCATCTCCGTAGCGATATAGCCGGGGCAGATCGCGTTTGCGGTGATGCCCGCACGTGCACCTTCCTGCGCCAGCGATTTCACAATGCCCAGATCGCCCGCTTTGGTTGCGGCATAGTTCACCTGCGCGAACTGGCCCTTCTGTCCATTGATCGAGCTGATGACGATCACGCGGCCAAACTTACGCTCGCGCATGCCGGGCCAGACCGGGTGTACGGTGTTGAACACGCCGGTCAGGTTGGTGTCGATCACCTGATGCCACTGCTCGGGCGTCATCTTGTGGAAAGGGGCGTCTTTGGTGATACCGGCATTTGCCACAACGATGTCGATGGGGCCAACTTCGGCCTCGACCTTTTCGATACCCGCCTTGGACTCGTCATAGTCGGCGACGTTCCACTTATAGGTGGCGATACCGGTTTCCTCGGTGAATTTCGCGGCGGCTTCGTCATTCCCCGCATAGGTGGCTGCAACGTTGTACCCTTCGGCTTTGAGCGCCTTGGAAATTGCTGCGCCGATGCCGCGGGAGCCGCCGGTTACGAGTGCTGTACGTGCCATTTAGGAGTCCTCCAAATTTAGTCGGCTTGGTAATTCTGTTACTCTGAGAGAGATTGGTGCGCAATATCGTTTCGTTCAGGTCTTTGCTTTTCTGCTCAGCGAAATTGTCGCAGCTACGGTGTAAGGCTTGATTGTAACAAAAAAGGGCGTCCGTGGGACGCCCTTTTCTATTTGGTTCTCAACGCACTTAGTCGCGCTCCACGCACAGGGCGACACCCATGCCGCCGCCGATGCACAGGGTCGCCAGACCCTTCTTCGCGTCGCGGCGCTTCATTTCGAACAGCAGCGTGTTCAGAACGCGGCAGCCCGAGGCACCGATCGGGTGGCCGATGGCAATCGCGCCGCCGTTCACGTTCACGATCGACGGGTCCCAGCCCATGTCCTTGTTCACGGCGCAGGCCTGCGCGGCAAAGGCTTCGTTCGCCTCGACCAGATCCAGATCGTCTACCGACCAGCCGGCTTTCTCCAGCGCCTTGCGCGACGCGTAGATCGGGCCCACGCCCATGATCGACGGGTCCAGACCGGCAGTGGCGTAGGATGCGATACGGGCCAGCGGCTCGATCCCGCGCTTTTCGGCGTTTTCAGCAGACATCAGCAGGGTTGCGGCCGCGCCGTCGTTCAGGCCCGAGGCGTTTGCCGCGGTGACAGAACCGTCCTTGGTGAAGGCAGGGCGCAGCTTGGCCATGGCTTCCATGGTCGCGCCGTGACGGATGTATTCGTCGCTGTCCATCACGATGTCGCCCTTGCGGGTCTTGATGGTGAACGGCGTGATCTCGTCGGCGAACTTGCCGGCCTTCTGCGCGGCTTCGGCCTTGTTCTGCGAGGCAACGGCGAATTCGTCCTGCATGTCGCGGCTGATCTGCCACTTCTCGGCGACGTTTTCAGCGGTCTGACCCATGTGATAACCGTTAAAGGCATCCCACAGACCATCGCGGATCATCGTGTCGATGTATTTCATGTCGCCCATCTTGTGACCGGCGCGCAGGGCGGCAGCATGGGGCGAAAGGGTCATGTTTTCCTGGCCGCCGGCGGCGACGATTTCGGCATCGCCCAGCTGGATGTGCTGTGCGCCCAGAGCAATGGCACGCAGGCCCGAGCCACAGACCTGGTTGATGCCCCAGGCCGCGCTTTCCTGCGGCAGGCCGGCATTGATGTGCGCCTGGCGCGCGGGGTTCTGGCCCTGAGCGGCGGTCAGAACCTGGCCCATGATGGTTTCGCTAACCTCGCTTTTGTCGATTCCCGCGCGTTCGACAACGGCCTCAAGCACAGCGGCCCCAAGATCGTGGGCGGGGGTGTTGGCAAACGAGCCGCCAAAGCTGCCGACACCGGTACGTGCGGCGGATGCGATTACTACGTTGGTCATTCGATTAATCCTTTACCGTCATGGTCCTGTGGGAAATGTGACGGCGCAGATCGTAGAGGATCCCCCTGCAATCAAGAGCGCCCCGTGATCCCCGCTCCAGCACCATTTGGATATCGCAATGCTGCACGCGCAGCAACGGGCAGCTTGTCTCAGGGCGGCAGGTCGTAGGCTGAAATGTGTTGCGGCAGGTGTTAAGTCCCTGTCTCCTGTGTCTTTTCCGCTTTCCACGGCGGTTTGACCGAAGGCGCGCCGAACAGAAAGCCCTGCAGGCAATCGACACCGCTGGCCACCAGAAACTCGGCATCCTGCTTGGTTTCAACCGATTCGGCGGTCACGAGGATTTCGAATTCGCGGGCAACCGCGATCAGGGCTCTGACCAGCGCCTGATTGTCGGGGTTCGTGCTGACACCACGCACGAATTGTCCGTCGATCATTGCCGCGTCGAACAGAAACTCGCGAAAGTGGCGAAAGCTGAAGTTGCTGGCGCCAAAATCGTCCAGCGCAAAGGCGATGCCGCGGGCCTGCAGACGATCCATGAAATCGACCACCAGTTCCGGTACCTGCATCGCCGAACTTTCCGAGATTTCAAGGATCAGCCGCTCACCCAGAGCGGGGTCATTTTTCATGAACCGCTCAAGAATACGCGACCAGCGGGTGTAACCGATCGAGCGGGCCGACATGTTGATCGACAGTCGGATCCCCGGATTGCGCGTCAGGGTGCGCAAACCCATTTCAAGCGCGACACAGTCCAGCTCGCGCCCGATTGGCGTGTTTTCAACCTCGGGCATGAACTCGCGCGCTGGAATGACCCGCCCGGTTTCGTCCAGCACCCGGATAAACCCTTCGTAGAACGCCACGCCGTGGGGGGCATTGGCCTGCATGACCGGCTGAAAGGCCAGCTTGCATTGCTTGTGTTTCACCGCCTCCGTCGCCATTTGCACCGTCGACAAATCGCGCGAAGCCACCGCCGCGTTCAGCGGATTGTCCGCGCCTTCCGGCAGATCAGCCAGTTTCCTGTCCCGCATGGGCGCACCCGGTCCTTGCGTAAAATTGATAGGGGTCTGATGCCCATATCAGAGCAAAGAAGTGAATCTGACGTTAATCGAGACAGAAGCGTAAAAGCTGCTATGTGCCGGGGATCACTTGGCCGATCGGCTGGTCTGACGCAATGTGGTTGCTGCGCCGATCAGGGCCCCAAGAAGGCCCAGCGTCATCATTGCAAAGCCCAAACCCAGGAATACCGAAGGTCCTCCGCCAATGGCTGTCAGCATGGCAAGGACAAGGCCGGTCAGGCCAAAAACAGTATAAAGGGTCGTTGTACGAGACATAAAGGCCTCCGGGCACGCTAAATCAAAACATCGTTCTAATATGAAGCCGGGGCCAATAATATCAAGTATTCAGCGTAAGATAGTCGTTGCGCTCAGGAATTTTCCGCCTGTTTTGCGGGCAAAAATTCCTCGAGATGTTCAAATCCGGGCGTTCCGCGATCTTCGGGATGTCGGGCCAGATGGCTGGCCTTGATCTGCTCAGAATTCTTCCGGCTTCCGTCATGGCTGTAGCCCGGCGGCGCAAAGCAATAGGCCAGGCGCTGCCGCCATGTCAGCTCGGGCTGCGTCGCGTCGCGCCAGATGCCGACCCATTCGTGAAAGGCCACGCGCAGCGGGTTGAACGTGCCGATATTATGCACCAGCCCATAGTCGACACGGTCATCATCCTGTTCCGGTACAAAAGTACCGAACATCTTGTCCCAGATGATGAACACACCAGCATAGTTGCAATCCAGGTAACGCGCATTGCGGCCATGATGCGCGCGGTGATGGCTAGGGGTGTTCATCACCGCCTCGAACCAACGCGGCATTTTGCCGATGGCTTCTGTGTGAATCCAGAACTGATAGATCAGGTTCAGCCCGCCGACGAACAGCACCATCGCGGGATGGAACCCCAGCAGGATCAGCGGCGCGCGCACCACCATCATGAAGGTGAACGTATAGGTCCACGTCTGCCGTAGCGCCGTGGTCAGGTTGTAATGCTGCGAACTGTGATGGTTCACATGGCTGGCCCAGACCCAGCGGATGCGATGGCCAAACCGGTGCACCCAGTAATAGCGCAGGTCATCCAGCACGAAGCAAAGAAAAATCACCGGGATCGAAGTGCCCAGGTCCAGCGGCGTAATCCGCCACAACCACATGAAAAACGCGTATGCGATGAAGCCCAGCAGAAAGCCCGAGGCGATGTTGCCCGCACCCATGATCAGCGAGGTTACGGCGTCGCGCGTCTCATACCGTCCGCCGCGGCCCTTGATGGCAATCCACAGAAACTCGGCCAGAATGGCGGCGATGAAAAACGGGACGGCCCATTGCACGGCGTCGGGAAAGCTCACTTGGTCGGTCATGAAGGGTCCATCATCAGACGCCAGTGCTGGCGTTCGCTGTCATCAAGGCTGAGGATTACGCGTGGGGTGCTGAAATCATGAAACTGAACCTCGATGCCTTTGGGATGGTCCATCCAGTCGAAATCAAGCAAATGCCGCGCCACGGTATCCGCACCGAACGACCACAAAAGCCCCTTGCCAGCGTCCGTGCGGATCAGCGCCGCATGGCCGTCATGGGCAATCATGACATCAATGATGTAGTCCTCCGGGGCATGTCGCAGCCATTCCGACCGCGCCGTGTCCGGTGTCAGAAGGCGCAAACGGGACTTGCCCGTCGCATGCAGCAACAGGGTAATTCCGGCGATACCGCCGACCACCAGAACCAGCAGGATTTCAAGCGGCATTCCGTCCTCCCGCCGACAAGTTGCAAGGCGGATAACCGACTGTCAAAGGTGGCGTCGCGTCAGCCTTTTTCCAGACTTTCCAGGATTTCATGCTGCACCACGCGCCGGACGAACGGGACCAGACCTTCGGGACCAGACGTGCGGTCTTTCAGGTGAATGCAGATATCCGGACGGCGGGAGGCGATTATGCCCACCATTTCGCCCCGTACCTTGTCATCCAGCCCCGCGCCCATGATGGCGCATGCGATCCGGGGTTCGGCGTCCAGTTGCCGCCGCACCTCATCAGGGTCATGTGCACCCAGCCATTGAATCGGCAGGTGATCCAGTTGCTGCGCGACATCTCCGATCACATTCGGCAAGCGTCCAATCAGCAAAACCACAGGTCTCATCGTCACCTCCATTCCCAAAACGCAAACTGCCCCGCCCAACAGGAGGGGCGGGGACAGTATATCACGAGATTGAAATGGACGGGCCTACATTACCGGATTGTACCGATAGTCTTTTTCAGCTTTCGCCCTCTGTGCCGACCAGCGCCGCGATGATCGCCTTGGCGCTGTCCGAATTCCATTCCGCATCCCCTATCAGGCGCGCGATTTCCTGTCCCTCGGGGTTCAGGATGACGGTGATCGGCAGGGCGATGACGCCGAATTCACGCGCGGCGGCCTGGCTGGGGTCCTGATGGCGCGGAAGGTTGACGATTCCGTTCTCGTCGAAGAACTTCTTGATCCCGGCAGGGGTGTTTCGACCGGTGGCCAGGGTGAGAACCTGAAATTTGTCGCCGCCGAATTCTTCCTGCAATTCTGCAATCTGGGGCATTTCCTTGCGACAGGGCGCGCACCACGTGGCCCAGAAATTCACCAGCACATATTTGCCGGCGTAATCTTCAAGTGTGCCGACCCCGCCGTCGTCTTCCAACTGGAACTCGATGGTCTTTGCCGGTTTGGGTTCCTTATGCAGGATCAGCCGCTTCAGGCTGCCGTCCCGCAGCGGCGCCAGAGTTTCGGCATCACTGGCCAAAGCCGCATTTGCACCCAGCGCAAGGGCCATATAAAGGGGGATCAGACGTAACAGGCGCATATCAACTCCGGGTTTTCCAACATGACCGATCAATCCTCGAACCAGATGTGGGGCGGCCGCTTTGCCGCCGGTCCAGACGCGATCATGGAGGCAATCAACGCCTCGATCGGGTTCGATCAGCGGATGGCAGCCCAGGACATCGCAGGCTCGCGCGCCCATGCCGCCATGCTGGCTGCCACGGGCGTTATAACTGATAGTGACGCGCAGGCCATTCGGGAAGGGCTGCTCACCGTTTTGTCAGAAATCCAGAACGGAGATTTTCAGTTCTCGACCGCGCTGGAAGACATCCACATGAATGTTGAAGCGCGCCTGAAGGAAGTAATCGGAGAGCCCGCAGGCCGTTTGCACACGGGCCGCAGCCGTAACGATCAGGTGGCAACCGATTTCAAACTCTGGGTCCGCGATCAGCTGGACGCGGCGGAAACCGGGTTGCTGGCCCTGATCCGCGCGCTTTTGGCGCAGGCCGAGGCCGGGGCGGACTGGGTCATGCCGGGCTTTACCCATCTGCAAACCGCGCAGCCAGTGACGTGGGGTCACCACATGATGGCCTATGTCGAGATGTTTGGCCGTGATCTGTCCCGCGTGCGCGACGCCCGCGCCCGGATGAACGAATCGCCGCTGGGTGCCGCCGCGCTTGCGGGCACTTCTTTCCCGATCGACCGGCACATGACGGCCGAGGCGCTCGGTTTTGACCGCCCCGCGGCGAACTCGCTGGATGCGGTCAGCGACCGCGACTTCGCGCTGGAATTCCTTTCGACCGCCTCGATCTGTGCCGTGCATCTGTCGCGCTTCGCCGAGGAACTGGTGATCTGGTCCTCGGCCCAGTTCCGGTTTGTGACGCTGTCAGACCGGTTCTCGACCGGATCATCGATCATGCCGCAAAAGAAGAACCCGGATGCGGCGGAACTGATCCGCGCCAAGGTGGGGCGCATCTATGGCGCCAATACCGCGCTGATGATGGTGATGAAGGGCCTGCCGCTGGCCTATTCCAAGGACATGCAGGAAGACAAGGAACAGGTCTTTGACGCCGCCGACAACTGGATGCTGGCGCTGGCGGCGATGGAAGGCATGGTCAAAGACATGACCGCCAACCGCGACAGCCTTGCCGCCGCCGCCGGATCAGGTTTTTCGACCGCTACCGACCTGGCTGACTGGCTGGTGCGCGTTCTGGGCCTGCCGTTCCGCGACGCCCACCACGTCACCGGCGCGCTGGTGGCCATGGCCGAAGCCAAGGCCTGCGACCTGCCCGATCTGACCCTTGAGGATATGCAGTCTGTCCATGCCGATATCACGAATGATGTCTATTCTGTCCTAACCGTCGAAAATTCGGTAAACTCACGTCAGTCCTATGGCGGCACGGCACCGGATCAGGTCCGCGCCCAGGCCGAGCGATGGAAGGGACTGGTGTGAAACAAGTCATGCGCATCCTCATGCTGATCGCGGTCGGAGTTGCTCTGGCCGGGTGCGGCGCGGACGGCGAGCCGACCACCCCAACCATGAGCGCCAGTGTCGGTGTCGGATCAAATGGCGTTCACGTCGGCGCAGGCGTCGGGTTCTGGCGCGGACCCGTCGGTGTGTTCTTTGGTGTCTGACCGGCCGAACGAAAGAACGAAAAACTCTTGATGAAAACCTTTCTTCTGATCCTTTCGCTGGCCGCCCTTGCAGCTTGCGACCCAAACTACAAACCGCGCTCTGAACCGGCGGCGGAACCCAGAGGTTCGGGCATTTCCATCTCGGGATATGGCCGCGTGGGAATTTCGACGACAAAATAAGGGTTCCGCCGGAATCATTTGCTCCGAATGCCCTTTTTGGTCTAAGCGCGCAGTCATGGATCACTTTCTCTACCGCGACGGCGCGCTCTACGCCGAGGATGTCCCGATTTCCGAGATTGCAGCCGCGGTCGGAACGCCGTTCTACGTCTATTCCACCGCGACATTGCTGCGGCACTTTCAGTTGTTCGATGACGCGCTTGAGGGCACCGATCACCTTGTCTGCTACGCGATGAAGGCGGCCAGCAATCAGGCGATTCTGAAAACGCTGGCGCAAGCCGGTGCGGGAATGGACGTGGTCTCGGGCGGGGAATACATGCGCGCCAAGGCAGCCGGTGTGCCGGGCGACAGGATCGTGTTTTCGGGCGTTGGCAAGACGGCGGATGAAATTCGCACCGCACTGACCGGTGGCATCCGCCAGTTCAACGTGGAATCCGAGCCCGAGATGGAGGTGATCAATGCCGTCGCGCAGGAGCTGGACGTTGTGGCGCCGATCACAGTGCGGGTGAACCCCGACGTCGACGCCAAAACCCACGCCAAGATCGCGACCGGCAAGTCCGAGAACAAGTTCGGCATCCCGATTGCGCGCGCTTCCGAAGTCTACGCCCATGCTGCCAGACTACCCGGGCTGGAGGTGATCGGCATCGACGTTCATATCGGCTCGCAACTGACCGAGCTTGAGCCGTTCGAGCTGGCATATACCAAGGTGGCGGAGCTGACCGAAAAGCTGCGGTCTGAAGGGCACGATATTCGTCGCCTCGATCTGGGCGGTGGTCTCGGCATTCCGTACACCCGCTCGAATGACGCGCCACCACTGCCGGTGGAATACGGTGCACTGATCAAGAAAACGCTGGGCCATCTGGGTTGCGAGATCGAGATCGAGCCGGGCCGATTGATTGCCGGAAATGCCGGGCTGATGGTCAGCAAGGTGATCTATGTGAAATCCGGCGAGGGTCGCGATTTCCTGATCCTTGACGGCGCCATGAACGACCTGATCCGCCCCGCAATGTACGAGGCGTATCATGACATTGTCGCCGTTCATGAACCCGCGCCGGGGGTCGAACAGCAACCCTATGACATCGTGGGCCCGGTCTGCGAAACCGGTGATACCTTTGCCAAGCAGCGCGATATGCCGCCGCTGAACGCCGGTGATCTGGTCGCGTTCCGCAGCGCCGGGGCCTATGGTGCGGTGATGTCCAGCGAATACAACACCCGTCCCCTGATCCCCGAGGTTCTGGTGCATGGGGATCAATTTGCGGTTATTCGTGAACGCCCAAGCTTTGACGAAATCATAAACCGCGATACCATACCCCCATGGCTCTGACGCGATGATCGCACGGGCCTGATCAGGAGGCCCGCCTTGAGCGACAGATCAAACCTGCCTATTCCCCGGCTGTCCCTGTGGCTGACGCTCGCAGGGATGCTGGCCGAGCGGGTTTTGCGCGCGTTTTGGCCGTTTTTTTCTATTTTGATGGCCATTTTGGCCGCTCTGATGTTGGGTCTTCAGGATCTTGTCAGTGTCGAATTTGTCTGGGCGGCGGGCAGTGTCGCGCTGATTGGACTGCTTTCTGCGCTCATGTTCGGGGTCAGGCGATTCCATCTACCGACACGCGCCGAGGCGTTGGTGAGGCTAGATGAAACACTGCCGGGACGCCCGATCCAGGCCTTGGTAGACGATCAGGCCATCGGCTCCATGGACGCGGCCTCGGTCGCCCTGTGGCAGGCGCACCAGAAACGCATGGCACAAAAGGTGGCGCAGGCCGAACCCGTAAAGCCTGACCTTAGGCTGGCAGACCGCGACCCCTTTGCCCTGCGCTATGCAGCGCTTCTGGCGCTGGTGATCGCAACCCTGTTCGGGTCGTTCTGGCGTATCGGATCCGTGGCCGAGATGACGCCGGGTACTGCGACAGCGGGGCAGGGGCCAAGCTGGGAAGGCTGGATCGAACCGCCCAGATACACCGGTCTGCCGACGCTCTATCTGGCCGATCAGCCGGGCCCCGATCTGACGCTTCCACAGGGCAGCCGCATCACGTTGCGCTTTTACGGAGAAGTCGGGTCACACAGCCTGACCGAGACCACGTCTCTTTTGGGGGCCGAGGCCGAGACCAATCCCGAACAGGATTTCGTGGCCGAACATTCAGGGCAATTGAAGATCGAAGGCCCCGCAGGGCGCGAATGGGCGCTGAACCTGCTTGCCGACGCGGCGCCGCAGATTGCGGTGACCGATGTGGCCGAAGCCGAGGCGGGTGGTCAGATGAAACTGCCCTTTGCGGCAAGCGATGATTATGGCGTGGTCTCGGGCACCGCATTGATCGAACTTGATCTGGCCTCGGTTGATCGCCGCTTTGGCCTGACTGCAGACCCTGAACCGCGCGAAGCCGTGACCGTTGAACTGCCCATGCCGATCACCGGCGACCGGGCCGATTTCACGGAAGACCTGATCGAGGATTTCTCGGAACATCCCTGGGCACACCTGCCGGTCACGATAACCCTGATGGCACGGGATGCCGCCGATCAGGAAACCTGGTCCGATCCCTATCAGACGGCCCTTCCTGCGCGCCGTTTCTTCGACCCGCTGGCTGCCGCGGTGATTGAACAACGGCGTGACCTGTTGTGGGCCCGTTCCAATGCGCCGCGCATTGCGCAAGTTCTGCGCGCCGTGTCCCACCGCCCCGAGGATTTGTTTCGGTCCGACACCGCCTATCTGAGGCTTCGGGTCGTGCTGCGCCGGTTGGAGACGTTCACCGATTATGGCCTGAAGCCGGATCAGCAAGCCGAAATAGCCCAGGCCCTGTGGGATCTGGCCGTGCTGATCGAAGATGGCACTCTGGCCGATGCGCTGGAACGCATGCGCCGCGCGCAGGAGCGCCTGACGGAGGCGATGAAGAATGGTGCCAGTGACGAGGAAATCGCCGAGCTGATGCAGGAGTTGCGCGAAGCCACGCAGGATTACATGCGACAGCTTCAGCGGCTGGCACAAGAAAACGGTGAAGGCGGCGAGAACCAGACAGGCCCAAATGGCGAGTCTCTGCAGATGACCCAGGACGATCTGCAGCGGATGATGGACCGCATTCAGGAACTGATGGAACAGGGCCGCATGGCCGAGGCGCAACAGGCGCTGGAAGAGTTCCAGCAGATGATGGAAAACATGCGCGTGACCCAAGGTCAGGGGCAGGGCGGACAGTCCGAGGGTCAACAGGCCATGGAAGGGCTTGCGGAAACCCTGCGCGAACAGCAGGGCCTCAGCGATCAGGCGTTCCGGGATTTGCAGGAACAGTTCAACCCCGGTGCGCAGGCCGGCGAAAGCCGCGGCAACGAAGGCCGTTCCGGTGGCCTGGGCCGGGGCCAGAGCCATGAAGGCCAGGGCGGTCAGGGTGACGGCTCGGACGATCAGGCCGGCGGCGGACAACAGGGCCAGGGATCGCTTGCAGACCGCCAGCAGGCCCTGCGCGAGGAACTCAGACGTCAGGAACAGGGCCTGCCGGGTGCCGGAACCGCCGAAGGTGAAGCGGCGCGCGAGGCGCTGGGCCGCGCCGGTCGCGCCATGGACGAAGCGGAAGACGCCCTGCGCGGCGACGATCTGGCCGAAGCCATTGACCGACAGTCCGAAGCGATGGAGGCCCTGCGCGAGGGCATGCGCTCGCTGGGCGAGGCGCTGGCGCAGAACCAACAGAACCAACCGGGACAGGGCTCGCAGGAAGGCGACATGGAGGCCAACAACCGCGATCCACTGGGCCGCAGCCCGGGTGCTGCCGGGTCGATCTCGACCGACGACAACCTTTTGCAGGGGGAAGACGTCTATCGCCGCGCGCGTGAACTGCTGGACGAAATCCGCCGCCGCACCGGTGAATCCGATCGGCCCAAGATCGAGCTGGAATACCTCAAACGCTTGCTGGAACGTTTCTGACGCTTGGTTTTGCGCGGTTCAGTTCTGAACCGCCCCGGATTGCGCTTGAAGCCAGACGCGCGCCTGATCCACCAGCGAGACATAGGGTTTCAGAACAGGGTCGGCCTGCGGAACAGCTTCACTGATCTGCTGCGCGTTGCCGTAGATCAGAAACAGAAGAACACCGATGATCAGGATCAGTGAGAATCCCCGCAGAAAGCCGCCCGATTTGCGCTGCGCGGGCTGATCGTCGGTATCGGACGCGTTCACTTCATCGCTGCGCAGGCTGGAATTGATCGCCTCGACATCCGGCAAAGCGTCTTTCTGCCCCGCATCTGCGGCGGTTTCCACGGGAACGGATTGCGTCGCAGGCGCCGGTTTGGCGACCGGTTCCAGCGCAAGATCAGGCTGGCTTTCAAGGCCGCCCCCTTCCTTGGCCCGCAATTCCGCCTCGCGGGCTGCCTCCTCCTTCAGGATGCTGGCGACAGAGGGGTCGACACCGCTTTTGGCTTCAGCAGGCTGCGCCTCTGCGGGCTCGTTCATGTCGTCCGCTGGCGGCGATGCGGGCTCGGGCGCCTCATCGGTTGCAGCATCCGGTGCTGCCGGTTCGGGCGCAGAGACTGCTTCAGCCGGGTTCTTCGCCTGAAACCACGTCTCTTCACAATTGGAACACTGAACGTCGCGGCCTTCTTCCGGAATAACCTCATCCGGAACTTCATACTGGGCACTGCAATTGGGACACGTAAGACGCATGCTGCCTCCTGGCCGATTGATCGGCCTGATAGTAGTTTTTTAAGGAACCATATTCCGTTAAGACCCAACAGCAAAGGGCGATTTCGGTTTCACGGGTCAAGTGTCACCAAATCGACCCGGTGCAGGCATTGAAACCGCAACCGCGCTCGGGCAAGAAGAGCGGCAGAAAAAACCTGGGGGCGCACCTTGTGATCGAGCTGGAGAATGTCAGCTACACCTATGGCGACGGCGAACTGCTGAGCGACGTGTCGATCCAGCTGCCGCCGGGGTCCTTCCACTTTCTGACCGGTCCTTCGGGTGCGGGCAAGACCACGTTCCTCAAACTGTGCTACGGCGCTCTGTTGCCGACATCCGGTCGTCTCAGCGCGTTTAACAGCGATATTGCCCGGCTGGACCGCGACCAGATGGCCCTGTTGCGTCGCCGGATCGGCGTGGTCCATCAGGATTGCCAGTTTCTCGACCACATGACACTGGCGGAAAACGTGGCTCTGCCGCTGATGGTTTCGGGGCGGGCCGAAACGGCCGAACAGGACAACCTGACAGAACTGCTGAGCTGGGTCGGGCTTGGATCAAGGCTCGAGGCGCATCCGCCGGAACTGTCGGGCGGCGAACGCCAGCGCGCCGCGCTGGCCCGCGCGGTGATCCTGTCGCCGGATGTGGTGCTGGCGGATGAACCCACCGGCAATGTGGACTGGGAAATGTCGCAGCGCCTGCTGCGCCTGCTGGTCGAACTGAACCGGATGGGCAAAACGGTGCTGATCGCGACCCATGACCTCAGCCTGATCCGCGCCGCCAAAAGCCAGGTACAGGCGCGTGTTCTGCGGATCTCGCAGCGCAAGCTGCAGCTCGCGGGGGCCGATCTATGAGCAATGGCACCATCCGCAACCTGCTGTCGCGCGACAAACGCGCCGACCGGGTGGTTCCGCCCACAGGGTATACCGCGCATCTGACCCTGTTCGTCTCGGGCGCGATGGGATTTCTGGCGGTATTTGCGCTGGCCCTGTCGCTGGCTTCGGGCCGCGTGGCGGATCGCTGGGCGTCGGAACTGGCCGGTGCCGCCACCTTGCGCATCAACGCCCCTGCCGGACAGCTTGCGGCCCAGACCGAAGCCGCCCTGACCGTCCTTGGCCAGACCCCTGGAGTCGCCTCGGCCCGCGCCTTGACGGATCAGGAACAGGCCGCTCTGCTATCGCCATGGTTCGGACCCGATCTGCCACTGGACACTCTGCCCGTGCCGCAACTGATCGAGATTATCGAAGGCGAACCGGGGCTGGATGCCGCCGGGCTGCGCCTTCGCCTGAGCGCCGAGGTGCCTGGCGCGGTTCTGGATGACCACACACGCTGGCGCGAACCGCTGGTTGACGCGGCCATGTCGGTGCGGCGACTGGGCTGGATTTCCATTCTGCTGATCGGCGGTGCAACCGCCGCAATGATCACGCTGGCTGCCAACGCCTCGCTGGCCGCCAACGCCCGGATCATCGAGGTCCTACGCCAGGTCGGAGCCCGCGACCGTTTCATCGCCGGAGCCTTCGTGCGCCGCTTTACCTATCGGGCGCTTCTGGGGGCCGGGATCGGAACCCTGTTTGGAATGATCGGCGTGTCACTGCTGCCCGATACCTCGGATGCGGGCGGGTTTCTGACCGGGCTCGGCTTTCAGGGGGCAGGATGGTTGCTGCCGGCCGTCATCCCGCTTCTAGGTGCTACGGTTGCGTTCTTCGCGACCTGGAGCGCCGCCCGCAGAAAACTAAAGGAGCTTTCCTGATGCGAACAGGTTTTCAATGGATTCGCTCTTTGATCTTCATGATCACAATCTATGCCTGGATGTTGATCCTTGGCATTGTCTTCGCGCCCTATGCCCTGTTCACCAAACGCGGCGCATTGCAGGCCTGCAAGACCTACGCCCGCAGCACGATCTGGCTGGCCCGCTGGATGGTCGGCATCCGCTGCGAGGTGCGCGGATCACCCCCCCATGACGAAGTCGTCATCGGCGCCAAGCACCAGTCCTTCCTCGACATCATCATGATCTTCAGCGCCATCCCCCACGGCAAGTTCATCATGAAACGAGAGCTTCTGTGGACCCCGATCATCGGCATGTATGCCCGCCGCTTGGGGTGTATTCCGGTCAACCGCGGCAAAAGGGGCGCGGCCGTGGCGAAGATGGTCAAGGATGTCGCAAAGGAATTCACCGAACCTGGTCAACTGGTGATCTACCCGCAAGGCACCCGAGTCGCGCCGGGCGTTCAGAAACCATACAAGGTTGGAACCGCGGTGCTTTATGAAGGTCTCGGGTTTCCATGTGTTCCGGTGGCCACCAATGCGGGCGTTTTCTGGCCCCGCTCCGGGATCATGCGCAAGCCCGGCCTTGCAATTGTCGATTTCCTGGATCCGATCGAACCGGGTGTGGCCCGGGACGAATTTCTGGACCGGCTGGAACAGGAGATCGAGACGCGGTCGAACAGTCTGATGCGGGAAGTGGGGTTTGATCCGGATGGAGTTCATTGACGACATAACCGCGCTTGAGGCGCTTTATGGCAAACCCGGCGCGCCGTCCTTGCGCAAGGTGGTGCGCCATCTGACACCGCTTTACCGAAAATGGATCATGGCTTCACGCCTTTGTATTCTCAGCACGGTGGGCCCCGAAGGTGTCGATGGCAGCCCGCGTGGCGATGATGGCCCCGTGGTGCTGGAGCTTGACGCCAAAACTCTGGCGCTTCCGGATTGGCGTGGAAACAACAGGCTGGATTCCTTGCGCAATATCGTCCGCGACCCGTGCGTTTCTCTCATGTTTATCGTGCCGGGGTCGAACAACGTCGTTCGGCTGAACGGAACCGGGCGCCTGACCGCAGATATCGGAATGCGTGACAGGTTCGAGAAACACGGGAAGACCCCGGCAACCGTCATTGTCATCGAAATAGACGAAATCTACACCCAATGCGCCCGTGCCCTGATGCGGGCCGGAACTTGGACAGGCAGGGACCAGAGCACCGATCTGCCAACGATCGGCGAAATGCTGGCCGAAGCGTCAGGTGGCGAGGAAGGCGGCGCGGACTACGATCGTGAATGGGTCGCCCGCGCGGCAAAAACCATGTGGTAACGGGGGCTCTGCCCCGCCGCGCGTGCCGCGCGACTCCCCCGGGATACTTTCGGCCAGATAAAGAGCGGATCCGAACTTCATCTGGCTCCAAATATCCCGGAGCGCGAGGCAGAGCCTCGCATACCTTGGTTCAGTCTGGTGGTTCCCTACGAGTGTATCGGACCGTCGCCACAGGCCAGTGCTGCTTCGCGCACTGCTTCGGAATAGGTGGGGTGGGCATGGCAGGTCAGGGCCAGATCTTCGGCCGACGCACCAAACTCCATCGCCACGCAGACCTCGTGGATCAGATCGCCGGCAGCCGGGCCGATGATATGCGCGCCCAGAATTCGGTCCGTGTCCTTGTCGGCGAGGATTTTGACAAATCCATCGGCGGCAAAATTCGCCTTGGCGCGGCCATTTCCCATGAACATGAATTTGCCGACTTTGTAGGCGCGGCCCTGTTCCTTGAGGGTCGCTTCGGTCTCGCCCACATTGGCCACCTCGGGCCAGGTGTAGATCACGCCGGGAATGACACCATAGTTGACGTGCCCATGCTTGCCTGCAACCTGCTCGGCGGCGGCCATGCCTTCGTCTTCGGCCTTGTGCGCCAGCATCGGGCCTTCGGTCACGTCACCGATGGAATAGATCCCCGGCACATTGGTCTGCCAGTCGGCCCCAACCTTGATCTGGCCGCGTGGCGTCATCTCAACACCGAGAGCGTCCAGTCCCAGTCCGTCCGAGTACGGCTTGCGCCCGGTGGCGACCAGCACGGTATCGGCTTCGATCACGTGTTCGCTGTCGTCCTTGAGCAGCTTGTAGGTCACCTTGGCTTTGGTCTTGGTGGCTTCGGTCTTCTGGACTGCCGCCCCCATGACGAATTTCAGGCCCTGTTTCTTGAGGATGCGCTGGAAGGTCTTCTGCACCTCGGGGTCCATGCCCGGCGTGATTTCCTTGAGGAATTCGATCACCGTCACCTCGGCCCCCAGGCGGCTGTAGACCGAGCCCAGTTCCAGCCCGATCACGCCGGCGCCGATGACAACCATCTTCTTCGGAATCTTGCCCAGCGACAGCGCCCCTGTCGATGTCACGACCACCTTTTCATCGACCTCGACACCCGGCAGAGCAGACGGTTCGGAGCCGGAGGCGATGATGATGTTCTTGGCCTCATGCACCTCGTCGCCCACCTTGACTTGACCGGCAGCGGGGATCGAACCCCATCCCTTCAACCAGTCGATCTTGTTCTTCTTGAACAGGAACTCGATGCCCTTGGTGTTGCCCTCGATCACCTCGTCCTTGTAGGCCTGCATCTGTTTCCAGTCGACAGAGGGGCTTTTGCCCTTCAGGCCCATCTTGGCAAAGTTATGCTCGGCCTCATGCAGCTGATGGCTGGCATGCAGCAGCGCCTTCGACGGAATGCAGCCCACATTCAGGCAGGTACCGCCCAGCGTATCGCGGCCTTCGACCACGGCGGTTTTCAGCCCCAGCTGGGAGCAACGGATGGCGCAGACATAGCCGCCGGGTCCGGCGCCGATAACGATGACATCATAATTTGCCATAATATTCTCCTAAATCGACCGGATCACCCGGTGGCCGCACGACCCGGCATCTGCGGGTCGGGGCATGTTCGTCCTTAGACGGGTTCCAACAGCTTGATCGTGATATGGGCAATGCCGCCGCGCTCGTGATGCATGGCCAGCTCCTCGGATCCGAAAAAATCCCTCGCCTTGTTCAGGTCCACCACCTCGAACATAGCAATTGCGTGATCCTTCTGATCGGGATCGCGCCAGACATGCAGGTCGCGGATGCCCGCGGCCTTGCGCATTGGCTGATCCTCGCGGAACACTTTCAGCCAGGCATCGAAATCGGCCACGTCGGCCTGCCAGAGTACATGTGTCGCCATGATTACAGATCCATCAGGAGGCGGCGCGGATCTTCCAGCGCCTCTTTTACACGTACAAGGAAGGTCACGGCGCCTTTGCCGTCAACGATCCGGTGATCGTAGGACAGCGCCAGATACATCATCGGGCGGATCTTGATCTCACCATTGATGACCATCGGACGATCCTGGATCTTGTGCATGCCCAGAATACCCGATTGCGGGGGGTTCAGGATCGGCGACGACATCAGAGAGCCGTAGACACCACCGTTCGAGATGGTGAAGGTGCCGCCCTGCATTTCGGCCATCGACAGCTTACCGTCACGGGCGCGCTTGCCTTTTTCGGCGATGGCTTTTTCGATTGCTGCAAAGGACATGCTGTCAGCATCACGGATGACCGGAACAACCAGACCTTGAGGCGTGCCGGCGGCAACCCCCATGTGCACGAAGTTCTTGTAGACGATATCGGTGCCGTCGATCTCGGCGTTGACTTCCGGAACTTCTTTCAGCGCGTGGCAGCAGGCCTTGGTGAAGAAGGACATGAAGCCAAGCCGCACACCGTGCTTCTTCTCGAACTGCTCCTTGTACTGGTTGCGCAGGGCCATCACCTCGGTCATGTCCACCTCGTTATAGGTGGTCAGGATCGCTGCGGTGTTCTGTGCATCCTTCAGGCGCTTGGCGATGGTCTGGCGCAGACGGGTCATGCGCACGCGCTCCTCGCGGGCCTCGTCCTCGGCGGCAACCGGTGCGCGCTGGGCCTGGGCAGCGGGGGCGGGCACAGCCGCCGCAGGCGCTGGGGCTGTAGCCGCTGCAACAGCTTTTGCCACGTCTTCCTTCATTATGCGGCCATCGCGGCCCGTGCCCGTGACCTGATCGGAGGACAGACCGGCCTCGGCCATCGCCTTTTCGGCGGACGGCGCGTTTGCAACGTCCTTGCCAGCGCTGGCCGCCGCCGGAGCAGCCGCAGCGGCAGCAACAGCCGGTGCGGGCGCCGCGCCAGCGGCCGCGCCCGAGATCACCGCCAGTTTCGCGGTTGCATCCACGGTTGACCCTTCGGGTGCCACGATTTCGGCCAGAACGCCGGCTGCCGGGGCCGGGACCTCGACTGACACCTTGTCGGTCTCCAACTCACACAGCATCTCGTCCTGGGCCACGGTGTCACCAACCTGCTTGAACCAGGTGGATACGGTTGCTTCGGTAACGGACTCGCCCAAAGTCGGGACCATCACGTCGACGCTGCCTCCGGATGCTGCCGGTGCTGCCGCCGGAGCCGGGGCGGCCGCAGCAGGCGCAGGGGCGGCGCCTTCACCGGCGGTAATGGTGGCCAGCAGGGCGTTCACGCCAACCGTTTCACCCTCTGCCGCTACAATCTCGCCCATCACGCCTGCGGCGGGCGAGGGTACTTCAACTGTCACCTTGTCGGTTTCCAGTTCACACAGCATCTCGTCCACTGCCACGGCGTCGCCGGGTTTCTTGAACCATGTTGCGACCGTGGCTTCTGTGACGGATTCGCCAAGCGTGGGAACACGAACTTCAATCGTCATCGCTTACTTTCCTTCAATGCTCAGCGCTTCGTTCACGAGCGCCTCTTGTTGGGCTTTGTGTTGGCTGGCCAGACCCGTCGCGGGCGAGGCCGAGGTTGCGCGACCGGCATAGACTGGGCGAGTATGTTTTGCGCCGATACGGGTCAGCACCCATTCGATATTGGGTTCGATAAAGGACCAAGCGCCCTGGTTTTTGGGTTCTTCTTGACACCAGACCATTTCGGCACCCTTGAAGCGCTCAAGCTCGTTGATCAGCGAATGCGCCGGGAACGGGTAATACTGCTCGATCCGCATCAGATAGACGTCATCAATGCCGCGTGCGTCGCGTTCCTCCAGCAGGTCGAAATAGACCTTGCCGGAACACATGACGACGCGTTTGATCTTGTCGTCCGCAACCAGCTTGGTGTCCGAATTACCTTTCTGCGCGTCGTCCCACAGCACCCGGTGGAAGCTTGAGCCGGTGGTGAAATCCTCGGCCGTGCTGACCGCCAGCTTGTGGCGCAGCAACGATTTGGGCGTCACCAGGATCAGCGGCTTGCGGAAGGTGCGGTGCAGCTGACGGCGCAGGATGTGGAAGTAGTTCGCAGGCGTCGTACAGTTCGCCACGATCCAGTTGTCCTGACCGCACATCTGCAAGAACCGCTCCAGACGGGCCGAGCTGTGTTCAGGTCCTTGACCTTCGAACCCATGCGGCAGCAGAGTGACCAGACCGGACATCCGCAGCCATTTGCTTTCGCCCGAGCTGATGAACTGGTCGAACATGATCTGCGCACCGTTGGCAAAGTCACCAAACTGCGCCTCCCAAAGAACCAGTGCGTTGGGTTCGGCCAGCGAATAACCGTATTCGAAACCCAGAACCGCATATTCGGACAGCATCGAGTCAATCACGTCATATTGCGACTGGCCCGCGCGAATATGGTTCAGCGGGTAATAACGCTCTTCGGTTTCCTGGTGGACGAAACCCGAGTGGCGCTGGCTGAACGTGCCGCGCGTCGCGTCCTGACCTGCCAGTCGCACCGGGTAGCCCTCGGTCAGCAACGACCCGAAGGCCAGCGCCTCGCCCGTGGCCCAGTCGAACCCTTGACCCGACTCGAACATCTGTTTCTTGTGATCCAGCAGACGACCCACGGTCTTGTGCAGGGCAAAGCCCTCGGGTGCACGGGTCAGCGCACCTCCGATTTCGCTCAGCGTTTCGGGTGTGATGGCCGTCTCGCCGCGCATGTATTCTTCTTTGTTCTTGTCCAGATGAGACCAGCGCCCGTCCAGCCAGTCGGCCTTGTTGGGTTTATAGTCCTTTCCGGCCTCGAACTCATTGTTCAGATGCGCCTGGAAGGCCGCCTTCATGTCCTCGATCTCGCCCTCGGGGATCAGGCCGTCCTTGACCAGCCGCTCGGTATAAAGCGACAGCGTGGTCTTATGCGTCTTGATCTTCTTGTACATAATCGGGTTGGTGAACATGGGCTCGTCGCCCTCGTTGTGCCCGAACCGGCGATAGCAGAAGATGTCGATGACCACGTCCTTGTGGAACTTCTGACGGAACTCGGTTGCCACCTTGGCGGCATGTACCACGGCCTCGGGGTCGTCGCCATTCACGTGGAAGATCGGTGCCTCGACCATCAGCGCGATATCGGTGGGATAGGGGCTGGAGCGCGAGAAGTGCGGCGCGGTCGTGAAACCGATCTGGTTGTTCACGACGATGTGCATGGTGCCGCCGGTCTTGTGCCCGCGCAGACCCGACAGACCGAACCCTTCGGCCACGACACCCTGACCGGCAAAGGCCGCATCGCCATGCAGCAGAATGGCCATCACCTTGGTGCGGTCGGTGTCGTTCAACTGATCCTGCTTGGCGCGGACCTTGCCCAGAACCACCGGGTTCACCGCCTCAAGGTGCGATGGGTTGGCGGTCAGCGACAGGTGCACCGAGTTGCCATCGAACTCGCGGTCGCTGGACGCGCCGAGGTGGTATTTCACGTCGCCCGAACCGTCCACGTCCTCGGGCTTGAAACTGCCGCCCTGGAACTCGTTGAAGATGGCGCGATAGGGTTTGCCCATCACGTTGGCCAGAATGTTCAGACGGCCCCGGTGCGGCATCCCGATCACGATATCGCTCAGACCCAGCGCGCCGCCGCGCTTGATTATCTGTTCCATCGCGGGGATCAGCGCCTCACCGCCGTCCAGACCGAACCGCTTAGTACCCATGTATTTGACGTGCAGGAACTTTTCGAACCCTTCTGCCTCGACCATCTTGTTCAGGATCGCCTTGCGGCCTTCCTTGGTGAAGGCGATCTCCTTGCCGTAGCCCTCGATCCGTTCCTTCAGCCATGCGGCCTCTTCCGGGTCAGAGATATGCATGTATTGCAGTGCGAAGGTGCCGCAATAGGTCCGCTTCACGATCTCGACGATCTGACGCATGCTGGCCATCTGCAGGCCCAGAACGTTGTCGATGAAGATCGGTCGGTCCATGTCGGCATCGGTAAAGCCGTAGGTCCTTGGATCCAGCTCGGGGTGGTTGCTGGCTGCGCGCATGCCAAGCGGGTCCAGATCGGCGGCCAGGTGGCCCCGGATGCGATAGGCCCGGATCAGCATCAGCGCCCGCAGGCTGTCCAGCACGGCGCGCTTGATCTGATCGTCGCTGACCTCGACACCCTTGGCCGCAGCCTTGTCCCTGATCTTCTTGCCTGCCGCCTTGGCGTCGATCTCGGCCCATTCGCCGGTCAGCGCACCCGTCAGGTCATCCCCCGGCACCGGCGGCCAGTCCGTGCGCGCCCAGGATGGCCCTTCCGCTTCTTTCTGCACATCCGGCGCGTCGTCGCCCATGGCTTTGAAGAACTCGGCCCAGGCGGCATCCACCGCACCGGGGTTCTTGGTGTACTGGGCGTAAAGCTGCTCCAGATATTCGGCATTGTGCCCCTGCATGAAGCTCGAGGCATGAAAGGCTGAGTTGGGCGAATGTTCGGTCATTGGGCTACCTCATATGGGTTGGGACCGTATTGGTTGGTGCCTGGCTGGCTGGGGCGGGTCAGCCACCACAGCACCAGAAGGGGCGACACAAACAGAACAAGCAGTGTCGGAATGACGATAAGCAGCGTGGCACGTGTCAGCAGAATATCCATCGTACCACCGTGGAACTGGCTGGCGAGGCCGATGCCAAAGATCAGAACCGCAAACGCGCCCACGATCAGCAGGATCGGCAGCAGGGCATAAAGCCCGCTCCGCCCGGTGTCGTGCATCCGGCGGAAGGCCACGGCCAGATGCGGAAAGAATACGATCAGGCCGACAATGCTCTGCACAGGTTGCCGGGACGTGGCGGCGACGGACTTGACCTCATCGCTTTCACTGACCGCGACCTGAGTGAAGAACTGCCAGTCGATGATACCGGCAATGATGTTCCAGATCACGATGAACAGGAAAAAGAACCAGTATTCGGGCCGCGAGGCACGGCCCGAGAAGGTGAAGAACTTTGAGAAACAGGTGCGGATGGCGTCAGAGAAGGTCATGGGCTTACCGACCATCGCGTTACGAACCGACCATCGGCAGCGGACGCAGCCTTGGATTGAGCGAATGTTGCAGCCAATATCGCGACGAATGGAATTGCCCAAGTAGCAAATTTACGCGGCAAAAAAATAGGAACATCGGGCGGGCGTTTTTCGCCCACCCGTTTTTCGGGCGCTGCCCTCAGAGCATATGCCCGGTTCTTGTTCATTTACCCAATCGCTTCCAAAACAGCCTCACCCAGCTGCGCCGGGCTTTCGGCTACAACGATACCGGCCGAGCGCATTGCTTCGATCTTGTCCTCGGCACCACCTTTGCCACCGGCGACAATCGCGCCTGCATGGCCCATGCGACGGCCCGGAGGGGCTGTGCGGCCCGCGATGAAACCGGCGGTTGGCTTTTTGCGGCCCTTCTTGGCCTCGTCTGCCAGGAACTGCGCGGCTTCTTCCTCGGCGGAACCACCGATCTCACCGATCATGATAATCGACTCGGTCTCGTCATCTGCTAGGAACCATTCCAGCACGTCGATATGCTCGGTGCCTTTGATCGGGTCGCCGCCGATGCCCACACAGGTAGACTGGCCCAGACCCACATCAGTAGTCTGCTTGACGGCCTCATAGGTCAGCGTGCCCGAACGCGACACAACACCGACCGAGCCGCGCTTGTGGATGTGGCCGGGCATGATGCCGATCTTACAGGCGTCGGGCGTGATGACACCGGGGCAGTTCGGGCCGATCAGACGCGATTTCGAACCTTCCAGAGCACGCTTAACCTTCATCATGTCCAGAACCGGGATGCCTTCGGTGATGCAGACGATCACTTCCATCTCGGCATCGATCGCTTCGAGGATCGAGTCGGCTGCAAACGGCGGAGGAACGTAGATCACGCTGGCGTTGGCTTCGGTCACATGCTTGGCCTCGTGGACCGAGTTGAACACGGGCAGGTCAAGATGGGTCATGCCACCTTTGCCCGGGGTCACACCGCCGACCATCTTGGTGCCATAGGCGATGGCCTGCTCAGAGTGGAATGTTCCCTGCGAGCCGGTGAAGCCCTGACAGATGACTTTGGTGTTTTCGTCGATGAGGACTGCCATTTACTTTCCTTTGTTCCTGCTAGCCGGGATAGGTCATAGAGACGCGCACAGTGCCCGGAGTTTCATATCTGTGGTTGTTCTGGATGGTTGAGAGTTCGATGATCAACGGCAAGCCGCCGTCCAGTGAGATATGCCAGCTTGTCGGGCTGAACTGCTCAGTCGTCGGAAAATACTGGTAAAGCGTTCGGCCCACGATCGCCGCCATGTCCGCCTGATTCAGATGGGTTGTGTACACAGTGCAAAGACCGGCGGGACGGCTGGTATCGTCCACCTCGGCATGCGCCGTGTTTGCGGGTGCGTCGAAATAGTGGCTGCTGCCCCGATGAATGCCGTATTCGTTCACGCCGCGATCGACCTTGCGATAGGTGAACCCTGCCGCCGGAAAGGCCTGCGCGGCCTGCGCCCGCCGGAACATCACCTCGACGCACCAATAGGTCAGGCCGGTGACATTGGCCTGCGCCGCATCACGCAGCGTTACGCCCTGCTGCGCCAGAACCGGTTGCGCCAGCGTCAAAAGCGATATGAATGCCCAACGGATCATGACAGGGTTTCAGCGCCTTTCATGACGCACCTCTGTGCCGCTCAAGGGCGGCGATGACCTGTTCGCGCAACCAAATGCCCAATGACCGCTGGTTCTGCCCCGCCGGGCTTTGCAGATACTCGGGGTCCAGGTTGATCTCGCCTGTTTCCGAAATGGTCTCAACGGGGTCGTCGAAATTAAATGGCGCGGCGCAGGGGTTGAACCTTTGAAAGCCAGCATTGGCTCTCAGCCTTCCATTGACGGGAACGTAATGCATTGTGGTCAACAGGTAGGGTGTCCCGCTTTGCACGAAATTTTCGAAGAAGGCCCAGCGCAGCCACCATTTCAGGTGAAACAGGCAATCCCGGCACATCATCAGGTCGACCCGGGGCAACGGATCGGACGTGATGTCCAGATGCATGAAGGAACGACCCGGTGCCCCGTGCCGGGCTTTGACCGCATCAACCACCTCAAGCGAGATATCGCCGCCGGTATAGTCGATGCCCGTCAGATCCAAATGCTGCATCCATGTCCAGTCCCCACAGGGCGCATCAAGAAAGGTCCGGACCCGATAACTTTCAAAGATCCCGGGCAGTGCCGCGCGTAGCGGAGCCGTCGCCTCAAGCGTCGAGCCCTGACCCGAGCGCGGCCCTTTATGGCGCCCCGCCCAGCTCAAGTTTTCAAACGCGTTTCTCAGACCGCTGCGCATCCCGGATGTCCTATCAGCCCCTGTGGTTGAACCAGCTACCCGAGCTTACCCCTTGACCGCCTTCACGATCTTCTCGGCACCGTCTTTCAGGTTGTCTGCCGCAATCACGTCCAGGCCGGAGGTGTTGATGATCTCTTTGCCCTTCTCGACATTCGTGCCTTCCAGGCGCACGACCAGCGGTACTTTCAGGCCGACTTCTTTCACAGCCGCGACAACGCCCTCGGCAATTACGTCACAACGCATGATGCCGCCGAAGATGTTGACCAGAATGCCTTTGACGTTCGGATCGCTGGTGATGATCTTGAACGCTTCGGTCACTTTCTCTTTGGTAGCACCGCCGCCAACGTCCAGGAAGTTGGCGGGCTCGGCCCCATAGAGCTTGATGATATCCATCGTCGCCATCGCCAGACCCGCGCCGTTGACCATGCAGCCGATCTCACCGTCCAGCGCGATGTAGTTCAGGTCGTATTTCGACGCTTCCAGTTCCTTGGGATCTTCCTCGGTCGTGTCGCGCAGTTCGGCGATATCGGGGTGGCGGTAGACCGCGTTGCCGTCAAAGCCGACCTTGGCGTCCAGCACCTTGAGGTCGCCCTTGTCCGAGATGATCAACGGGTTGATCTCCAGCATCTCCATGTCCTTCTCGACGAAGGCGTTATAGAGCTGGTTCATCAGCTTGACGCATTGCTTGACCTGCGCGCCTTCCAGACCCAGCGAGAAAGCGATGCGGCGGCCGTGATAGGCCTGATAGCCGGTTGCGGGATCAACTGAGAAGGACAGGATTTTCTCGGGCGTGGCTGCGGCCACCTCTTCGATGTCCATGCCGCCTTCGGTCGAGCATACGAACGAGATGCGGCTGGTCTGGCGGTCCACCAGCAGGGCCAGGTACAGTTCACGCTCGATGCCCGAACCGGCTTCGATATAGATGCGGTTGACCTGCTTGCCAGCCGGGCCGGTCTGATGGGTGACCAGCGTGCGGCCCAGCATCTTCTTGGCTTCTTCGGCGGCTTCCTCAACCGATTTGGTCAGACGGACGCCGCCCTTTTCGCCGGCATCGGCTTCCTTGAATGAGCCCTTGCCGCGCCCACCCGCATGGATCTGTGCTTTGACGACCCAAAGCGGTCCATCCAGTTCACCGGCTGCGGTTTTGGCTTCCTCGGCGCGCAGAACCGCGCGACCCTCGGAGACCGGAGCGCCATAGCTGCGAAGAAGAGCCTTGGCCTGATATTCGTGAATGTTCATCGAAACTGTCCCGTCTGACTACGATTAAACCGTTATAGGGGGGTCTAAGGGACAAGTTTAAAGGGTTTTTTGATGGACGTAGGGGAATTAGCGAAGATTTTTCGGATTTGTGATCACGGCGTTTTATCGTGTGATCACAAAATTCAACCGCCGCCGTCATTGATTCGAAAGTTCTTTGACCGCTCTGGAAAACATATTCAAAAAAGGCATTTGCGACGTTTGCGCCAACACTGCCGATTGGGTTTTGTCCTGAAATCCGTCGTCGTCCGGATAGTATGAAAAAAGAGCCGGCCCGAAACGGACCGGCTCAGCTTTAGTGCAGGCGCGAGATTAGCTCAGCGAGCCGTCGATGCCCTTGCAGGCTTCGATCAGACCTTTGACGGCGTTGACCGAGTTGTCGAACCCCGCCTGCTCGTCTTCGTTCAGCTTGATGTCGACGATCCGCTCGATGCCGCCGGCACCGATAACGGTCGGCACACCAACATACATCCCATCGACGCCGAACTCACCGTTGCAATAGGCCGCGCAAGGCAGAACGCGCTTTTGGTCTTTCAGATAGGCCTCGGCCATTTCGATCGCCGAGGTGGCGGGCGCGTAATAAGCCGAACCGGTTTTCAGCAGGCCAACGATTTCGGCGCCGCCGTCACGGGTGCGCTGCACGATGGCGTCCAGTTTCTCCTGCGTGGTCCAGCCCATCTCGACCAAATCGGGCAGCGGGATGCCGGCGACGGTCGAATAACGGACCGACGGCACCATGGTGTCGCCGTGGCCGCCCAGAACGAACGCTGTGACGTCGCGCATCGAGACGTTGAACTCTTCCGACAGGAAATGCGCAAAGCGCGCCGAATCCAGAACGCCCGCCATACCGCAGACCTTGTTGTGCGGCAGACCCGAGAATTCGCGCAGGGCCCAGACCATCGCGTCCAGCGGGTTGGTGATGCAGATCACGAATGCGTCGGGGGCGTGGGCCGCGATGCCTTCGCCGACCGACTTCATGACTTTCAGGTTGATGCCCAGCAGGTCATCGCGGCTCATCCCCGGCTTGCGGGCCACGCCTGCGGTGACGATGCAGACATCCGCGCCCGCGATATCCGCATAGTCGCTTGTGCCGGACATGGCCGCGTCAAAGCCCTCGGACGGGCCGGACTCGGCAATGTCGAGCGCTTTGCCCTGCGGCAGCCCGTCAGCAATGTCAAACAGGACAACGTCACCCAGTTCCTTGACAGCTGCAAGGTGCGCGAGCGTGCCGCCGATGTTCCCCGCGCCGATCAGCGCAATCTTGGGTCTGGCCATTTGGAATATCTCCGGTCGGTTTTGAAATCGCGGTTTTGCTAGTCCTTAAATGGGTTTCGCGCAAGGGTCGCGCAGCGCGGCATGCGACCGCATACCGTTTGCGCCGGGCAATCAGTTTGCGCTAAACCGGCTGGGAAATATGCCAAATCGGGGCCGCCCGCATGTTCGATCTGAACCTGATGTTT
This sequence comes from Ruegeria sp. D4, assembly GCF_056534475.1. NCBI lineage: Bacteria > Pseudomonadati > Pseudomonadota > Alphaproteobacteria > Rhodobacterales > Roseobacteraceae > Ruegeria > Ruegeria sp. D4. The sequence continues at coordinate 282,348 of NZ_JBQFPJ010000004.1, forward strand.
TTTGCCGTGGCGATCCCGGCGGTGATATTTGCGGGGATTTCCAAGGGCGGTTTCGGCTCGGGCGTGGCTTTTGCGTCCTCGTCGATTCTGGCGCTGATCCTCGAGCCGGGGCAGGCGCTTGCCCTGATGCTGCCGATCCTGATGGTGATCGATGTGGCCACCCTGGGGCCCTACTGGAAACGCTGGAGCTGGCCGGATTCCCGCCTGTTGATCCTGGGTGGCGTGCCAGGCGTGGCGCTGGGCGCATGGCTCTATCGCGCCACCGATGACGACCTGCTGCGGCTACTGATCGGCGGGATCTCGGTCGGGTTCGTGATCTGGCATGTCGCGCAAACCCGGGGCTGGGTGCGCGGCTTTGCCAACCGGCTGCCGCCTTCGGCCGGTCTGACAGCCGGTCTGGTGGCAGGCTTCACCAGCTTTGTCAGCCACGCCGGCGGCCCGCCCGCCGCCGTCTATCTTCTGTCACAGCGCCTCTCGAAGACCGAGTTTCAGGCCTCGACCGTTCTGGTGTTCTGGGTGATCAACGTCGCCAAGTTCGTTCCCTATGCATTTCTCGGCCTGTTCACCTGGCATACCGCGCTGGCGGACCTTCTGCTGGCGCCCTTCGCCATTCTGGGCGCCTGGCTGGGCGTCCGGGCGCACTGGATGATGTCCGAGCGCCTGTTCTTTGGCATCGCCTACGTCCTGCTGACCCTGACCGGAACCAAGTTGATCTGGGATGCACTGACCTGACGGGTCAGATCTTGTCACCTTTTGGCGGCAGCGCATCCGCCAGCGCCTCATAGGATTGACCCGCCGCCACCAGGCACGCCATACCGTCAGGCAACGTGACGATGATGGTCCAACTGCCGGTTTCGTCTGACGCGTAGATCTCCATCACCGCGCCCTGGCGGGCAATTCCGATGCCTTTTCGTGTTTCGCCGTATGTGGCCGCCAACCGCTCGATTACGTCCGGGCGCGGGGCGCAGGTGCCCGGCCGGGCAAAGACCTGCTGCGCGGCGGCGACCATGATTATCAGACCCAATGTCATCCTCAGAACCGTCATCCTCATATCCGACCCCTTTGCTGTAAGACCTCAAAAGCTGACGGCAGAGGCGTGAAATCCGGTTAAACCGCCGAGCGTTGCGTGCCGATGCTGCGCTGCGGCGATTTTTGCCTTGAACTTTCCGGTAAAAAATGCCCCATTCCGCGCAACATTATTTCTTTGGGAGAAGCCAGATGGACCCGCGCCAGCGCCCCTATCGTTCCGTTCTTTATATCCCCGGTTCGAAAGAACGGGCGCTGGACAAGGCGCGCATTCTGCCTGTGGACGCGATTATTTTCGATCTGGAAGATGCAGTTGCAGCAGACGAAAAGGACAATGCGCGCGAAACGCTGAAAGGTGCTCTGGCCCAAGGCGGTTACGGCAACAGGGTCCGGATCGTGCGAATCAACGGTCTGGACACCGAATGGGGCCGCGCCGATGCCGAGGCCGTGCGCGACATGGACGCAGACGTCGTGCTGCTGCCCAAGGTCAACTCTGCCGCAGATGTGGACGCGCTGGCGGCCATCACCGGCGATCTGCCAATCTGGGCGATGATGGAAACCCCGCGCGGCATGCTGAACGCGGCTGAAATCGCGGCGCATCCCCTGATGGCCGGATTTGTCATGGGAACCAACGATCTGGCTAAGGAACTGCAAACCCGGTTCCGCCCCGACCGCCTGCCTCTGATGACCTCATTGGGCCTGTGCCTGCTGGCCGCCAAGGCCGAGGGCCTCATTATCGTCGACGGCGTCTACAACGCCTTCAAGGACAATGACGGGCTGGCCGCCGAATGCGCGCAGGGTCGCGACATGGGCTTTGACGGCAAGACGCTGATCCACCCGGCGCAGGTCGACGTAACCAATGCGGCCTACGCGCCATCGGACGCCGAGATCGATCTGGCCCGTCGTCAGATCACCGCGTTTGAAGAGGTCGAGGCCCAGGGGCAGGGGGTTGCTGTCGTCGATGGGAAGATTGTTGAAAACCTTCACGTTGTAACCGCACGAGAAATTCTGGCAAAAGCAGAGGCAATATTGGCTTTGCAAGCGGGGTAGCCGGCAATGGGTTTTCTTCTTCTGGTTCTTGGTGTGGCGCTTTGGTGGGCGGCGCATCTGTTCAAACGCGTCCGTCCGGAACAGCGCGCCGCCATGGGCGAAAAGGGCAAGGGCGCGGTGGCATTGGCGCTGCTGGTGTCGGTCCTGCTGATGATTTTCGGCTACCGCATGACCGATTTCATCCATGTGTGGTCGCCGCCGACCTTCATGATCCACGTCAACAACCTGTTGGTCCTGATCGCGATTTTCATGATGAGCCCCGCAGGAACCAAGGGAAAGCTGCTCAACGGCATGCGCCACCCCATGCTGGCCGGGTTCAAGACATGGGCCTTCGCGCACCTGCTGGTAAACGGCGATCTGGCGTCGATCATCTTGTTCGGCGGGCTTCTGGCCTGGGCCGTAGTAGAGGTGATCGTGATCAACCGGTCCGAGCCTGAATGGACGCCCGGCGAACCTGGCACTTATGGCAAGGACGCGATGTTCTTTGTGGCCTCGATTGTTCTGCTGGGCGTCATCGGTTACATCCACGGGCTGGTCGGCCCCTCACCTTTCCCCTCGTAAGGAGCTGACAATATGGCATTTCTCTACCGTCTCCTGACCGAGGAGGACACGTCAGCCTTCTGCCACAAGGTTTCGGACGCGCTGGCCAAAGGGTGGGAATTGCACGGATCGCCGTCCTATGCCTTCGATCCGGCCGGCAACGTCATGCGCTGCGCGCAGGCCGTGACCAAAGAGGTTGCGGCCGACTATTCACCTGACATGAAACTGGGACAGCAATAATGGCAAAGACAAATCCGGGTCATTTCTTCGAGGATTATTCGGTCGGGCAGGTTCTGCATCACGCGGTGCCCCGCACCGTCACGACCGGCGAGCGCGCACTGTATCACGCGCTTTATCCCGCGCGGCATGCGCTTTACTCCTCGGATGAATTTGCCCGGAATTGCGGCCTGCTGCAAAGCCCGATTGACGATCTGGCCGCCTTTCACGTTGTGTTCGGTAAAACGGTCCCCGACATATCGCTGAACGCGGTGGCCAATCTGGGCTATGCCGAGGGTCGTTGGCTGCAACCGGTCTATCCCGGCGATACGCTGCGGTCGGAATCCGAGGTGATCGGGCTCAAGCAGAACTCGAACGGCAAGACCGGTGTGGTTTGGGTGCGTACCCGCGGGCTGAACCAGCGCGACGAAGTTGTGATCGAGTATGTCCGCTGGGTCATGGTGCGCAAAGCGAACCCCGATGCCCCTGCGCCGGAAACGGTTGTTCCGGATCTAAAAAAAGTGCTGGACCCGCAAGATCTGGTGGTGCCGCAGGGCCTCGATTTCTCGAAATATGACTTTGTACAATCCGGCGAATCCCACCGCTGGGATGCGTACAAAACAGGCGAAACCATCGATCACGTCGACGGCGTGAGCGTGGAAGAGGCCGAGCACATGCTGGCCACCCGCCTGTGGCAGAACACCGCCAAGGTTCATTTCGATCTGACCTTCCGACCCGAAGGACGTCTGATCTATGGCGGCCACGTCATCTCGATGGCACGTGCGCTGTCGTTCAACGGGCTGGCAAACGCGCAGATGATCGTCGGCCTGAACGGTGGTGCCCACGCCAATCCGTGCTTTGCCGGCGACACGATCAAGGCTTGGAGCGAGGTTCTGGACAAGGCCGAAACCGGCACGCCCGGCATTGGTGCCATCCGTCTGCGACTGGTGGCGACCAAGGGGGGTGAACCATTTGCGTTAAGAAACGATGACGGAAAATACCTGCCGGACGTTCTTTTGGATCTGGACTACTGGGCCCTGATGCCGATCTGACAGATTACATTCATTTGAACGCAGATCGCGCCAACCATGCTAATCTGGGTTCATGTCTTGGCTTCGCAATATTCTGGCCTGTCTCTGCTTTGCTCCACCGGCAGCCGCGTGCGATCTGGCGCTGGCGCTGGCGGTTGACGTATCAGGATCGGTCGACGCGCAGGAGTTCCGTATTCAGATGGATGGCCTGTCTGCTGGATTGCGCGACCCCGTTGTGTCCGAGGCACTTGTCAGGGGACAGGCGCAACTGATGCTTGTCCAGTGGACTGGGTCCTCGCGTCAGAGGATCACGATCCCCTGGACCCGCATCGACAGCTTCGAAGCGCTCGACCGGTTTTCCCAACAGGTTTCTGATGATCCAAGGGTATGGCGCAACTTTTCCACGGCGATTGGCGAGGCACTGGAGATGACGGTTCCCAGCTTTGACGAGGTTGCGGACTGCAAACGACGCCTGATCGACATTTCCGGGGACGGGATTTCGAACGAAGGGGTTGAACCCTCGCAGCTCCATGCGGTTCTGCGCAGCCGGGGCATCACCGTAAACGCCATCGCAATCGAAGAAAGCGAGCCGGATCTGACCGCCTATTTCTTTGAGAATGTCATTGTCGGCGAGGGCGCATTTGTCGTCTCGGCGGCTGGATTTGACGATTACCCGGAGCGTATCCGCAAGAAACTGCTGCGCGAAGTGACGCAGCAGACGGCGGGCTTGCGACAGAGCAGATGAGATTCGTGATCACATTGCTTTGCCGTTGAAAACGCTAACATAGGCGGCGCAATATGTGATTTGTGATCACGAGAATATTTACCGTGATCACATATTAACTTTATCTGTGATTTTGGACCGAATATGCGGCTTTTTGCATCCGCAGCACGTGACAGACCCACAAAAAACGGTAAAACCTTCGGTAGCCAACCGAAAAGGAGCCGCCATGGCCGATGTTAATCGGGGCAACCGCCCGCTTTCTCCGCATCTGTCGATTTATCGTCCGCAGCTGACGTCGGTCACGTCCATCCTGACGCGCATCACCGGCAACGCCATGATCGTGGCCGCTTTGCTGATCGTCTGGTGGTTCCTGGCCGCTGCCACATCGCCCGAAGCGTTCGAGCGGGCCAACTGGTGGCTGACCTCGGTTCTGGGCGATCTGATCATGGCCTTTTCGTTGCTGGGCCTGTGGTATCACTTGCTGGCGGGCGTGCGGCATCTTATCTGGGACAACGCTGTGGGGTTGGACATTCCAACCGCCTACAAGCTGGGTTGGGCCGTTGTGATCGGTTCCGTTGTACTGACCGTTCTGACCCTTTTGATCGTCGGATAATTAGGAGGCCCTCATGCGTTATCTTACCGACCGCAAGCGTGCGATTGGCCTGGGCTCTGCCAAGTCCGGCACGGCTCATTTCTGGGCGATGAAGGTCAGCTCGGTTGCGTTGCTGATCCTAGTGCCACTGTTCATTTTCACTTTTGGACCGATATTGGGGCAGCCGTTTGACGTGGTGCTCGACTACTATGCGCGCCCGTTCCCGGCCATTGTCGCCGCGCTGACCCTCGCGGTCGGTTTCAAGCACTTCGCCGACGGCGCGCAGGTGATGATCGAGGACTACGTGCATGGCACGATGAAAAAGGTCCTGATCATCCTGACAATCTGCCTGTCCTACGCTGCTGCTGCCGCTGGTATCTTTGCCATCGCGCGCATCGCCCTGTAACACCCCGGAGCTGAACGAAATGGCTGCATACGAATACGAAACACACGAATATGACGTGGTCGTTGTCGGCGCTGGCGGGGCAGGTTTGCGCGCCACGCTGGGCATGGCCGAGCAGGGGCTTCGCACAGCCTGCGTAACCAAGGTTTTCCCGACCCGTTCGCACACGGTTGCCGCGCAGGGCGGTATTGCCGCGTCGCTGGCCAATATGGGCCCCGACAACTGGCAATGGCACATGTACGACACCGTCAAAGGCTCGGACTGGCTGGGTGATACCGACGCGATGGAGTATCTTGCGCGCGAGGCCCCCAAAGCGGTTTACGAACTGGAACATTACGGCGTGCCGTTCAGCCGGACCGAAGAGGGCAAAATCTATCAGCGTCCCTTTGGCGGTCACACTACCGAGTTCGGTGAAGGCCCCGCAGTGCAGCGCACTTGTGCGGCGGCTGACCGAACCGGTCACGCAATTCTGCACACGCTTTACGGCCAATCGCTGAAGAACAACGCCGAATTCTACATCGAGTATTTCGCCATCGACCTGATCATGTCCGAAGACGGGCAGTGTCAGGGTGTCGTCTGCTGGAAGCTGGACGACGGCACGATGCACGTCTTCAATGCCAAGATGGTTGTGCTGGCCACGGGTGGTTACGGCCGCGCCTATTTCAGCGCCACCTCGGCCCACACCTGCACCGGTGACGGTGGCGGCATGGTGGCCCGTGCCGGTCTGGCGCTGCAGGATATGGAGTTCGTTCAGTTCCACCCAACCGGCATCTATGGGTCCGGCTGCCTGATCACCGAAGGTGCACGGGGCGAGGGCGGATACCTGACCAACTCGGAAGGCGAACGGTTCATGGAGCGCTATGCGCCCCAGTACAAGGACCTTGCGCCGCGTGACTATGTCTCGCGTTCGATGACCATGGAAATCCGCGAAGGACGCGGTGTTGGCAAGGACGGGGATCACATTCACCTGAACCTGAGCCACCTGCCGGCAGAAGCGTTGGCCGAACGTCTGCCGGGCATTTCGGAAAGCGCCAAGATCTTTGCCGGCGTTGACGTCACCAAGGAACCGATTCCGGTACTGCCGACTGTACACTACAACATGGGCGGCATTCCAACGAACTATTGGGGCGAGGTTCTGAACCCGACGGCCGAAGACCCGACCGCCGTGGTTCCGGGCCTGATGGCCGTGGGTGAGGCAGGATGTGCCTCGGTGCATGGTGCGAACCGTCTGGGGTCGAACTCGCTGATCGACCTGGTGGTCTTCGGCCGTGCGGCAGCGATCCGCGCCGGTAAGGTTGTGGACGCAGATGCGGCGAACCCTGTGTTGAATCAGGCGTCGGTCGACAAGGCCTTCGACAGGTTTGACGCCGTGCGCAATGCCGATGGTGCAATCCCGACCGCCGATCTGCGTCTCGAGATGCAACGGACCATGCAGGCCGATGCAGCCGTGTTCCGGACTGCAAAGACCATGGCGGAAGGCGTCGAAAAGATGACCGCGATCGCGGCCAAGATGGACGACCTGAAAGTCACCGACCGCAGCTTGGTCTGGAACAGCGACCTGATGGAATCGCTGGAACTGACCAACCTGATGCCCAGCGCGCTGGCCACTATCGTCGGTGCCGAAGCCCGCAAGGAATCGCGCGGTGCCCATGCACATGAAGACTTCACCGAACGCGATGACAAAAACTGGCGCGTTCACACAGTCAGCCGTGTGGAGGGCAACAAAGTCGATCTCAGCTATCGCCCCGTTATTGTCGATCCGCTGACGACCGAAGATCAAGGTGGCATAAACCTGAAGAAAATCGCACCCAAGGCGCGGACGTTCTAAACAATTCCGCGGGCCATTTCCAAACTAAATGGCCTGCGCTCTCGCGGCGGCGAATGCCTGCGAAAATACTTATCTTATTGTGCTGCGACGTAGCAGTGAATGTACGCCTGCGTATCCGCTTCGGAAATTGCTTGCCGCTGTGCCAGGATTTCAAGAATCTTGATGCTCACATCCGTGAAGCCGAAAACACCCTCGGACAATATCGCCATTCGTTTCAGCTCGACCGTGCCGATCTTGTCGGGCATTGACAGATCCCGAAGATAGATGATGTCACCGTCCAGCATTTGCGAAGGTTTGAAATCGGTCAGCAGGCCTGACCACTTTGAAACAACCAAACGATTTTCGATATGGGCGAAGCTGTGCGGAACCAGCCCGAAGTTTCTTATGAGCGTATCTATTTCGCCGAAACCGGGCTGATCTTCGTAAAGCGGAAAGAACGAAACCTCGGTTTGTATCGCAACGACATCCCTGAGGGTGGTTTTTCCGGCCTCGAACACGGAAAGCTCGGCCCCCTGAATGTCGATTTTCAGAAAATCTACGCGACCGATATCCTGAATATCATCCAGCTTTCGTGTCTGGATTTCCATCGAACCTATTTGCCGGGCCGCTCGGCGCAACCCTCTCAGGTGCCGCAATGTAGCATCGCGCAGGCGCAACAGCGACGTCAGGCCAGACCCTTTGTAGATGTTCAGGGTCGCCAGCCGTCCGTCGCCGACAGCGGTATTGAAATATTGCTCGTTCGGTCCCTTTTTCCGGATCAGGTCGCGCATGGTTTCTTCTTGCGGTTCAAAGCCGATGACGTCGCAATTTCCGGATGCCAGAAGATCGCGATAGGGCGCATCATGGCGCATGGGGTTGGCGCCGATATCGGCGATGCGCACCAGATCGGGAAGATCAAGAAGGCTATAGAGAGATGAGAGTCTGGAACTAAAGTCCTGATTCACCGACAAGCTCCTTCAGGGTGTTGGCGAGCATTTGGCTAACGTTCTCCGGGTGCCGTGCTGTGGCGAAATCGAAACAGGCCTGCCGTTTTTCGGATAGCTCCTGGTCGGTCATCTGCATCACGTGACGCAGCATTCGTATCAGACCCCGCGCGTTATGAGGCTGATACAGCAGATCATGGCAGGCCTCGGGTGTGGTATCTCGGTGCGCTGCCGTGTCGGGGGCAATGATCGGCAGACCGAAACTGAGTGCCAGCATGGCTGTCCCGGATGTGAATGTCTGAGCGGACGGTAACACATAAGCATGGGCCTGCGCGAAAACCTCAGGGATGTCTTCGTTGGGAATACGCGTATCGGTCACGTCAACAGTGTCGACTGACTGTAGCTGGCGGATCACGCGGCGATTGGCAGGAAATACTTTGCCCGCAACATGCAGACGAAAATCGTAGCCCCGTCGCGACAGCTTAGCGACCGCCGCGTGCAATATGTTCAGCTCGCGACCGCCTCGCATTGTGCCAAATGTAAGAAACCGGGTCTTGTTCCGCGCGGGAAGCGGGCGGTTCAGGGTGATCTGGCTATCTTCGTAAACGTCAAGATAGCTGGGGTGCGGGATCAGCCGGATCTTTTTCGGATCGGCATTATACTCCTTAATCATGTGCTTTTTGGCATGCGGAGTGTGTACGTGGATCAGATCGACAAGCTTGGTTAGCTGTATGCGACTGGCTCTGAATAACTCAATCTCACCGGGATTCGAATGCGCGACCTGATTGTGAATGGTCCAGATAACCCGGCCGCCATTGTCCTGAAACTGGCTCAGATTGTCGTGGGCTATCTGAAAACGCAAAATATGGGAGTCAGCCAGCCCGTCCTTGCTTTGAAACAACCGATCGTCCCAATGCAAATGAACAATGCCGTGCTGTTTCCTGAATTCCGGCTGACCAAAGGTTGCGAATTCTCCATTCCGAGCTCCGCGCAGGATGAATTCCGGCCCGCATTTCTGGTACATCATGTGTTGATACGGATTCCCGGTGCCGAAAGGTATGTTGGCTACTTTTGTCGGCGGCATGAGTTAGGTTTCCGTCTCAAAACATCAAATAATCTCAGTGCTGCAGAAAGGTTTGTAAAGGTCAAATTTCCCAATTTATTCGGCTGTTTCAATGGCTATACTGTTGGCTTTTTGCGCTGCAGTATGTATCAATGGCCGTGAAATTCACGAGGTCGGAAATGGTACAACTTACCCTACCCAAGAATTCCCGTATCACGACAGGAAAAACCTGGCCCAGGCCGGACGGCGCCAGCAACGTGCGCAAGTTTCAGATTTATCGCTGGAACCCGGATGACGGGCAGAACCCGCGCGTGGATACGTATTTCGTTGATATGGACGATTGCGGCCCGATGGTTCTGGACGCGCTGATTTATATCAAGAACAAGGTGGATCCGACCCTGACGTTCCGCCGCTCGTGCCGTGAAGGCATCTGCGGTTCCTGCGCAATGAATATCGACGGGATCAACACGCTGGCCTGTATCTACGGCATGGATGAGATCAAGGGCGACGTGAAGATTTATCCTCTGCCGCACATGCCGGTGGTCAAGGATCTGATCCCCGACCTGACGCATTTCTACGCGCAACATGCCAGCATCATGCCGTGGCTGGAAACCAAGACCAACCGCCCGGCGAAAGAGTGGAAGCAATCCATCGAGGATCGCAAGAAATTGGATGGCCTTTACGAATGCGTTATGTGCGCCAGCTGCTCGACATCCTGCCCCAGTTACTGGTGGAACGGTGATCGTTACCTAGGCCCCGCCGCTCTGCTGCACGCCTATCGGTGGATCATCGACAGCCGGGACGAGGCCACGGGCGAGCGCCTGGATGAATTGGAAGATCCGTTCAAGCTGTATCGCTGCCATACGATCATGAACTGCGCCAAGACTTGCCCCAAGGGGCTTAATCCGGCCAAGGCTATTGCCGAGATCAAGAAAATGATGGTTGAGCGCGCCGTTTAATCGAAACACAACAATATGCGCTTGCCGCCTTGCGGCAAGCGCATTGCCCGTCTGCAAAATTGTATGATGTAGCGGTGACCCTGCAGCTATATCTTTGCGACAGGGAGGAGTGACAGGATCTAACGGGGTCACTCCGATGAAAAAATCTAAAGAAAACAAAAAGATCAACGCGTCCGAAGCGTTGGAAATTCTGGATCAGGCCTGGGCCTATTACACGCCGGAACCTGTGCTGAGGCTGGCTGAGGGTGAGCCTGAGTTGTTCGAATACGCAAACGCAGCTTGATGCGCGCGGCAAGGGCAACCCTCTTGAATTTCACCGGCAGATGAGCAAAGCAGAACCATGCCAGTTCTTCTGCTTTTGCTCGCTGCGGGTGTTTTTGCCTATTTCTTTTGGAGGTCGCGCCATTCGTCTCTGACCCGGGATTGCCGGTGGCGTCAGCATCTGAAAGAGGGCACGTGGTCCTGCGCGTTTTGTGGGGCCGTTGTCCAAACAAATGATCAGCCCAAGCAATGCCTGAGGAATCAGGCTTAGTCGGAACGCCGAGGCTTTTCAGGTCACGTGATATGAGGCACTCTGGCCAAAAAGCTGGATGGACTGTTGATGGCTCTGCCCCCTGAAGATGCTGCGGCCCGCCGGGCGATAAAACCGGTGATCTGTTATCCCAATGACACTTTGCCCATGCCTGATCTTGCGCTGTACCGGCGCGTCCGAAAGGATGCGATCAAGACGGATGAGGTGTTGGTGCCCCCGCGCGATGCCCGGTGTTTCGAGGTGCCTGCGGGTCATTTCTTTCGCATCACTTCTGTCGAAGGGCCGCAGGTCGGCGATCTGAATATATGGAATTTCAACGACTTATCGGAACGATTCTATTCCGGAAAGTCCCGCGCCCTGCATGGTACGCATCTGACAGTCGGAGAGCGGATGTGGTCAAGCTTTCCCAACTTGCGCCCGCTGGCCACGATTGTCGAAGACACGCTGGACTGGTACGGGATCGACGAATTTGGCGGGTCCGTGCATGACGTGATTGGAACCCGGTGTGATCCTTACACCGGAAACCTGTTGTCGGGGACGCAATACCACCATTGCTGCCACTCCAATCTGACCCGCGCACTGGCGGACCACCTGCAAATTGAGATGTCCGAGGCTGAGCAGGCAGTTCACGACGTCCTTAACGTTTTCATGTGCACCGGATTCACACGAGATACCGGTCAGTATTTCATGAAGGCGTCACCCGTCCGTCCGGGCGACTATCTGGAGTTCTTTGCCGAGATCGACCTGTTAGGCAATCTGAGCGCATGTCCGGGCGGGGATTGTTCATCCGTGCATTCTTCGGATACCGCAACCTGCCATCCGTTGCTGGTTGAAGTTTTTGCGCCGATGGACGGTGCGCTGGACGGCTGGGCAAGCCCTGACCCGAACCGCTATGACCGGTCGCACGGGCGTTAGCCTGGCGGGGCAATAAGGGGCGAAAGGATCGCCCCTAGTTTGGTCACGTTGCGTCCGGGAACGCGGCCTGCAATGCGATTTCGACCATGTCGCCAAAGCTGCTTTCACGTTCTGACGACGGCAGCGCCTCGCCGGTCAGCAGATGGTCTGAGACGGTCAGAACCGCCAGCGCCCGGCATTTGTGGCGGGCGGCCAGAATATAAAGCTCTGCGGCTTCCATCTCGACGCCGAGAATACCGTGCCGGACCATCTGTTCATTCAGATCCGGACGCTCATCGTAGAATACGTCCGACGAATAGATGCCGCCGACATGCGTGGTCGTGCCCTTGGCTTGCGCGGCGCTGGCCGCGGCCTGCAACAAACCCCAATCGGCGCAGGGGGCAAAATTCAGCTCTTTCATGATCCCGCGCGAAGGCGTGCTGAGCGTGGTCGAGGTCATGGCCAGAATAACGTCACGGATATTGACGCTGTCCTGCATTCCACCGCACGAGCCGATGCGGATCAGGGTTTTCGCGCCATAATCACGGATCAGTTCATTGACGTAAATTGACAGGGACGGCATTCCCATACCGCTGCCCTGAATGGTTACAGGATTTCCCTTCCAGGTGCCGGTAAATCCCAGCATTCCGCGTACGTCATTGATTTTTCTGACATCCGTCAGAAACGTTTCCGCCGCCCATTTTGCCCGATACGGATCACCGGGCAAAAGAACGGTTTCAGCGATTTCACCTTTTTCAGCGCCGATATGAATAGTCATTTTCCGGCCAGCCCTGTCAGATTTCCAGATCTGCGATATCCGCGCCCGATTTCAGCGCGTCATGTACCCATTGCGGTTTGCGACCGCGGCCAGACCAGGTCTGTTCGGGTGCGGCCGGATTGCGGTATTTTGCCTTAGCTTTTGAGCCTTTGGGTCCACGCGGCGCGTCGCTCGACAACTCGGCCAGTGAAAACCCAAATTCGGCTGCCGCTTGTTCCGCCGCTTTCAAGGCGTTTTGGCGCTCGCGTTTTTCCGCTGTTTTAAGTGCCTTTTCGATCTGATCGCGCAATTCCAACAGGTCCTTACGGGACATATTGTCCAGATTGATCCCCATTATTTCTCTCCCATTCATTTATTTTACGACAGGCCAATTGGCCATTCGCATCCCGAACAATGCCGTAATCTATTCATTCGGATTTGGGAATAGAAACTAGGAATTAATCTCGGTTTTGTGCGTTATTCCGCTGCAAGGTTTTTTGGATCGGCCAAGGTGACAATATCGCCCATAATCGCATTAAGTTCGAAATTTTTTGGCGTGTAAATTCGGGCAACGCCAAATGATTTCAGTTTTGCCGCATCGTCATCCGGAATAATGCCGCCGACGATGACCGGGATATGATCCAGTCCGGCTTCGCGAAGTCGGGCCATGACATCCTGTACCAGCGGCAGGTGGCTGCCGGAAAGGATCGACAGGCCAATGACATGGGCGTCGTCCTCGATCGCGGCCGTCACGATTTCCTCGGGCGTAAGGCGGATGCCCTCATAGCTGATATCCATACCGCAATCGCGGGCACGGAAGGCGATTTGTTCGGCTCCGTTGGAATGACCGTCCAGCCCCGGCTTGCCAACCAGGAACTTTAGACGCCGCCCCAGCTTGTCGCTGACCGCGTCCACTGCGGCCCGCAGATCCTCCAGGCCTTCGGTCTTGTTCGAGACCGAGCCCGAAACGCCGGTCGGGCCGCGATAGGTGCCGTACACCTTGCGCATCTCTTCGGCCCATTCGCCGGTTGTTACGCCCGCCTTGGCGGCGGCAATCGAGGGTTCCATGACGTTGGCCCCGGATTGCGCAGCCTCGCGCAACGCCGCCAGAGCCGCTGCGACCGCGTTGTCGTCGCGGTCCGCCCGCCATTCGTTCAGCCGCCCGATTTGCTCCTGTTCAACCGCCGGGTCGACGACCATGATGCCGCCATCTTCGGTTTGCAGCGGCGAAGGTTCGCCTTCGGTCCATTTGTTCACGCCGACCACGACGGTCTCATTGCGCTCGATGCGGTTCAGGCGATCCGCGTTGGAATCCACCAGCCGCGATTTCATGTATTCGATCGCGGCAACAGCACCGCCCATCGATTCGAGGTTTACCAGTTCGGCCCGCGCACCCTCTTTCAACTCTTCGACCTTCGCATCCACGGCCGGGTTGCCGTCGAACAGGTCGCCAAACTCAAGCAAGTCGGTTTCATAAGCCAGAATTTGCTGCATCCGCATCGACCATTGCTGATCCCAGGGCCGTGGCAAACCCAATGCTTCGTTCCAAGCAGGCAACTGCACTGCCCGGGCGCGCGCCTTTTTCGACAACGTCACGGCCAGCATCTCAATCAGGATGCGATAGACGTTGTTTTCCGGCTGTTGCTCGGTCAGACCAAGAGAGTTCACCTGAACGCCATAGCGGAATCGGCGGAATTTGGGGTCTTCGACCCCATACCTTTGTTGCAGGATTTCATCCCAAAGGTCGACGAATGCCCGCATTTTGCACATTTCAGTGACAAAGCGGATTCCCGCATTCACAAAGAACGAAATCCGTCCGCACAGCGCGGGGAAGTCTTCGGCCGGAACGCGCGGGCGCAGTTCGTCCAGAACGGCGATAGCGGTGGCCAGCGCATAGGCCAGTTCCTGTTCAGGTGTCGCGCCAGCCTCTTGCAGGTGATAGGAACACACGTTCATCGGGTTCCACTTCGGCACGTTGGTGTAGCAGTATTCGGCCACGTCCGCGATCATCTTCAGCGACGGTTTCGGCGGGCAGACATAGGTGCCGCGGCTCAGGTATTCCTTGATCAGATCGTTCTGAACCGTGCCCTGCAGCTTGGAAACGTCCGCGCCCTGTTCTTCGGCCACGGCGATATAAAGCGCCAGCAGCCAGGGCGCGGTGGCGTTGATCGTCATCGAGGTGTTCATCTGCTCCAACGGAATCTGGTCGAACAGAACCCGCATGTCACCCAGATGGCAGACGGGCACACCCACTTTACCCACCTCGCCCCGTGCCAGCGTATGATCGCTGTCATACCCCGTTTGAGTCGGCAGATCGAAGGCAACGGACAGGCCGGTCTGCCCTTTGGCCAGGTTGCTGCGATACAGCGCGTTCGAGGCCTGTGCGGTGGAATGACCAGCATAGGTTCGGATGAGCCAGGGGCGGTCTTTCTGCATCTGCGTCATGGGTGGGCCTCGCGTTTGGGTGGGCAACATAATTTCGTCTAAGGGTTCTAAAGCGCAATTTTTGGGATATGTCAATTCGCTGCGTTGCGGCATCCCGAATTGTTCAGATTGTAGGTGTTTTGGAATAATGGCACTGTGCCGCCATGACGCAGACCGTGGAACTTCCGCTTTGGCTGTTTGTACTGATCGTGGTCTTCGCTGCGGTCACTTTTGCGTCGCATTTTCTGTTCCCGTCGGTGCGCTGGTTTTTTCGCCGCCGCCTGGAGCGGGCCGTGTCGCGCCTGAACCAGCGGCTGCAAAGACCAATTCAGCCGTTCAAGCTGGCTCGGCGGCATGACATGATCGAAAGGCTTATCTACGACCCACAGGTTGGCTATGCGGTGCAGCAACATGCACGTGAACAAGGTATCCCCGAAGGCGTTGCTTTCGAGCAGGCCCGCCGCTTTGCCCGCGAGATCGTTCCGTCGTTTTCAGCCTTTGCCTATTTCAGCTTTGCCATCCGTATCGCGCGCCTGCTGAGCAACGCGTTTTACGAAGTCCGACTGAGCCATCAGGATGAGGACGCCTTAAAGAAAATAGATCCCGACGCGACGGTTGTCTTTGTCATGAACCATCGCAGCAACATGGATTATGTACTTGTCACTTACCTGGCAGCGCAGCAATCGGCACTGTCTTACGCGGTCGGAGAATGGGCGCGCGTCTGGCCGCTGAGCCGCCTGATCCGGGCGATGGGCGCGTATTTCATCCGGCGAAAGTCGGGAAGTGACCTCTACCGTCATGTACTGGCTTGTTATGTGCGTCATGCAACCGAGGCCGGTGTTACGCAGGCGATGTTCCCCGAAGGCGGGCTGAGCCTGACCGGCGCATTGGGGCGGCCCAAGCTTGGCTTGCTAAAATACATCATAGACGGGACCACATCCGATGGACGGGATGTGGTCTTTGTTCCCGTGGCGCTGAATTACGATCGTGTACTGGAAGATACGATTCTGACCCGGGCCGCGCTGGGAAGCGAGCGGCGCTTTCGCGCAAGGATCGGGGTTGTGACGCGTTGGATGCTCAAGCAGGTCTGGCGGCGCATTATTGGTCGATACACAAGGTTCGGCCTTGCCTCTGTGCGCTATGGCGAGCCTGTTTCGCTGCGGGCCTATCGGGCAGGTGGCAGCAAGGACCTGATGACCGATCTCGCACGTCTGCTGATGGCGCGTATTGGTGAGGCGATACCCCTGGTGCCTGCGCCTGCAGCCTGTTGGCTTGTGCGCGAACATGGTGAGATGTCCGGTGCAATGCTGACCGACCTGATCGCCCGCTTCATGCAGCGGGACGGAGGCGGATCCGAATCCAACAGCGATGCGATAACGTTCGCTGTCAACCAGTTGGTCGAGCGCAGGGTATTGCGACAGGTTGACGGAAAAATCTCATCCTCAGGGCAAAGATTGGATCTTCTGAACTACTATGCCGCCTCTGCGCCAAAGGAAATCGAGACGTATTATGCTGCAGAAGCGAAAGGTCTTTCTGCAACTGCTGGGTCATAAAATTACAAAAACAGTGTCAATATCTATTGCAATGTTACTCGATGGCCAATATTCCATCGGTTAACGGGCGCGATTCTGCGTCGCGGCAAACGAACTGATTAAAGGAGGCCAACATGGCTCTGGACACCGACAGCGGTATCGCGTCGTACGAGGCACCTGAAAAAGACCTCTATGAGATGGGTGAGATCCCTCCGATGGGGTATGTCCCCAAGAAAATGTATGCCTGGGCCATCCGCAAAGAGCGCCATGGCGAGCCTGACACTGCCATGCAGCTGGAAGTGGTTGATGTGCCTGTATTGGACAGCCACGAGGTGCTGGTTCTGGTGATGGCCGCAGGTGTCAACTACAATGGCGTCTGGGCGTCGCTGGGCAAGCCGATCAGCCCGTTTGATGGCCACGGCCAGCCGTTTCACATCGCAGGTTCCGATGCTTCGGGTATCGTCTGGGCCGTGGGCGACAAGGTCACACGCTGGAAAGTCGGCGATGAGGTCGTGATCCACTGCAACCAGGATGACGGTGATGACGAGCATTGCAATGGCGGCGATCCGATGTACTCGCCCAGCCAGCGTATCTGGGGCTATGAGACTCCGGACGGGTCTTTTGCCCAGTTCACCAATGTCCAAGCGCAGCAGTTGATGCCGCGCCCCAAGCACCTGACCTGGGAAGAAAGCGCCTGCTACACGCTGACGCTGGCAACCGCATACCGGATGCTGTTCGGTCACGAGCCGCATGACCTGAAGCCGGGTCAGAACGTTCTGGTTTGGGGCGCGTCGGGTGGTCTGGGCTCTTACGCGATCCAGTTGATCAATACAGCCGGCGCGAATGCGATCGGTGTGATATCAGACGAAAGCAAGCGTGACTTTGTCATGGGGCTGGGCGCCAAGGGTGTACTGAACCGCAAGGACTTCAATTGCTGGGGTCAGCTGCCCACGGTGAACACGCCGGAATATGCCGAGTGGTTCAAAGAGGCCCGCAAGTTTGGCAAAGCGATCTGGGACATCACCGGCAAGGGTGTGAACGTCGACATGGTGTTCGAACATCCGGGCGAAAGCACCTTTCCGGTCTCGACATTCGTCGTCAAAAAAGGCGGCATGGTTGTGATCTGTGCCGGCACCACCGGCTATAACCTGACCTTCGACGTGCGTTACATGTGGATGCACCAGAAGCGACTTCAGGGGTCTCACTTCGCGCATCTGAAACAAGCCGCCTCGGCCAACCAGCTGATGGTCGAACGCCGTCTTGATCCCTGCATGTCCGAGGTCTTTTCCTGGAACGAATTGCCTGCCGCGCACATGAAGATGATGCGCAACGAACACAAGCCCGGGAACATGTCCGTTCTGGTGCAGGCACCGAGAACCGGTATGCGCACACTGGAAGAGGTTCTGGACGCGCGCGACTAAGTCCACGAAGCCAATTTCAGCGCCCGCGAATCACATTTTTGGTTCGCGGGCGTTTCTTATTTTAGAGGGACTTCAATGCTTTCAGAGAGTTGCAATATCGGCCCCGCTATTTTTGGGGAGTAGAAAGCAGTGAATATGCGAAAAAACACTATGCATGCTATGGTTGTGTTAACCCTTCGTTAACCGTTTCGGAGAGACCCTGATGGCGCAAAATGAGTGGATACTGGACGTATTGTCGGACCTCAACGCCTTTGCTTCGGCAAACGGTTTGACCGCGCTGGCCGAGCAGCTTGACGATACCAGGCTGATCGCAGCGGCCGAAATCGCGTCCATGAAGAATGAGGTGCGGGCGCCGGCGGATGGTCACAAGACTCGATTTGAGCCAGATCCTGGAGGATTTGGAAAACACCAGCACGCTTGATGAACTAAGTGCTATCGCTGTTCATCTCAGAGACAAGCTGCAGATTGAACACATCATCTATCACTGGGTTGATGGGGCAGGGGATCAATACGGATATACGACCTATCCCGACGCCTGGGCCGAGCGATATCAGGAAAAGAACTATCACCGGATCGACCCGGTCATAATCGGGTGCTTCCAGCGATTTCATCCTGTTGACTGGAAATCACTGGACTGGTCCGGAAAGGTCGCCAAGGCTTTTCTTCTGGACGCGCAGCAGC
The DNA here is from genome assembly GCF_056534475.1 of Ruegeria sp. D4. NCBI lineage: Bacteria > Pseudomonadati > Pseudomonadota > Alphaproteobacteria > Rhodobacterales > Roseobacteraceae > Ruegeria > Ruegeria sp. D4. The sequence continues at coordinate 300,944 of NZ_JBQFPJ010000004.1, forward strand.
ACGGCGTCGGCAATCAGGGTTACTCCATCCCGATCCGCGGTCCCAACGGCCAGTTTGCCCTGTTTACAGTGAACCACTCCTGCGATGACGAAACCTGGCAGGATTTCATCTCCGAAAATGGGCGTGGCCTGATCCTGATTGCCCATTACTTCAACCGCAAGGCGCTGGAGTTTGAGCGTGAGCGGCAACCGGACGCTCCACGTGCCCTGTCCCCGCGCGAGATTGACGCGATGACCTTGCTTGCACTGGGATATAGTCGCGCTCAGGTCGCACACTCCCTGTCGATTTCGGAGCACACGCTGCGTGTCTATATTGAAAGCGCGCGGGCAAAGCTGGGCGCGCAGAATACCACCCATGCCATCGCCACGGCCCTCAGCCGGGGACTGATCGTGGTTTGATGGCCTGCGGTTCCGGTTTGTCTTTGTGGATGAGCAGGTGCTCAGCCTTTAGGGCCGGACGAATTTTGCATTACCGACCGAACGCACGCTCGTGGCTGGGGGGCGTTGTTGTGTCTGTCCGGTCGAAGAGGCTTGATTGAGAATCCCGCAGGCGACACCGTCGCCATTTGGATCGTTGCGTTCATGATACCCTGGTTGGCCCCGGACGAATGGTCCCGGGACAATCTTCAGAACGGTGTCACACCCCGCCATCGCCACAAGATGAATAATGGCGTCGTTTCTTTCGTACTCGGACGTCCGCAAATAGATGTTGACGGCGACCAGTGCCGTAGTCAGGGGCAGGGCCAGAACCATGAACAGAATGCGGATCGGGGACAGAGCCCTTTTGCGCGTCGCGTCTGCCCGACGATACCGGTGAGCGGCGCGCGGATTCAGTTCGGGCTCAGGTGGTACGGATCTTTTCAACATTTCGCGCTGATCTTCGCCCGGATTTGTGGCAAAGCTTTGGCCTCGGAATGGCGAATGCTGAAGGACTGAATATCAGCGTACTACGTGAACCGCGCAGGCCGCATGGCGCACCACATGGTTGGCGGTTGATCCAAGCAACAGATCCTGCATGCCCGGTCGGTGGGAAGCGATGATGATCAGGTCAGGTTTATGCTCCTGTGCCCAATCCAGAATCGTCCGGCCGGAATGCCCTTCGACGACAACGCCCCGCGCGTTGGGAATATTTGCTGCCAGTTTGTCCAACTCGGCCTGAATGGCCCTGCGGGCTTCGGTCAGATATTCCGTCGGCATGTACGAGATCGCGTAGCTTGGAATATGTTCAACGACATGCAGCAGCGTGACCTTTGCCTCAGGGGTCGCCAGAATTTGCGCCAGTTTCAGTGGTCCGGACGTGTCACGTTCGACATCGAACGAAATGGGTACAAGAATGTTGTGATACATGACACGAGCCTCCGTTTCAGGTTTTCAGACTGAACCCAAGTTCAGTTGTGGTCTTTGATTCAGGTCAGGATCAGCCGAATGTTTCCGCGACATCATACATGACCGGTTCGAAACTTTTGCACAGCTCATTGATCTTGCGGTTCCGGTCGCGCATCTCGGGAGTGCGGAGCATGGCAAGGAAGTCTTCGCGGCGTTCCCATTGCGAGTAGTTTGCGATCCTGGTTTGGGCATCGTTGACGTGCAGACCGGCGGATACGAAACCCGGTTGTTTTGAGATGAATTCCGCATAGGCATCCGTCAGCGCCTCAAGCAGGTCCTGACAGGTCCCCGGTGTCATTTCGAATGTGGTGATAACAGTCTGAACGCTTGCGGATTTTGAAATCTGTAGCATCTGGAATCTCCTTTGGCTTTTCTCAGCCTAACACAGGAACCGGAAACGTCTCGTGTTTCGTTTTGTGTCTTCGGGAATTAGTTTCCAGAAAACAAACGAAAAACTAACGATCCGTTAACCATGCTCGGGGAAGGTGCGGTCATGATCCGCATCTTGCTTTTCCTTTTTCTGATGACATTGGCCGGTCCGGTTTTTGCCGGGGCCTGGCTGAGGGAACAGAATACCGGCTCTGTCGCGGCTGCAATCACGGGATTCAGGACCGAGGACGGCAGCTACGAATACAAATCGTCACTTTATGCAGAATGGGGGTTACGCCCCGGACTGACGATTGGGCTAGACGCCGAGGAGCACCAACACCTTTATGGCCACGCTTTGATTTTCGCCCGTACTCCGGTCGCGGATCTTGGGCGCAAAGGTCGGTTTGCCGCCGAATTTGGTGTCGGCGCACATCACCGGCAAAAAAGCGCGTGGGCCTTGTACAAGGCGACTGTGTCTTACGGAAATGGGTTTGAAAGCGGTTGGGGAAATGGCTGGATCGCGATCGACGCAGCTTTGGAATACCGCACGCACGATGCGCTGTTTCGCAAACTTGATCTGACGGCGGGGCTGTCATCTCAGCGATGGATCAATCCACTGCTGCAGCTTGAAAGCACATATACCCCCGGCCGTCCGGTTTATTGGAGCGCACGGCCGTCAGTGATGATCCGCCGAAAGGGCGGGAGTACAACTTGGGTTGTTGGTGCCGAACGGAATGCCTTCCAAAGCAACGTCGGGATCAAATTTGCCTTGTGGCGCGACTTCTGATGCGGCGGGAGTTGGCCGTCCTCCGGGGACGGCCATGTCGGCCTCAGCTGTCCATGCGTAGGGTAACGGATACTTCCCCGCTAAGTTGCTCTGGCCAGCGGAGGATCACGTCGCGAGCGCCAAAACCCTGTTCGAGCTCGGCATATGGGCTCGCGTGGCTCACACTGCCAAACACCGTTCTCAGGGGACCAAGCGTGGTCACGGCGTCACACCCCCGCGCTTTGCCCGCGAATGGAAGCTTGCCCACCGACAACACACCCCATGCAAAGGATGGCGTCTGTTGCTTGTGCTGCACCCGAACCGGGTTTTCTGAATCCGTCAGCGTTCCGTGGAATGTATTGTGTTGGAACGTGACATTCATGTGCGCGTTATTGTTCAGGTCCGCAAAGCTCGTGTCCACGCGTTCGGCCTTGTAGATACTCCCGCTCGAAGACCGGAACTTGTTTCCGGTGACGATGAAGCCGTTCAGGAAGTGGCCGGGGCCGTGCGGTCGGATAACGATGAAACTGAACCATGACGGCGCCTCGCTACAGTAAAAAATATTGTCTGTGATACTCAGCGCGCTGAAGGAATAGCCGGACGTATAGGTCGGAGCGGCATCCCGTTCATTCGTCCATTCGAAGTAGCAATTGTCGATGTAGTTCTCAGCAATGGTCGAACTGTTGTAAGTGCGCGTCAGGATCAACCCGGCGGTTCGCAACCCCTGCGGAATGCTGTCGCCCTGAAAGAAATGATTGCCCAGAATCAAGTTTTTGGTGCCGCCCAACAGAGCAAAATGCAGGAACCGAACCGCCCGATTGTGCCGCAGTTTGACATCATTCGCTGTTGCATTGAGGGCGATCGAACGGCGATCGGTAACGTTCAGGGACTCCTCGGCAGACAGGAACTGGCAATTGTCGATCAGCAGGCCCTGACAACCGGTTCCGATGGATGTGATCCCCCGATCCATGGGACGGCTGATAAAGCAATTGCTGACCGCAAACGTGCTGCCGGATGGAGCCAGACGAATGGCGCTACATCTGCTGTTGCACTGAAATTCGATCTCTTCCAGGCTGAACTTCCGCAGCGTGTCGAAGCCGCTGAAATCAAGCAGATACTTGAAGCTGGTGAAGGTGAATGTCTGTGTGCCAGCAGCATTGTAAATCGGCGCGTTCAGCGTGATTTCACCGGCACCCTCGTTCTTCGAGCGGACATAAATCTCGCGCCCGACACCATTGCCCTGAATCAGGGCACCAACCGGAATATTCGCGACGTTAGCGACATTTGTCAGCCGTGTTTGGTCCGCAGGGTTGTAGGTTGCGACCGAGGTGAAGATCTCGGTGTCCCAGGCCGAGCTGCTTTTGACGTCAAACTGACCATTGCGGATCACGCGCCGGGTTGAAAAACCACTTTTCTTATTGGGAACGGCAGCGGCCATGTCGATGGGCTTGCTCACCGAAATCTTGCGCCCGCCCATATCCAGCGATTCATGATCTGAATTGTTCAGCAAAGCCTGAAACGCTTTTTTGAAGCCAAGCTCTTCATCGCCAAAAGCCGATATATAAGTCGGCAGGTCAAAACCTTGGGTCAGCAACAGCATCTTGTCGTCGGGCATTGTAACGGTGCCCGCAAAATCAACTTCTGACACGATGGTTGTGTTTTCTGCCAGCAAATAAGTACCCTGCGGCACAAACACACGACGGCCCCCCGCCGCCTGATCGGCTGCTTCGAACGCAAGGGAATCGTCCACAACCCCATCGCCGACTGCGCCGAAATCCGTGACATCCACGCTGCTGATCATGTCGCGCAGAAAAACACTCGTGATGTCGGTGATCTGAAGATCGTCAATGCGCACCACGGCCCCGTTTGGCCCGTCGATATCCAGACCGAAATGTCCATACAGTGCCTGTGCGCCCCACGCCATGTCGACGCCAGCCCGCTGGCCAGTTCCGACAATGGCGGTAATCTCATGAACTGTGCCGTACCCCGACAATTGCGTGGCAGGCCCCTGTTCGACGACACCGGTCACGTGCACGTCGCCGGCACCACCGGCCCACCCTGCGATCCTGACGGTGGGCAAGGGACCACTGATGGCTTTGACCCGTGCCTTGATCTGCAGGTAACAGCCGGGCAGCAATGGCGTCTGCCCCATATAGCGCAAGTGTTGGGTCGTGCTCACTTTGAGGATTTCAAGACATCTGGCAAAGTTCGGATCCGAGGGCACAAATGCGCCCGTACCCGACCCTGCATATGTCGGAGACCCCGGGGTGCCATCGCCGCTGGACCAGACGCCCAAACCATCTGCGAACGGAGGCGGCATAAACACGATGCCGTCGGTGATTGCCTTGTTCATTCGAATCCCTTTCCCAAGCGCTGCCGATCAGATTGCGGCGCGCACCAGACCATTGCCCGGGTGAATTCCGGGCGCGATAGTCTGGATACCCAATGGGGATTAACCGGGTCTCATGTCACCGTGACGGTCGTGTTGCGTCAGGCTGTGGGGGCTGCTTTCCCCAGCAACTGAACCGCGTTGATTTTCCAGCCGTCTTCCTGCTGAACCATCTGATAGTCTAGGATATGGGTTTGGCCGCGACCATCCACGATCAGAACTTTCTGCCACAACGCCCCGGCAATTTCGCGCAGTTCCAGAAACCGCAGGTCCGACGGGCGCCAGACCATCGGATATCCATTGCGAACCATTGCCCCGAAATTATCGGGGTTTTGGAACAGACGCTGGATGTTCGGGCTGGCGAAAGTAAAGGCGGTATCAAAATCATCGACTTTGAACGCCTGAATCTGCGCCGCTATATTTGCCTCGATTTCGGAGCTTTGGGCAAAAACGCCCGTAGCCATTGCGACAGATAACGATAAGGCAAGTAATGAACGACGCATGGGGGCACCTCCTGACGGAAGGGTAGCCCCATGCGGGATCAGGTCAAATCAGGCCAGTTCTCCGGCCAGCGCTTTTTCGATCAGCGCGATGGTTTCGGGCACGCCATAGAGCGCAATGAAGCCGCCGAAACGCGGCCCCTGAGAGGCGCCAAGCAACACTTCGTACAAGGCGGTGAACCAGCCGCGCATCGGATCAAACCGCTCGCGTCCGATGGAATAAACCACTGATTGCAGCGCCTCATCTTCAATTGGGCCGTCATAAACCTCCAGCGCGGCTTTCAGCGCCTCCAACGCCTCGCGTTCCTGATCCGTCGGTGCGCGATGTTTGCGGGTCGGCTTAACGAAATCATTGAAGTAACGCACCGCAAAGCCTGCCGCCTGATCCAAGTCGGGATGCGTGTCGGCCGTGGCCTCCGGCGCGTAGCGACGGATAAAGCCCCACAGCGCTTCTTTGTCTTCGGCACCAGATACCGATGCCAGATTCAGCAGCATGGCGAACGGAACCATCAGCGTGGATTCAGGGACATCTCCACCATGGATATGCCAAACCGGGTTATTCAATTGCGCTTTCAGATCCTGCCCCGGATAGGCGCGCAGCTGTTGATGATACTCATCATAAGCCTTTGGAATCACGTCGAAATGCATCCGTTTTGCCGTCTTGGGCTTCTGATACATGAAATATGCCAGCGACTCGGTCGGTGCGTAGGTCAGCCATTCATCAATCGACACGCCATTGCCGGAGGATTTAGAGATCTTCTGCCCGTTCTCATCCAGAAACAGCTCGTAAGAAAAATGCTCGGGCGCGCGACCACCCAGGGCCCGGCAGATTGCGTCGTAGATTTTCTCGTTGGTGGCATGTTCCTTGCCATACATCTCGAAATCCACACCCAGCGCCGCCCAGCGCGCACCGAAATCCGGCTTCCACTGCAGTTTGACGTGGCCACCGGTGACAGGAACCGTCCATTCCTTACCGGTCTCATCGTCAAAGGTCACAGTATAGGTCTCGGCGCAGACCTTCTTCATCGGCACATACATCACCCGCCCGCTTTCGGGGTGAAGGGGCAGGAAGATCGAATAGGTCTGCTGGCGCTCTTCCCGGAGGCTTTTGAGCATGATCGCCATGATCTCGTCATAACGCTCGACCGCACGCTTGAGCACTTCGTCAAACTGCCCGGACTCATAAAATTCCTTGGCCGAGTAGAACTCGTACTCGAAACCAAACGTGTCCAGAAACCGCCGCAGCATCGCATTGTTATGCTCGCCGAAGCTGTCATATTCACCAAACGGATCAGGCACCGAGGTCAGCGGGCGTTGCAGATGCTGCTCCAGAATCTCGGGGTTCGGCACATTGGTTGGCACCTTGCGCATCCCGTCCAGATCGTCCGAGAAGCAGATCAGCTTGGTCGGAATATCCGACAACGCTTCGAATGCGCGCTTGACCATCGTGGTCCGCGCGACCTCGCCGAAGGTTCCGATATGCGGCAGACCGGACGGGCCGTAGCCGGTTTCGAACAGCACATACCCCTTATCCGGAGCCCCTTTCTGATAGCGTTTGAGCAACCGGCGCGCCTCTTCAAAGGGCCAGGCCTTGGACGACATCGCGGTTTCACGCAGGTCAGACATTTGCTTTGAACTCCATAGGGAAATGCGCAGGTCGCCCGATGCGACCAACCCGGCCTCTCCTATTGTGCCGGTGCAGCATGAGTCAATAAAGGGCGTTCGTTTTCCCGGCAAATTCGAGCCGTCTGCCAAATGCACAGGGGTAAAACACTGAAAAAGGGCAGGCGACCACGGCTTTACTCGACGCGCAGCGCAATTATTATTTTATATCAGACAACTTGGGTTACACGGAGGCGATCAAGATGCGGATTGCAAAGACTGCGGCTCTGGCGATGTTGATCGTCCTACCGGGGATAGCACAGGCGGTCGGTTTTGGCATTGCCGTGCGGCCCGCGTTTCGGACCACGGTGACGCCGCTGCCAAACGGTGTCTACGAGGTTGCCGCGATCGGCACTTCTGCCCCGGTGGCGTACTGGTGTGGTATAGGGGATTATGCAATCCGGACGCTGAGAACCAAGTCCAACCAACGCATATATATTGCCGGCGCCTATGTGCCCAAAGCAAGGACTGTACAGTTCTCGCTGACACCGCCCGAGGGTGCCGATACCAGCCCGGGCTATTCCGTCACCGTCAAACGGGTAGGCGCGAACATGACGGCGGCGTCGGCACAGGACTATTGCTATGACAATTTCATGGATTTCGGGTTCTGAACGAGATTGATCAGACCCATTTGGCCATAGGCGGCAGGCTCATCAGAACGGCGTCCGGATCGTGCCCGGTTTCCAGTCCGAATTTGGTGCCCCGGTCGTAGACCAGATTGTATTCCGCATAAAGCCCGCGATGCACAAGCTGAGCGTTCTTGTGTGTGTCATCAAAACCCTGGACCCGACGCCTTTCCACCAAAGGCAGGAACGCAGGCAGGAATGCGCGGCCGATGTCCTGGGTCAGGGCAAAATCAGCCTGCCAGTCGCCGGTGCAGTAATCATCCATGAATATGCCGCCAACCCCGCGTGCCCTTTTCCGGTGAGGGATATAGAAATACTCGTCAGCCCAATCCTTCAGCCGCGGGTAATGTCCTGGCCCGTGCGGGTCCAGATGGGCTTTTTGGGTGGCGTGGAAATGCGCAGTGTCCTCGTCATATTCAATGCAGGGGTTCAGGTCTGAACCGCCCCCGAACCACCAGGCATGTGGTGTCCAGAACATCCGTGTGTTCATGTGCACCGCCGGTACGTGCGGGTTTTGCATGTGCGCGACAAGGCTGATGCCCGAGGCCCAGAACCTGGGGTCTTCGGTCATCCCCGGAATACCCTTGCGGGCTGCCATGGCCTGCTGCGCACGCTCGCCCAGTGATCCGTACACGGTCGAGACGTTGATACCGACTTTTTCAAAAACGCGCCCACCGCGCAGGACCGACATCAACCCGCCACCTGCGTCCGATCCATCCTCTGATTGCCGCGTGGTTTGTTTGACTTCAAAACGTCCGGCTGCGGCGTCCGAAAACGGCCCGGTCTCATGTGTATCCTCCAGAGACTCGAACGCATCAACGATTTCATCACGCAATTGGCGGAACCATGCGGCAGCGGCGGATTTTTCGTTTTCGAACATTTGTCTCAGTGCGCTGGAGCGGCGACCGGATCCAGCAGGGTTCGGCCTCCGTCGATTGTCATGATCTGACCAGTAATGAAGCCGGCCGCATCAGAGGCCAGAAACTGCGCGGTTTCCGCCAGTTCGTTCGGAGCAGCAATCCGGGCCAAAGGTGTATGTTTTTCAATGTCTTTGCGAAAATCGCGGTTTTCTTTCAGGGTTGATTGCAGTGACGCGCTCATGACCGAGCCCAATGCGATGGAATTGACGCGGATACGGTTCGGCGCCAGTGCAACCGCCAGAGAACGCGTCATCTGATCCAGTGCAGCGGTCGAGACAGAATAAGCCAGCAAATCGGGGTGCGTGCGCCGCGCCGCTATGGAAGACAAGTTGATGATCGAACCCGCAGGGCCATCATCCTGATCTTCGGCCTGTTTCGTCATGCGTTTGGCAACCAGCTGACTGAGCCGCAAGGCAGGCATCAGGTTTTGGTTCAGCAAATCACGGACCGAGTCGTCTTCCGCATCCAGCGGGTCCGTCTGCCGGACCTGTCTTGATCCATTGACCAGAATATCCACCTGATCGAAGGCATCGATGGTTGCGGAAAGCAAATTGGCAATGGTCAGCTTCTCGCGCAGATCGCCTGCGAAATACCGAATGTTGCTGTCATCTGCCTGTTCCCCCAACTCCTCGATCAATCGCTTTTCGTCCATATCCGCGAACATGACGTTTGCACCCGCATCCGCAAAATGACGGCCGATTGCCAGACCGACGCCGCTGGCACCGCCTGTTACGATTGCGGTTTTGCCTGAAATGGAAAACGACATGAGCTTCCTCCGGAGGTTTGGCGCAGGTTAACCGGGATCACCGGCGAGGGCGAGAGGCGTGGAACACCTTGAAACGGTTGTCACCGGCGACCTCTTCAACTTGCCTGAAACAGTCTGACAACGTGGCCTCATAGGGCAGATGCCGGTTTGCGACGATCCACAGTTCGCCATTGCGGGTCAGGTTGCGTGCTGCCGCCTTGATAAAGTCCTGGCCCAGCGCAGGTTCAGCGCTTCTTCCGGTGTGAAACGGTGGGTTCATTATCACCGTGTCCAAGGGCTCGGGCGCTGTCCACGTCACGGCATCAGCCCAATGAAAACACGCAACCCGAGAAGTCACGTTAGAGCGGGCGCAGGTCAACGCTGTATGATCGGCCTCAACAAGATGCAGCGTGCGAACTTCGGCTCGTTCCAGCAGTTTGGCCGAAAGAAATCCCCAGCCCGCGCCGAGATCGGCAACCCGAGGCCCCGGATTTTCAGGAAGTACCTGCGCCAGCAATGCCGATGCCGGATCAATACCGTCAGCCGAAAAGACACCGGGGGCTGTTAGATAGCCGTCAGCGTGCTGAACTTCCGGCGCGGCCCAGTCGGAAAAGGCCGTTTTGTCGGACTGGAACCAGAAAATCTTGCCATGCGCCTTTGCAATCGGTCCCTCGACAGGCACCCGTTTGCGAACATCTTTGAGAATGCTGTCAACGCCATTCGTTTTGCCGCCGTCGACGACGACCCTACCGCTGGCATGGTGACACGCCTGATGAATCATGGACCGGGCAAGCGCTTTGGCGCGTGGCAAAAAGACAATTGCGTCCTCGCACGGTTCCTCAGATGCCGACGTGACATCGAAACCCAACGTCGCGAAATGGTCGTGGAAGGGTTTGAAGGGCTGAACCAACTGAGTTCCGCGTGGCAGAGCGGAAAGACTGCAATCCGGCGAAGGGCCGATCACGGTCAGCGGCTGCGACAGCACCAGACCGCTTTCCAGAGCAAGATCAATACGTGACGTCATGTGTGATACCGGCAAGAGGTCCGGCTCGGAGCATCAGGCCCGGCCGCTTTTGCTTACTCTTCTCTTTCCATGGTGCATTGCAGGGGGTGTTGGTGCCTGCGGGCGAAATCCATTACCTGTCCCACTTTGGTTTCGGCGATCTCGTGGCTGAAGACACCCACGACGGCAACACCCTTCTTATGGACCGTCAGCATGATCTCGAACGCCTGCGCATGGGTCATCCCGAAGAATCGCTCCAGTACATGCACCACAAATTCCATCGGCGTGTAGTCGTCGTTCAGCAGCAGAACCTTGTATAATGGCGGACGCTTGGTCTTGGGGCGTGTCTGCACAAGGACCGACGAGTTCGCATCGTCGTCCGATTGGTCAGACATCATCCATTGGTAATGCAGCATCGCGTGTAACAATTCGATTCAGGCTTCGGTTTATCTGAGCGCTTATATAACGTCGTTGGCGTCAGAGGAAAGAGCAAGCGGACGTATCGGAATGCATGAAAAACTGACCACCATCGGCTTCGATGCAGACGACACATTGTGGCACAACGAGCGATTCTTTCAGCTCACCCAAGCCCATTTCGCGGATCTGCTGGCCGATCACGCGGACCGCGATCACTTGATGGATCGCCTGTTGGCTGCCGAAAAGCGGAATATCCGGCACTACGGATACGGTATCAAGGGCTTTACCCTGTCCATGATCGAAACTGCGATCGAAGTGACAGAGGATCGGGTGCCCGCATCCGTCATTCGGCAGCTTGTCAATGCGGGGCAGGAGATGCTGGCCCACCCGATCGAGCTTTTGCCGCATGCGCAGGCCGCCATCGAAGGTGTATGTGAAACCCACCGTGTGGTTCTGATCACAAAGGGAGATCTGATCGATCAGGAAAGGAAACTGGCACAGTCGGGATTGGGCGATCTGTTTGATCACGTGGAAATTGTCTCGGAAAAGACACCGGAGGTTTATCGCGGGATTTTCGAACAGCATGGCGATGGTCCGCTGGCTTCCATGATGGTCGGCAACTCGATGCGGTCGGATGTCGTTGCGCCAATTCAGGCCGGCGCATGGGGCGTTCATGTACCGCACGGGCTGGTTTGGGAGGTCGAGCAGGCAGAAACCCCCAGCGACAATCCGCGATTCCACGAGCTTGCGGATCTGGGCGATCTGGTCGATCTCGTCAGGGGACTGACCTGATGTTGCCAATAGGTCTCAGTTTCATAAATTCTTGATCTACCGTGACCAAACCCGAGTCCGGGGTGTGCATCTAGTGGGCGGATTTGGTCGCGCCGCTACATATTGGGGTTTTGTTAGGCGTCACGAATTGGCGAATTGCCCAGCTTTCGGTTTATTTAGCGACAGCCCTGTGCTAGCCTTGTTGCCAACAAAATAAATGAAGCCGACCGGGAAAACCCGGCGGTGCGAGGCAGACAGAGGCAAAGATCGTGCAGATTCGGCGGACAGTTCCAGCCCGAATGGGCTTATTCCTTACAGCACTGTTGTGGTTACTTGTTTTTGTGCCATTGCAGGCCATTGCAGCACCCTACGCGGCGATGGTGATTGATGCGCGCACCGGTGAGGTTCTTCATTCGCGCAACGCCGATACGCGCCTTCACCCGGCCTCTCTGACCAAGATGATGACGCTATACATTGCGTTCGAGGCGGTGCGTAACGGTGAAATCACGCTGGATACGCCGGTTCGGATCACCAGCAAGGCTGCTTCCGAGCCGCCTTCAAAACTGGGCCTGCGGACCGGACAAACCATCGCGTTCCGCTACCTGATCCGCGCAGCCGCAGTAAAATCGGCCAATGATGCGGCCACGGCCATCGGGATTACTCTCAGCGGGTCCGAGGCAGCCTTTGCCCGCCGCATGACGCGGACGGCCAAGGCGATGGGGATGAGCCGCACGACCTTCAAGAACGCGCATGGCTTGACCGAGTCGGGTCATTTGTCGACAGCCCGCGACATGACAACGCTGGGGCGCCATCTGCTTTATGATTATCCGCAGTACTATAACCTGTTTTCGCGTCAGTCGACGCATGCGGGCATTAAGACCGTGCCCAACACCAACCGCCGGTTGCTGGCTGCGTACAAAGGCGCGGACGGGATCAAAACCGGATACACACGGGCTGCGGGCTTCAACCTCGTTGCATCGGCCAAGCGCAAGGATGAACGGATCATTGCAACTGTCTTTGGCGGCAAGTCGGGCGCGTCGCGCAACGCCAAGGTGGCCGAACTGCTGGACATGGGTTTCCGCCGGGCTCCTTCGCGCGCGCCAATTCGCAAACCCGCACGTCCTGCCTATGCAGGAAACGCCGGGCTGGGCAGCGCTACGCAGGTCGCCAGCCTTGTAGGCGCGCCGGAAAAAAGCCTGCGACCGGTCCTTCGCCCAACCGCTGGTGGTGCGGTGCAGGTGGCAGGAACCGTCGCCGAAACAGCAGCCGAGAACGGAGAGCGTATTCAGGACGGGATAGCGGCAGCGATTGCGGCGGCAGATATCGCGCCGACCGCACCTCCTGTCGAAAATTCGGACACGCGTCCGGCGCTTCGCCCGGACAATCTGGTTTTGGCGTCGGCCGAACCTGCAAAGGAGCCCGAACCCGAGCAGGAGGTCGTTACCCGCCTGTCTACGTCAGGTGGGCACCTTTGGGGCGTGAACGTGGGACGCTACACAACCCGGTATGAAGCTGAGAAGATTCTGTTGAAAACGGCGCTGTCGGAGATGACCACGCTGGAAGGCACTTTGCGCAAGGTGAACCAAAGCTCGCGCGGGTTTGACGCCACCTTTCAGGGCATGACCCGCGAACAGGCCGATCTGGCCTGCCGCCGCCTGCAGGCGCGCAATGTCACATGTTTCATGATCGGGCCATCATAAGGTCCGGCATATTCTCTCCTGGATGGGTCTGGGCTGCGAGTTCCCCTCGCAGCCTTTTTTCAGTCGAATACGTGGCCGTGTTCGTATTGTTCATCCTGACCGGCGGCGGCTGTCAGGGCAGCGACGTTGTCCTTGGTGAAGAACCCGTCATACTTGTGGCAGCGTTCGATGTACTCGGTGATCAGCAATGTATTCTTCGAGTGTTTCGAGAAGATCTGTTTAAGGTTTGGGTCGTCTTTGCATTCGCCCACCACATGGGCCAGAAACGGTACGCCCTTGTCCTTGAGAGTGTTCACCACGAAATCGACGTTCTTTTCACCCGCGCCGTGATCGCCATCCAATATTTCGACGGCCATGTGATGCAGGCGACGTCCGAAATTGCGGACAAAATCCTCGGTCGGCATCGGCAGCTTGGCAAATGAGTTCACGAATGACGGTGTGTTGTTGGCTGTGAACACCTTGGCAGGCGATTTCTTGTCGTCATCGACATTGGCGTTCCGGTTCACGTTCGTAGACGAGTTCATGTCAAAGATGTTGTACGCCCCCCAGAAATAGTAGGGAACCATGGTCAGGAACTCGAGGATCGCATCTTCCCGCTCACCGGCCAGAACACGGGTGGCCAGATGGTCGAACCCCAGCATCAAGGGACCGATCTTGGTGTCTTCTGCAAAGGCCGCCGCCTCGTGCAGCCGCTGCTTCTCGGCGTCGCTCAGCAAGACGCGGTCGCCCAGGCCCAGGCTGTCGGGATCATTGAAATCATGTGAGGAATAGCCGACCCGGTTGCAGGTGAAATCCGACGGGGTGGTAAAGCGGAATCCGTCCAGCGTGTAAAACGGGTTCTCGGTATCACCGCTATATTCAAATCGGATGTTCTGATCTTCCAGCGTTTTGCTCAGATCATTCAGGTCCGAGGCCGCGAACACCTCACCCACGTAGCGGGTTTGCGGTGTTTTGCGCGCCAGAGGGTACATGCGGTTGATGCGGGGTATGAAATCCTCGAACGTGTCGCTCAGCGGCGCCATGATGATCAGCGACGGATATTCGGGATGAGAGTGCATTACCGCGAATTTGTGCGTCGCCCCAAGATAGCTTGCCGAGTGGCGATACGGCGTCATCACGTAAAGTTCGACCATCGTGTCGAACAACGCATTCGGTTCGACCTGAATGACAATCGCCCGCATTGGTCCGACCTGATCAGCAATTCCGGAACTGGTCCGCCGCTCATAAATCATTGGCAGATACTCAGCGAAAAATTCGGAATTCTTCTTGTCGCCTCTGGGCTGATACGACATCAGGTCGAAAGACATTTGTGTGCCTCCTTGCGAGAAAACAGGCTGCGACAGGATTGGCCGGACCAACCATCGCGAATTACGTTATTTTAATTACAGTATTCAGAACATGCACTTGCGCACATGCTAGGGGCTGGCCGACAATCGGGCAACAGTAAGATACTGGGGGCAGATGGTTGCGAAGACCTGTCTATCTGGTGAATTTTGTGACCTCGACCCCGCCGTCAATCAGGTTCTGACGTACCGAGCGGGCGATTTGAACAGCGGTCGGTCCGTCGCCGTGCAAACAGATCGTGTCAATCGAAGTTTCCAGCCGCTTCCCGCTTTCGGTGATGATTGCGCCCTCCCGGACCATGTTCAGAATGCGTGGCCCGGCGATGTCGGCGTCGTGAATGAAGGCTCCGGGCAGGCTGCGGTCGACCAGAGTGCCATCATCGTTGTAAGCGCGATCGGCGAAGATCTCGCCCACCCAGTTGCAGCCCAGTTCGCGCACGGCTTCTTCCTGCCGGGTTACTGCCAGAACCATTATGATGATGTCCGGGTCCACGTCCAAGGCACCCTGATAGCAAGCCCGCGCCATGTCTAGATCGACCGAGCACATGTTGGCCAGCGCGCCATGAAGCTTCAGGTGGCGTACATGGGTCCCCACTGCTTTCGCCACCCCAATGGCGGCGCCCAATTGATACCGCACCAGATTGCGCAGGCTGGCATGCGGCACTTTCATGTTGCGCCGTCCGAAGCCCTGAAGGTCCGGGAAGCCGGGATGCGCGCCAATGCCGACGTCATTTTCAGCGGCAGTGGCCATTGCTTTTGCCATCACATCCGGATCGCCCGCGTGAAAGCCGCAGGCTATATTGGCCGAGGTGATGATCTTTAGCAGGTTCTCGTCGTCCCCCAATTTCCAGGGTCCAAAGCTTTCACCCATATCGGCATTCAGATCGACGCGGGGCATCGGCATATCTCCTTAGTCGGTGGCAGAGACGACTCCGCCGATCAATTGGTAAGACAACAGGTCGGCGATGTCATGCGGATCGCGCACAAGTGCCTCGACACGGCCCGGCAGGCGCGCAAGTTCAGATTGGTAAGCGGCATGCAGGTTCAGGGCCTCGTCCATGGTGACAAACGAAAACCGAATCTTTCCACTCGCCGGGGTCTGCGCAGCGCGCGGCAAATCGCATGGTAGAACGGTAGCGATACGCGGGTAACCTCCAGTGGTCTGGCACTCGGGCAGCAGAATGAAGGGGTTTCCAGTGCCGGTCATCTGGATGTCGCCGGGCGTAATGACCTCGGACAGAATATTGAGCTGGCCTTTGGCGGCAAAGCCGTCGCCATCACTCTCCAGTTGCATGCCCATCCGATTGGCCCGCGTGCCCCGCTGGAACTCGGTGGCGGCAAAGCGGTCCAGGGTTGCATTGTCAAACAGAGGGGTCTGAAAACTTCTGACAACGCGCAGTACGCCACCCGAAAACCGATCATCGGGGCGCAGTTTCATCCCAGTATTGCCGTTGTCAGATCCAGCAACCAAAACATCGCCAGGCTGCAATGGTTGCCCGATCCTGGCGGTCAGGTGGGTCGAGCGGGACCCAAGAAAAACCTCGGCATCAACGCCACCGCCCAGATGCAGGTAGCCATAGTTGCCTTGAAGCGCCGCCCCGATTACCAATCGCTGCCCGGTCTCCAAACTGTGCGAGGCGTGCCACGCGACGGCGCTGCCATCAATGCTGGCCTGCATCGGTGCACCGGTCAAAGCGATGCGAATGGTCCGGGTGGCTTCGAACTCCCCCCCGGTCCCCGCCAATTCCAAAGCTGCACATTCCGGGCTTTGCCCCAACAGGGCCGCGCCTTCGTGCAATGCAAGATTATCGGCGGCTCCTGACCTTGAAAGACCTTGATCCAGATAGCCAGAGCGTCCCTGATCCTGGAGCGTGCAAGATGGGCCAATGCGATGGACGATCAGACTCATCAGATAATCTCCTGACAGGTCGCGCCACCTGTGCCGTCACTGTTTGTTGCCTGAATATGTTCCAACTCCTTACGTGAGACGGGTTCGAATTGCATTTCGTCCCCAGGATTCAATGCAAAGCACGGATCGCTCTCGGGCCGGAAACAGCGAAAGGCAGTCTGCCCCACATGCCGCCATCCGGTCGGCGTTGGGCCGGAGAACAGCACGAACTGCGAGATTGCCAGAACCAAAGCCCCTTCTGGCACCATCGGGTTCAAATCCTTCAGTCTGGGAATGTTGAACTCCGGACCCAATGGCCCGAGATATGGCTGCCCCGGTGCAAAGCCGATTGTCAGCACACGAACCCGGGACTGGCCAAGCCGATGAATCGCTTCACTTGCTGTCAGCCCGGCCGCCCTGGCGGCGTCCTCCAGTTGGGGTGCCAGTTCCGTGCCAAATACCGTTGGCACTCGCCACAGCTTGCGGCCCGAAGGCAAAGCAGCATTGTACCAGTCGTGCTGTTTCAGAAGCGCTTGGACGCGAATCTCCAACTCACGATAGTGCAGGCGTAACGGATCGAACCGAATGTAGACCGATGCAAGAGAGGTCGATGTTTCGCACACACCTTCCCAGTTCCGGCTTTCAACTTCTGTCCGAAACGCCAGCGCTGCACGATTTGACCGTTCTGTCATGGTATCGGCGTAGGTCACCAGAATGCCGTCAAGGCCGACGGTTCGAACCATTGGGAAAGGATCAACGGTATTCATGTTTTGCCATAGCCAGCACAGTTTCAGTCGCCCGGGAACCTGACCGCATCTGGCGTGCGTGTGCAAGTGTTTGGCTGGATGTATCTCCGGTTATCGCCTGTTGGCAAATGGGTGCGGGAAATCGATCACCAATGTGCCTTGTTGTGTGAATCGTATCGCCAAACTTGGCGATTCAGACACGAAAAGACCGGCGACTCGCACAATCCGAGTCGTGGCTTCTTGTGTAGTGTATCCACGTAGCCTCTATATATTGTGTGCTGGTGCTGGTCCCCGTACGATTCCAACAAAGGGTTCCGCCTGCTAACCGTGATGAGGGTATGGATTCTAGGGCAGTATGGCATCTTATAATATTGATATTATTTCAGAAAATCGCTCTTCGCAAAAAATTTCCGCAGAACGTGTTTTTTCGCTTGCGGCTGATAAGTGTTATGCTTAGAACCCCCTTCACCGGCGCTGCTGAGGCGGTGCTGACGGGTCGGGGAGACGGCCTGACGGACTGGAAAGACGGTTGAGACGCTCGGGAGAGACCG